>NZ_JBIARH010000031.1:0-89472 GCF_042889785.1 Streptomyces sp. NPDC002476 | reverse complement strand
TCGGATGGTTGCGGCGCAAACACCGCCGGTCCAACTGGAAGAGTCT
Organism: Streptomyces sp. NPDC002476; assembly: GCF_042889785.1. Classification (NCBI taxonomy): domain Bacteria; kingdom Bacillati; phylum Actinomycetota; class Actinomycetes; order Kitasatosporales; family Streptomycetaceae; genus Streptomyces; species Streptomyces sp. NPDC002476. The sequence goes on along the minus strand of NZ_JBIARH010000031.1, from coordinate 89,426 downwards.
GCGCCGTCGCTACTGCGCGGGCCGATGGTGGCCCGCCGACGACGAGGTCGTCTTGTTCAGGTGCGCGAAGGTGCGGACCAACCGCTATCTGTATCGCGGGAACAAGATCCCCTCGCCTTGGCTGAGCGGGACCACGATGGCAGCGGCCGTCTGAGAGGGCTTGTGGAGAGCCGGATGCCTGGAGATCGGGCACGTCCGGTTCGGGAGGCGGCTCGGGGAAACCCACTGGTGGAAACACCAGCAGGGCGCCCCGAGTCGACCTCACCAGCTGGCCGAACAGGGCGGCCTTGCCCGGCCCGGGCCGATGCAACGCCTGCTGCGCTACGCCCGCTGGGATGCCGAGGCCGTCCGCGACGACCTGCGCGTCTACGCCGCCGAACACCTCGGCACCGACGGCAGCGTTCTCGTGGTCGACGAGACCGGCTTCCTGAAGAAGGGCCGGTCCTCGGCAGGAGTGCAGAGGCAGTACACCGGCACCGCGGGACGCATCGAGAACGCCCAGGTCGGCGTGTTCCTCGCCCTGGCCACCAGCCGGGGGCCGGGCCCTGATCGACCGACGGCTCTACCTCCCGGAACACTCCTGGTGCACTGATCCCGAACGCCGCAGCGCGGCCGGGATACCCGACGACGTGGAGTTCGCCACCAAGCCGCGCCTGGCCGCAGAAATGATCACCGCCGCACTGGACGCCGGGATCACCGCCCCCTGGGTGACCGGCGACGAAGCTTACGGCCAGGACCCCCAGCTCCGCGCCGCCATCGAGGAGCGCGGCGTCGGCTACGTCCTGGCCGTCGCCTGTTCGACCCGGGTGAGGATCAACCAAGGCCGCACGCCCATCCGCGCAGATACTGTCGCCGGCCGGCTGCCCGCCTCTGCCTGGCAGCGGCACAGCGCCGGAGCCGGCGCGAAAGGACCGCGGTACTACGACTGGGCCTGGGTCCACATCGGCACCGACAGCCATCGGCACCTGCTCGTCCGCCGCAACCGGTCCACCGGCGAACTCGCCTTCTATCTGTGCTGGTCACCCACCGAAGTGCCCCTGTCCGAACTGGTCCGCGTCGCCGGTGTCCGCTGGAGCATCGAGGAATGCTTCCAGGCCGCCAAGGGCCAGGTCGGTCTCGACCACTACCAGGTCCGCAACTGGACCGCCTGGCACCGGCACATCACCCTCGCCATGCTCGCTCCGGCTGACGACCACCGCCTGGCTGGGGGCAATGCCCGACCGTTCGAGAGCGGCAGGTCTTCATAACGTGAATGCGCGAAAACGCCCCCGACACCATGGCCAGCACCGTTGCCAGCAAGTAGCACGGTGATCGACACCAGCAACATGGGCGTCTTCCTCAGCCTGGACGTCGGTAAGAGCACACACCCCGGCCACGGGCTCGCCCCGTCCGGCAAACCGAAGTGGCTGCGACGTACACGGCGCCTTCCAGGGGGACCATGTGCGTGCCCCCGCTCCCTCTCCGCTCGGTGGGCCCCTCTGGAAGAACTTAGGCTGAGCCTAAGTTTTGGCGTTCTGGCCAGCATCGTGCGCACCTGGGGCGAGAAACTTAGGGTCAGCCTAAGTTCCAGTGTGCCCAAGAGTGAAGAATCAGGCTCAGCCTAAGTTCATGTATCGAGCTCGGGGCACATCCCGGTGCTGTCTGACAGTCAACAAGCCCCCGCATCGACCCGCCCCGCAGCGCCCTGACCTGGGGATATTAATCGTCGGCGAGCGCTTCGAAAAATTAGGTTGAGCCTAAGTTTTACCTCAAAACGTGCTCGCTTCATTAACACTTTCCACAGCCGAATGTGCTCGCCAGACCATGATCATTTGGGCAAAAGTGCAGGTCAGCGTGGGTTTCAATCTCCAGCTCTCTTAAACAAAGAACCACGCCTGTGGACATCTACAGCCCAGAACCAACTCTTCCATCGGACCTGGTGTCGCACTGAACTGTTTGCTACCTACCCCGAGGGTCCAGGTCCTCACTCGGCATCTACAGTTCCTCTCAAGGCAGTTGGTTGATTCTCACCCCGGAAGCCAACCGACTGTATTAGGACAACCCCACCTGATTCAGCAACCACACGCCAGCCACCTTCAACCCTCGCCCTCACTACTGACATGAACCTCTCACCGTAACCACATACTGGAGCAACCACAGTCTCGGTAGGCACGGTCCACTGAGGGCGCCTAGCGCCCGAAGGGTGCGCGGAGCGCAGGACCGTGACTTAGGGCGAAGGGGAGGTCTGGAGGGGACGCCGCTATAGCGTCCCCTCCAGGGATGGTCCAGCGCATCCAGGCGCTGGCGGGTGGGTCCGGGAGGGCAGCGCCCTCCCGGCAACGGTCCGCACTTGACCATGGACAAGATGACGGATTCGAATCCAGGGAGCAGGACTGTCACATAGGCCCTGCCGCCGGTCGTGTCCTCTTTCAGCGACACAATCGTGGCATGTCATCACGATTGCGCAGTCCTGGAGGAAGGCTAAAACGCGTCCTTCTTGCACTCGTTGCGACTGGTCTTGTGATCGGCTTCTGGCGGTGGACAGGGCACGGCAGCGACGTCACTGATCCAGGTTGGCTCGGCCGTACTACCGAGACCATTACCGACTTCGGGGAGTCGATGAAGGACGTGATCCGTCGGCTTGGTGACCAGCTCAGCTGGTGACGCTTCAACAGACCTTTGAAGGGATTCCCCAGTGATACGTATTGCACGGTGGCTGCTGACCGCCTTGCTGACCATCGGCCTGGTCTGCGGCGTTCTCAGATACGTGCGTGACAGCAACGCGAGCGGCATTCGCGATCTCGTCACAGCGTTCGTAGGAGGTATCGCAGACGTCACCTACCGGTGGGTGCCGCCTACCGTCGAGTTCCTCGCCGGACTTGTGTCGGACCTCTTCGGACAGGCGGCCTGACAGATGGTGATGGGACCTACGCACGCCTTGTCGGGCGTGGCTGTGTGGATGGCGGGTGCCGCGGGCCTGCAGCTGTGCGGGTTCGCCGTTCCCTCCGCTGAACTCGCGGTCGGCGCTGCCGTGTCTGCGGGGGCTGCTCTGCTGCCAGATATTGACCACCCCTCGTCGACTGTCGCCAGGACGTTCGGGCCGGTCTCCATAGCTCTGTCGCACCTGGCCGACCGGGTCTCGACGACGGTCTACAACGCCACTCGTATGGCCCGTGAGGCACCACGCACAGGCGGGCATCGCACTCTCACGCACACGGCTGTGTTCGCCGTCGCATTCGGCGGCCTGGTCAGTGCAGCGTGCGGGCTGCTCGGGAAGCCAGCCGCGGCGATTGTGCTCTTCTTGATGCTGGGTCTTGCAATGCGCGGCTTGATGGGCAGATGGGCCCGACGCCAAAGCTGGGTCGTCACCACGCTCGTGACAGGTGCCGCGGCGGTGGGCGCTGCGTGGTGGCTGCCGACCGGGCGCGGATACCCGGTTCTCGGCCTGGCCGTCGCGGTCGGATCGCTCACCCACTGCCTCGGCGACATGATCACGAAGCAGGGTTGCCCGCTCGCCTGGCCGATCGTGCACCGCGGGAAACGCTGGTGGGAGTTTGCTCTTCCGGCCAGGTTCCGGATTCGAGCCGGCGGGAGCTTCGAGAAAGTCGTGCTCGTCCCAGCACTCGGCGTGCTCACCACGGCGGGTACCGTGTTCGCGATCCCTGAGGTGCAGGCCCTGATCCTGTCCGGATGAAGGCCGTGACTGCCTGAAGCCTCCACCCTCCCGGCCAGCAGCATCTCGCCAATGCTGGTGCAAACTCACCGGTCGACGGCATAGCCGGTTTCGCCCACACGGACAGACAGTGGTCAAATGGCCGCGACTTTCTGATTATTTCGTCGCCCGAGGTGCTGTGGCGGAACACCGAGCTCAAGGAGAGGTACATGAACCGCTTTCCCACCCGCGCTGTGGCGGCTGCGGCCGCCGTCCTGCTCGCGGCCGGTTGCTCCAGCTCCGGCGGCGAGGGCAAGAGCACCCCCGCCAAGAACGACAGCGCGAAACCCTCGCAGACGGCAGGGCCGGGCCTTGAGATACGTCTCGGCAAGGACCTCGTCGCCCACCAGGGCGTAGCCGTCGCGGCGCTGGAGCGCGAAACTCTGCAGATCCGCAAGCAGGTCACGGTTCCCGAACCGGTCGCCCAGGGCCAGCTCGCCGGGACCGGCAGCCGCAGCCGCGTCTTCGACAGTTCCTTCGAGTACGCCCTGCTGGGCGAGAGCGGCATGAGCGCCAGCGCCCCCGACGGAGCGCTCAAGGTTGCGGACCTCGCGGCCGCCGGCAGCGGCAAGGGTGTCCTGACTTTGACCCGTGAGCAGCTGACCGCCGCCGGTGTGACCGGCACCGTGTCCGGCGCCCAGTTCACCGGGTCGCCGAAGGAGCCGGAGCTGTGGTTCCAGACCACCGCGGCTGACAGCCCCACCGGCGAGACCTGGTCCAGCTCGACCGCCGGCCAGTACAAGATCACGTCGCTGTGGTCCGTCAACGTCAAGGACTGGCAGGCCGGTAGTACCCGCACCGTGCGTAAGCACGACGTCCCCGCCGAGGTGCAGACGTACTGGAAGAGCCAGGAGTGCCAGACCGCGTTCTCCCGCAGCCCGGGCCAGGAGGGCTTCACCCCGTGGAGCTGCTGGCTCGTCGACGCCGCCGGTACCCCTGTCGCCAGCGGCCCGGTCAGCGCCCGCACAGTCCGCGGCACGGTGGACACCGGGTGGACGAACCCGGCCTCGGGAACCGGCAGTGAGAAGGTCACCTTCAGCTATGTGAAGGGAAGTGACGGTAAGCCGGCCCTTCCTTTGAGTGTCAGTGGTGCTGGCGGCAACGGCGCGTCGACGCTGGACGGCATGTCCGGTTTGATCGACAGCGGCTCCGCGGCCCAGAGCGAGCGGAAGATGTGGCGGTTCACCACCGTGGGCTCCCAGCTGAAGCTGAAGGAGCTGCCCAAGGCGCTGCCGGCGACGACGAGCACCGACGGTGAGACCGAGCTGTGGGTGTTCCCCGACGGCCAGGCCGTGGCCAAGGTCGAAGACGGCGACGCCGCCACCGGCTGGATCCTCACTGCTGATCAGGAGTGGAAGAAGGTCGGTCCCTGGGCGGCTGATCTGCAGGACGCGGAAATTCACACGACCGCCTGAACCTGGCAGTGACGGGGCCCCGAAGACGCGTCTTCGGGGCCCTGTCCGATTCCGTCCTTAGGGTCCCAGGCGGCTTCGACCCCGCAGAAGAAGGACGGCCCCGGCATGACCACACCGCTTCTCGCGCGTACGTCACCGCGCTCTCGTTGTCTACTCGTCACCGCTGGCGGGCTTGGTGCCGCGCTCGCTGTACTGCAGCTGGCAGCGATGAGCCCCGCGGTGGGCCTCCTCATGTGCGCGCTGGGTGCCCTGTGCGGGTTCCTCCTGTGGCTCAGGCGGAACCGCACCATCGCCACGGCTGTGATGTCGACCTGCCTGACGATGATGTGGATCCCCGCCGTCATCAGCCGAACCGGCGAGGCTGCGGGCGTTCCCGAAGCCATCGCCTCGTGGGAAGTCGTACCGATGTGGGCCCTCACTCTCGCCGTGCCGGCCGGAGCATGGCTTTCGGCGCGGCATCGGGGCTCACGCGCCGTGACAGTTTTCCTGTGCCACCTCGCGATCAGTGTCACGGCTCTGGCCGCCGCGGTGTTCCCCGCTTCCTCCCTGTCGACCGCGGCCGCCGCCACTGTCTTCGTCCTTGTGCTCCGCTCCGGCTTCCCGGCGGCCGTACGGGCGCGTCTGTACCGCACTTGGTCCTCAAACGCCGGGACACCCGACCCGCTCCGCGACGGTGCGGACCGGCTGTGGCTGTCGGTACCGCCTTCCAGCTCCGGAGGGAGCCAGGTGCACGTCGGCGCCGACGGTGCGGTCGCAGTCGTTCACCGGCTGCCCCCCGGGCATGTCACCCTCGCTCGCGTCGACAACCAGTCAGGGACGAGAGTGCAGGCGTACACGCTCAACGGCTCCGCAAGCGAACTGGCGGACGCGCTCGGCCGGTTCGCCGCGGAGGACCGGGCCCTGGCCCGGGCGCTGAGCGTCAGCCCGAGTGACGTTGTCACGCTCGTCGCAGCGCCGCATGCCGGCCTCGTCGACGAGTTCGTGTCCATCGATCTGGCTGGCATCTGGGACAGGGCCGCGCACCAGTACGTCGACCACCGCGTGACCCTGCTGGCTTCAACGGGAGCGGAAAGCCATCTCCAGCACCTTGTGGTGAGGCGACGGCGGCTGACGACCAAGGGCCAGCGAGCGGCTGCCCAGGAGCGCGGGGATCGGCGACAGCGGGACGTCACGGCGACAGCCATGGCGCTCCGCTGAACCAGCCGCAACCGGGACCCAGACGAATACAGGCTCGGCCACGGGATCATCCCGTGGCCGAGCCCTTCCGTTTCCTTATCAGTCCTCGCGCGGGGCCGGGGGCCTGGGTGGTGTTTCGCCGACCGGCGGCCGGGGGCTGGCCGACCGGCGGGGAAGTTCACCCGGCTCCGGGGACGGAGCAGGCCGGGGTGCGCGCCTGCGAGGGACGGGGTCGGTCCGCTCCGGCCCCGAGATGGACACCGGCTCCGGCCCCGGACGGGTGGCACGCGCCCGAGGGGACGGTGCCCGGGCCGGCGGAGCAGCGGTCGCTCCCTCCCCACCGGAGCTTCCGCCTCCGTCCGGCCTCGGTGTCGGCGTCCGGCCGGACCCGGCCGGACGGGAGGTGCCGTCGTTTGCCCCGGCCAGGCTGTCCCTTCCTGCCGTCCTCCGTGGGGTCGTCGGGGTGAGATCCGGGTCGTCGCCGCGCGTGTTTGCCCGGGCTCTGCCGCCACTTCCTGCTGCGCCCGGGCTGCGTCCGGTCACGGGCTCCGGACGCCTTCCACCCGACGAGGAGTCCGACGTCCTCGGTGAAGGACGCCTGCCGCCGGATGTGGTGCCGGGCTGGGACGGTCCCGACCCGCTGCGCCCTGATGAGCTCGCGTTGGGTCCCTTCGGTCCCTGTGGCCGACGCACGCCGCGCGGACTGGGCCTGCGGCTCCCGACAACTCGTCGGGCCGCGGACCGCGCCTGGGTCCTGGCGAAGCTCCCCGTGCGGCTGGTGACGTCGTTGTACGCCGCCTGGGCCTCGAAGGCCTGATCGGCGCTGCGCTTGGCGCCCTTCATCATCTTGATCGCGAAGTGCCAGATGCCGGCTGCCACCATGATGAGCATCAGCACCTGGACGCCCAGGGAGGCGTTGCTGCTGAGGATCATGCTGTAGATCGCCATCAGGAGGGTGAGCGCGGTCCAGGCGATGGCCTTGAGTATGAAGGCGATGGTGAAGGCGTTGCCCCACTCCCGTGCCACGAACGTCGCTGGTGGGAAGGCCGCCACCGCTCCGATGACTGGCAGCACGATTATCAGGACGAGGATGAACCCCTCCCAGAACAGCTTGAACAGGGCGACGATGTCGATCGACGGCGCGAGAAGCAGGTTGGAGACACTTGAGGCGAGCGCGACCTGCATCCGACTGGACGGGTTGGCCCCGCGCCAGTCGTTGAACCGGCTCTTCCTCTCGCCCTTGGCCATCTGGTCGGCGACCTTCTCGAAGTAGTCGCCCTTCTTGGCCAGCGAGCCAAGATTGTCAGCGCGGGTGAATGTCTGCGCCATCACCTGGGCCGTGCGGATGTCGGTGCACCGGTAACCCAGCGAGCAGTCGTCTTTGTCCCATCCGCCGCCCGCGTCGCCCTTCCAACCGCTGTCGATGACGGTGTTGGCGTTCTGCCCGAACTGTCCCGCGGCCCACGGCGTGAACATCATGGCCTTGTACATGGTGCAGGAGCTGATCCGCTTGGCCCGGTTCGGAACCCCCTCGGCAAGCCAGCACGGGTCGGCCGTCTTCGAGCTGACGTTCTCCGGGAGCATGACTTCGGTCATCGCCGAGGAGAACCCGTTGATGGCCTTGTCAGCCTCGGAGGTGACGGTGGTGTACCAGGAGCCCTGAAGCAGCAGGGCGCTGATGAACAAGGATGCAACCATGCCGCCCAGGCCCTGCCACACCTTGGTGCGGCTTTTGGTCTTGCTGTGCACCACCACCCAGGCACCACAGAGGATGATCATGACCGTGCCCAGCGGGGCCCACAACGTCGCGTACAGCTTCGCCACCAGGCTGTTCGCGGTCCCGTCCTTGCCCTGGTAGAGATCCTGGAACGGGGCCGTATTCATGGCGAGGTCCTGGATCGCCAGGCTGAAGCTGCCCAGAGACTTGGCAGATTCGAAGACTGTCTGGGCCATCCAGTTACCGGCGATGTCCATGATCGAGCACGAGTCGTCGCCGTCGACGTCCTTCTTGTACGTCGACCACAGCAGGCCGCGGCCGTTGGTCAGCTCGTAGAGCGTGTAGTTCCGGGCCAGGGTCTTCTTGCTCATGTCCGCCTTCGGCTCAGGCCCGTACTCGGGCTGAGCCGAAGGAAGCAGCACGGTGGACGCCGAGGCGTAGAACTCCGGTCCCCAGTTGCCCTTGCCTGGCACGCCGATGCAGTCCAGCCCAAACGGTGCCGCCTGCGCGGTGGACATGGGGGTGCCGAGGACCAGGGCCAGCACGGTCAGTACCGTGAACACGCCCGCCCGGGCCGCCGTACCAGTCCGGCGTATGCCGCGAGTCACAAGTCCGCGGCGGCGGGGCGTGGGGAGACTGCCCGCCGGGACGGCGAGCGGTGTCATGCCCGCCCGGACGGATCCGCACCGGGGTTTTGGCGGTATCAGCCGAACAGCGAATGCGACGCTCATCAGGCCGCCACCTCCAGGTCGTCCATCTCACTCTGGAATGACCAGTCCGCGACATCGGCCGGCGGGTCGACCGCCTGCCGGGCGGGCCTGGTCTTCGGGTTGGTGTCGGTGGCCCGCAGCAGCTCCGCGAAGACCAGGTCGATCTCGGTCGTGCCCACGCGGTTGTCGGCGTCGCGGTACATGCACACGCCGGTCTCCAAGTGGGGCTCCATCAGCGAGGCGGTGACCCGCGGGTCGTCCGGATCCCGCTTGAGCATCGGCGCGACCCGACGGGCCTCCTCCACGGACTTCTGCAGGAACATGAACGCGCTGTGGATCTGGTTCGTGCCGCCCTCGCGGGACTCCGCATCCTCGATCCGGATGAGGTCGGCCACCTGCTGCGTGATCAGGTAGACAACCATCGCGTACGAACGGCCCTGCTTTAGGGCACGCTGCAGCAGCGACCGGCCCGCCGGCGTCGCAGTCACCACGTAACTCTCGTCGACGAACAGGGCCTTGGGACGCGTCGCCATCTTCCCCGTCACGGGGTGCTGTTCCAGCTTGACGTCCAGCATCTGGCTGGCCATCCGCATCACCATCTGCAGGATCGTCGACGCGAGCCGGTCCGGCGCCTGCCAGTTGTCCGGGTTGTCGTCCTGCGGCAGCTCCAGACCGCGCAGCGTGATCACCGTGCGGCGCCGCCGGACCGTCTCAAACGGCCTCGGCTCCTTGGCGAACGCCAGCCGTGCGTACGGCATCTTCCGCAGCGACCGCAGCACGGTGACCGCCAGCTCCAGCTCGGCGAGCTTGTCGGCCCGGCTCGCTGAATCCGCCTGGGCGGCCGCGAGCTGCTCCTCGATGTTCTGTACGACCTCCCACGCGGTCGGCCGCGGCGTGGTGGCCGAGGCCTGCGCGGCGCTCGAACCCTGCGACATTGCGGCCTGCAGCCGCTGGTCGTACCTGTCCATCACCGCTTCCATGGCGACGGTGACCGGCACCTGGATCCGCTGCCACATCTGCTGGCCGATGAACCCGGCGAACATCGTCTCCGCTACCAGCCGGCCGGCGTGGACGTCCGGAGTGATCGACCACGGGTCCAGCACACCGTCGTGGCTCTTGAGGAGGTCGATGACCCGGGTCTCGGCCCAGAACTCCCCGTTGACCGGCTGGAACTTCGAGTACGCCGTGCCGATGGTGCCCTCAGCGGCCTCCTGTTCGAACTCGGGGTCGTTCACCTGCGCCCCGAAGGCCAGGTAGTAGCACATCTGCGCGAAGTCGACCTTAGGGTCGATCGCCACGCACTCGGTGCCCGACTCCGACTCCTGGAAGAACTTCAACAGACCCAGGGACGACTTGCCGCCGCCGGACGCACCGGCGCAGGCGACGCCCGCGCCCATGTTGCGGGCCGGGCCGACGTGCAGCCCATAGTGGACAGGGAACCGGCCGGACCAGCCGATGAACGGGCCCTTCCAGCCGAGCACATGACCGCTGCGGTCCCGGCTCGTACGGTCCCCGATGTTCACCCCGGCCGTAGGCAGGCCAACCCCGAACGTCTCCAGCGACTGGATCCGCTGGTACGGGGCGATCGGCAGCTTCGGCTCGTCGCCCGGCAGCGCCTCCTGCATCAGGCGCCACTGCAGCCGCTTGGCCCGCAGTACTTCCACCCCGGCCTGCCGCTCCAGGTGCTTCTTCAGTTCGCTGGCCCGCCGGTTCAGTTCCTCCACCGTCGGCGCGGACACCGTGAACCGCATCCGGCCCTCGAACCCGGGGCGCGGGTTCTCCACGGCGATGTCGACCGCGTCCTTGGACACGGCCACCTGGTCGGTCAGCTGCTGGTCCGGTGTCCGGCCACCGGCGACCATGTCCTCGTACTCGTCCTTGAGGTTGTTGTGGATCTTGCCTATCTCCTTGGTGAACCGCTCGGCCGGCAACAGCGTGCCGCGCCAGGAGACATCCACCGGGAAGTCCAGCTCCCCCACCTTGCGTGCCCAGGCCTGGTACTGCTGGAAGCGCACGTTCTCCGGCCACGATGCGACGACCAGCGTGGTCGTGTACGAGATGAGCTGCTGCCCGGTCTCCTCGTCGACCTGCTCGATCTCGATGTGTGTCGGCCTGGAGTTGTCACCGCGGAAGTCGACGACCAGGTCGAACTGGGAGCGGCCCCAGGCCCGGGAGTGGATCAGCGGCTCCTTGGGGACCGGCAGGTGCCCGTACAGAGGCTTGCGGATGTGGTAGACGAGGTCGGTGCGCGAGAGCGGCTCGCCGAGCCTGCCGAACGCCTGGTGGACGGAGGCCGCAACCGCCTGCCACCGCTCGACCGTGGCTGGCGCCAGGTCCTCCTCCGCCACGCCGGTGACCAGCTCCCCCGCCCGTGCGGCCAGCCCCGGCCGGTCCTCGCCGCGGGTGCGAGGCACCTCGGCCGCCGTCTCTCCCAGGTCCACCGCTGGCCCGTGTGCCAGCGAGCCGAGCTTGATGAACAGCGCGACCTCACGCTCCGAGGCGCCCAGCCGCTGCTGGTACTCCGCGATGCGTTCCACGTAGGCGCGGAAGTTGGCGGTCGGCAGCCACGCCGCGTCGACAATCTTCGCGGTCTCGGCGGCCGCGTCGACCGGCTTCTCCACGATCTTCAGGTGCCACTCCACCGGCCGGCCGGACCGGCCGAGCGCGGCGAACACCCGGCCGGGCTCCGTGGCCATCGCGGTGAGCTCCTCTGGCGACGCCAACTCCTCAGGATGGGTCGTCAGCCGGATCCCGGTCCACACCGAGTCTCCGTGGATGAACATCGCGTCATCGGCGTACCGGTACGGCAACCGCTGCGCGTCCTCACGCGTCTGTGTGTTGCCGCCGCCGGTCGACTTCTTGTCCTTCTTCGGTTCGTCGGCGAGGTCGTCTTTCTTCGACGGCACGAGAAACCAGGCCAGGACCAGCACGGCCACGATCGCTACGAATCCGATGATGAGCGCCCCCATCAGGAGACCTCCTCTCGTGTGCGGGTGGAAGGTCCTCCGGGCGGGGACCAGAAAATGACTTGCCAGTGCAGGCGGTGCGGTTCCTCCGACCGGCCCAGACCCTGGACCCGACGCGGCTGCCGGAAGGCGTAGTCGAGCCGGACCACCACCTCCGAGCCCGGCCGCAGCTGGCTACCAGGGATGGGGCGAGACCACATCCAGCCGACGAGGATGGGAGGAGGCGCGAACAACGCGACGGTCACCCACCACGCATCACGCAACGGCGGAATCACGAGGCTGATCAGCCCAAGCAGCAGCCCCCAGCACAGGGCCACCAGCAAGGCCACGCCGCAGGCCTGCATGTTGATCCCTGGCATCCACTGCGGCAGCGGACCACCCAGCCGGAACATCCGCTTCGGGCGGTCCCTCATCCGCGTGTAGTCGTGGGCGACGATCCCGTCGCCGTCGTGCCAGTCCATGAAGCTCCTTGAGATGGAGCTGCCCCAGTCGGCCGCACCTGGCTGGGGACAGCCGCTACTTGAGCGTGTTGGTCGCGAGCGTCTGGATGATGGTGAGGATCACCGCGCCGCTGACGATGATCGCGACGCCGAGCCCGAGAACGCCGAGGTTCTGTATCGCCTCGCGCAGGCTCTGGCCACCCTTCATCGAGATGATGACCTTGATGCCGAGGACCACAATCATCAGACCGGCGAGCGCCAGGCCGATGACCTTCACCTCGGTGCCGAGGTTGGCCAGCACACCGCCCACCGTTGGAGCGGCGAGCGTGTGCAGAGACGGCGGGCTGAAGGCCGCGACAGCCGCGAAGACATGAGACATGAGCGTTCACCTTGCGTGAGCTGCGGATTTCCGACGCTCACGTTGTAGACCGCAAAGCGGACACCCCCTTTCTCACGCTGATTCCGGCCACGCAAAAGCCCCGTCCCCCAGCCGCCGGCTCGGCAGGCAGGAGACGAGGCTTGCTGAAGGCCAGGGAAGCCGCCCGGTCAGGAGGTGGGAGCCTTGCCGCCCGACTCGTCTGAGACGCCAGCGCGGATGTCCTTCACGAACCAGCCCTGGTCAGTCAGGACGATCTGCACCCGATATCGCTCGGTGACATGGGTGCTCCCGGCCTTCCACTGCACACTCACCCGAGACCAGGTGACATCGTCGACCTTCCACTTGTGGCCATCCGTCGCCGCCACACCCTTCGGGAGCAGCACCTTGACGTCGGACACCTTCGGGGACTGCAACGCCCCCCGAAGGCCCGCCCTGGCCGCGCTGCTCGCCCCCGGTGCGACGTAGCGCGTCAACGTCGTGCCGTTCGAGGCGCCCCAGGAGGCGTAGAAATCCGCGAACAGCTTCCCCTGGAGTTCCGTCGACAGCTCAGAGTCGACCTGGAGCGGGTCCTTCACCGCCGGCGGGGTCGCCTGGTCCGGCTGCGGCAGCGTGCCCACGTCGCCGACGACCCTCATGCCGTCGCCCGACTTCAGGTCGTTCACCCACACCGGAACGGACAGGGTCCGCAGAGCCCCGGTCGTGAACTGGACCTGTATACCGATGTAGTAGCCGTGCTCCGGATACTCGGCGATCGGCTCCATGTAGCCCGACCACACCGAGTACGCCACAACCTGGCTGCCCTTGCCGTCCCACCCGCACGTGGTGTCCACCCCGGCGGAGGACAGACGCACGATGGCCTGGCGCCGCTGCTCGGCCTGCTCGGGGTTCTGATTCGCGCACAGCCGGGCGTAGCGATCAGCGAAGGCGATCGCCCGTTCCACCGGGAACGAGGTCAGCCTGTACTGGGACACCTCCTCGTCGCTGATGCCAGACTCCGTCGGAGCGGGGTGCCCGGCGTTGTAGGCCATCACGCCGACCATGCCCAGCGCGAGGAGAGACACGGTCACCAAAGCCGTCATCCGGGCGGCGACGTGGGTTCCCCGGCCGCCGGTCAGCCGCCCGCCCGGACGCGGTACATCGAACCGCTCGCCGGCGGCCGTAGGCATGGTGGCGTCCGCCAGCTTCCCCGGCTTGGGATTCGCCGCAGCCTTGGCCTTCCGCTTGGCCTCCTTCTTCTGCCTCTTCTTCTCCTTCGCCGTCAGCACCGGGACGGTCTGCGGGTGCGCGGCTGGGTCCGTTGCCGGGGCCGGCACGTACTGAGGGGGCTGCCCCTGCGGCGGGGCGCCTTGGGCGAACAGCTCCTCGGCTGCGCGCACCGGGTTGTATCCGGCCGGTGCCGGTTCCGGTGCTGTCGACCCGGGCCAGGGGCCTTGCCCCGCAGCAGCGTGGCCGCCCCACGGCGCGGCCCCAGTCTGAGCGGGAGGCATGACCGGTCCGGGGCCAGCAGGGGGCGGTGGCCCGCCGGGCGGCGCTGCCTGGCCCGGCTGCGGTGCCCAAGGATTCGGCACCGACGGCTCCGGGTGGGAAGGAGCCGTCCCGTCGTATGGAGGCTGCGGATGGGACACGTGATCTCCAAGTACAGAAAGTGGACAGGTCGGGTGGCGGGACGGAGGCCCCCGGCGTGAGCTGTGGCTGCGACGAGCAGTGTCAGGGGCAGACCGGCCAACCCGCTGACGGGATGGCAGCTGGCGCTCAGTCGAACTGCGACATGACAGAGCTCCAACCACCGTCGGCATCACCGTCCACGCGGTCCGGCCCGCTGGGCACCGGCCCTGGTGGGCGCCTCGGCGGAACAGGCGCAGCGGCGGCCCTCGGACCAGGCGGTGAAGCGGGAGCGGCCTGAGCTGTCCGCCCATCGGCCGCGGAAGCGGACTGCCCTGAGAAGGCGCTCCCCTGCATCGCGGGCTCCGCTGCCGGTGGCTTCAGCAGCGCCACCGGCTCCTGCCCGGGGCGCCCCCAGGTCCCGTCGGACCGCCACTCCACGACCGGCGGCCGGACCGAAGGGAGAGCAGCGACGTCGACCAGGACGGTGTGGACCGCTTCCCACCACCGGTTCGGTCCCTCCTCGACCGTGTGTACGGTCGCCAGCGTCGGATGCTTCGTGATCCACACCATGTGGTGGTCGGGCAAGTCCTGGAACACGGAAGCGGGCACCCGGGGCTCCCTGCGGGGATCCCGCTGGATCAGCCCGCCGCGCTTGGTACGACGGCGGCCGTGACGGTCGAGCTGGTGCTGCATCCGGGCGTAGATCTTCGTGACCTGGCTCGTGAGACCGGAAAGCACCTGGGCGTCCTCGGCACCGTTGACCCGCAGACACAGGAAGTTGCCGCACGTCTCCAGGACCCGCTTCGCCCACACGCCAGTGCCGTCCACGGCCACCAGGTCCGCCCACGACTGCGTCGAGAGGATCGGACGGACCATCGCGTCGCGGGCCTTGTTGCACAGGCCGAGCACCGCATCTCCGGTCGCCGAACCGAACTCCTCCACCTGCATGTACAGCGGCCACTGCGGAGCGACGCCCGAGGCAATGTCGCGCCGGAGCATGTCCGTGGTGTTCTGCATGTCCAGCAGCACCAGCGTCCCCAACGTCCTGGCGAGTGAGCCGTACGTGGAGACGTTCAACGAGAAGACGACGATGTCACCCTCATGCGCCGCCCGCCGCAGATCGATCGTCTGCTCCACCGGCCCCGGGCGCAGCCACTGCCCGGCGGCCGGTCCATTGCTGTACGTCGAGATCAGACGCTGCGTATCCGCCACCGCGGACCGCGTCAGCTCATCGCGCCGCCAGTTCGCCACCATCGTCGCGACCCGCTCGCGCACCTCGTGCACCGCCCGCCGGGCAGCGACGTGCTGCGCCGGAGGGACCCGTGAGGCGACCGCGTCGATGTCGATCCCGTCCGCGACCTTCTGCAGGAACTCGATGTCGAGCAGGTCGACGAGGCACTCAAACCCCCCCTTGCCCAGGTTGTACCCCGACCAGTCGGCGACCTGGTACGCCAGCTGCGTGTACTCGTACGCGCTGCGGAAGTACACCGCCGCATCGCCGTCACGACCCACCGAGTTGAGGAGCATGTCCGACTTCGACGTGGCGTTGCCGCGGACCAGCGGGTCGTAGAACGCAGGCGAGGCCGGCGCACCCGGGACGACCGGGGTGTACGGCGAACCGTTCGGATCGGCCAGGTCGAAGTGGAGAAAACGCCGCCCGTGGACCTGCGCAACCCCGGCATAGTGCGCGGCCACGTCCCGGCCACCCTTGAAGTCGACCACCACCCAGCCTGACCCGAGGCCGATGAGCTGCGCGCCGACCGAGTTGGTCACGGCCGTCTTCCCCGAGCCGGGCACGCCCTGGACGAACGTCGGCCGCAAGAACCCATCGTGCTCGGCAACAACCGGCAGACCGGCCAGACCGGTACCGAATCCGACCGATCCCGGTACCTCCACCCTCCGGCCGAGGAAGTCCCGGCGGCCGGTGGTGGCCTCCGTGTACACCCCGGCCTGCATCCGTGCTGCGGTCTTGCCCGCAGCACGCCGCTCGGCCTTGCTGAGCTCTGCCACGGCGGGGGCCTCATCGAGTTCGAACTGCGGCTCGATCCCTGCCTGGAAGTCGGCCACAGCGATCCACACGGCTGCTGAGGCCAGACCTACTGGTACCGACAGAGGCACCATCCAGCCCAGGGCAGTCGTCACGGACATCTCGTGAGACAAGTCCCAGCCAGCCGCGGCCGCGACGTCCTGCCACAGGCCAACCACCCCCGCGACGTGCCAGTCGACCGCCCCGGAAGCGGTCCCTTCCATCGCCCACGCCACGGCGAACAGCACACCGGCGCAGCCGGCCGCGACCGCCGACAGGATCCGCCACGCCTGATTGCCCACCCGCACCGCGAGCCGCCCCGCGACCGCGATCGGGATGGCCGGCGCACACACAGCGATCAGCACCATCCCCCAGACTGCGCCCAGCCACGCGGCCACGGACTCATCCTCGGCCCGCCTCATCTCCGTCATGTGATCCACGGCATCCCCGCTCTCCTTGCTCTCTCGAAACCGCACCCCTGCGCCTGCTGTCGCGCTACGCCTGCTGCTGCCACCACGCCAGGAACCCGACGTCCGACGCCTCCGCCGCCCACCGCTCGCGCAGCTGCTTCCACCGCGTGAAATCCACCCGCCACGTGTCCGGCACCTGCCGCAGGTCGAGCTGATAGGCCACGCCCGGGTCCTTCGGCTGGAAATGCCGCACCAGGAACGGACTGTCGGGCCGATACCGCGGCGGCCCGGGCGGAAGCAGCCCGACTTGCTGCGCGACACCGTCGGACCAGGCACCCGTACGCGGGTGCGCATGACCGTGCAGGAGGGCCATCACCGGCTCAGTGGCGAAGTAGACGACCTGAGGAAAGACCTCACGCGCGTCCCGGTACGAACGCAGAACCTGGCGTATCTCCGCAGGACTCTTCGCGGTGATCTCCACCTCGACCGCAACCAGCCCCAGCGGCGCGGCTACCACCAGATCCGGGTAGTGCACCCGTCCTACCGCTCCGACCGGGGCGCACAAGAAGCGCTCCCTGCCCCGGCCGTCGAGGGCGGACCCAGCCTGCCGCGTCAGCGCCGCGGCGACCTGTTCCGCCCGTCCTGACGTCGTCGCCTCGGCACGTCGAACCTCGCGCTCCGAGAGCACGCGGGCACCACCGAGCTCGAACGTGAACGCCGCGTCCGTCACAGCCAGACGGTGAAGCAGGCGCTCTCCAGGCCACTCCGGAGGCCGAAGGCCACTGCTGCCGGCCCGGGCACCACGTGCCGTCGTCCATACGCACGCGCCCGCCCAGCGGACATCCGACGACATGCGGAGATAGCCCGCCTCACGGAGCCAACGAACCCGCTGACGAGCGGTCTCCTCCACCCCGTGCCAGTACCGGCGCGCCGCCTGGCGCAGCGTCATAACACCGAAACGCGTGGCCCCGGCAAGCATCAGCTCGTCGGTGATCGTGCGCTGCCACCCATCACCCCGCGCCGTTCCATCACCTCGCGGAGCTCCTCGGGCCGACGCCTTCCGCAACACAGCTGCACGCCGCCGTGGAGTGGCTGGCGGCACACCTTCAGGTAGCAGCGTGACCTCTCTCGACACTGGCCTCGGCATCGGCTCTCCTACCGTCCTGTCGAACACGAACGGCCCGAGTAGTACCAACCAGACCGGACACCTGGCCCTGGTGGATGAAACCTGTTCGAGCCAAAGCCTTATGCCCAGGTCAGAGCCGAACTGGCCCCACGGCACAGGCGTCGCTCGTGGCGGAAGTAAAGGCAGTAAGGAGTGGAGGAATAGAGGTGAGGGCGGCCCTCCGGGCCTGGCGGGGCTGACGCGGTGCGCGGTGCGCCCTTCGGGCTCGGTTGGGGCACGGGTGGTGCGCTGCGCGCTGGTTGCCGGCCCGCTCCGCGGCGGGGGTGACTGGGCGGGTGGGTTGGGCCGCTGCGCGGCGGGGCGGGGTGTGTGTGGTGCTGATGGTGGGTTGGTGTCGGGCCCGGTGGTTCGCGGTCTCGCCCTGGGGCTCGACCGGCTCACCTGCCGGTGCCCTTACGTGCCAGGGGGGCGGGTGCCTGGCGGGCACCAGTGGGCTCGAAGGTGCTCCCGGGCGTACTGCAAGTCCCGGAGGCGGTGAACGGACGGCCCGGGCCGCCGCGGAGCGGCCGTGTACATCGTCGTGCTCCCGGGGCGCCGGGTGTGCTCCCGACGGCGACCAGCCCGGGCAGCCGCCGCGGAGCGGCCCGTACAGATGGAGCGGCAGGCCCACGGACCCGTGACGTTCCGAAGGGGCAACCACGGGGACCAGGACCACGAGGAGAAGCGAGGGGGCGCTGCTGCGGGCCCCGGGGAGCCCCGTGGGGTCTCACAGGGGGTGCAGGCGCGGATGCGGGCCGGTGGCACTGCGGCTGGTCTGGGAAGTGCGGGTGGGGGTCGGGCTAAATGTGGTGGTGGGCCCCCTTCGGGGGCGGGCCCACCACCGCCTGCCCGGAGCGCCACAAGGCGCTCCGGGCGCGGCGGTCAGGTGGACGTCGGGGCCGGGGTCAGGGGGCTCGTTGGCGGGCACGGGGGCGGACTGGGGCTGAGGCGTGGACGAGGAGGGGTGGTAGGGGTGTGGGGAAGGAGGGGCGGCTGCTGCGCGGGCGTGGCTGGCTGCGGAGGACGGGAGCGGTCGGCGGCGTGGGGTGGCGGGCTGTCCGCCTTAGCGTGATGGGAGCTGTCCGGAGCGACCGGATGTAGGGTGGCCGGGCTGTCCGGATGGCTGCTTGACCTGCGGATATCTGTGTTGAACCGAATGTGTGAGCGTGTGCGCGAGAGGAGGTCAGATGTCGGGCCGCACCGGAGATTTCAGTAGGCAGACCCCTGACCTGGGCACTGAAATCTTCCGTGCGCCACTGAAATCTCCAGCGCGGCCCGACATCAGATTTTTTGCTGAGGGCATCTCCGGAGAGGGGTGTCATTACTATGAAGACAAACTGGCATGCTGTTGGTCATGCCACGAGGAACGCCAGAACCCCTGAGGGACCGAGCCACAGCGCCTGTCGTCGAGCGTGTGAGGAAACGTCACCAGCGAGCCGGAGACCGCGACCTGGAGCTGTTCCCCGCGCCGGAGGACATCTTCGGCGTCCTGGTCTATCTCCGGGAGCGGGAAGAGGTCCTGGAGCGGCCGGTACACCGCCTGGAGGCGCTGAAAAGGCGTGACAAAGAGGAAGAGCAGAAGCTCGCCGAGGCCCGGGCAGCTCTCCAGGAGAACAACCTCGACCGTCTCCGGCTGATCCGGCGACTGCGTGAGCTCGTGGACATCCAGGAGGTCGCGGTGCTCGAGGCGTGCTACTCGTCCGGGCTCAAGGGCCGGGAGATGGGCGTAGTCCTGGGTATCGAGTCTCGTGGCGGCGCGGCACTCCGGCTGCAACGGCTGCGCCTGGCGATCAAGTCGAAGTGGGAGCTCCGCACTCCCCGTTTGGCGAAGGTGCGAGCAGAGCAGGAAGCGGAAGAGACCCGGCGGGTCACCTCAGGGCACGCGCGGGTCCGCCAGGCCGCGCTCAATCTGCTGTCGGTGCGCTCATCGTTCCTCGACGTAGAGGACCTGGATGAATGGTGGGACGACCTCGCCTGGCACCTCGACGGCAACGATGAGACACCTTCCGAGCAAGCGGGCACAGTCGCACATCTGTACCAGGTGGTCAGAGACATCCGGACTCAGGCAGTACTGGAAGAGGTGTCGCCGGCCCCCGATGAGGTGGCGTTGCGGTACCTCGCGGAGGCCGAAGAAGCGGTTCGGCGGGCCTGAGATGCCGAGTGGCCCTCATAGGAACGTGGCGCGGGAGACGCTCGCCGTCTCCTGCGGAAGACGGTTGTCCGGCGCGGGAGGGGCCGAAGTGAGGGATGGATGTGTTCGTATCCGGAGCGCACCGGATACGGCAGCGGAGTAGCCGTTGCGAGGGAGATCGGCCGGATATGCCGTTGCGGTGGACTGGCTACTCGCGGCCAAGGGCTGACTGACGGAAGAGCCGGAACGCCACGCTGTCTCCCACGGGAGACGGTTGTCCTGGGTCGGCTCGGCGGCACCTGACTCTCGAGGCTGGCTGTTCGCAGATCGATTGACGGGCTGCAGTTGCCGGTGATGGCAAGGGCGTAGCCATACTCGGCGGCTGCTGGGCGTGTCGTCAGATGATCTGGCAGGCGGTTTCCGACCTTCGTTGGCAGCGCCGGATGCGGCGTGGGCGCCCTTGGGTATCCAGCAGTGGCAGTTCCACTTCGTGAGGAAGAAGCGCCGGTGGTTGCGACTCGGGGAACGCTGACGCTTCGCCGGGTCGTAGCCAAGCACTTCACGCCGGACGTTGGCAGCCGCGTTGGCTGTGGACGGCTATGGGAGCCCGCAAGGTTGGCAGATATCCGGTTGCCAACTGTCAACGGACGGCGCCACCTATGCGTCGACTGCCAGCTGGCGCATTGCACTCGATTGCCAGTATTCAGGGTTTTATGCGACTAAGTGGTGGGTTCGGTCGGATAAGACCATTTCAGGTTGCTTATTGCCGCCCGTAGTCGGATCGGTTCGCGCGGCAACCCACGCCGAGCTGCGACTGACAGCTACCTTGAGGGCGGGCTGTCCAGGTTGGTTTCAGCGCCGCTGGTGCACTAAAACTCACGAGCGACGCTGTACCGGTTCCAGATGCCGGGATGCTGTCCGGCAAGATGGAGCCCGTCAGGGGAGGCGTGAGCGCGCTCTCGCCTTCCCTGAAACGCACAGCGCCCGCCGGGGAGGCATTTCCCCAACGGGCGCAAGGTGCTCGACCCTCAACCGTCTGCAAGGAGCAAGAGTCGTGAAGACCAACGATAGCCACCCCACGAGGGGTGGCAACGCATGACCAGCGAGACTTTGAAGGATGTGATCGGCGAAGACGCGAAGACCGCGATCCCCGCTCAGCACGAGTGCCGTGATGAGGAGGTTGCCACTGACGCCAGCGGCGGGTACGAGCCGCCGAAGCAGGAGCCGGACGTCGTCGCCGTTGCAGGCTTCAAGGGGGGCGTAGGCAAGAGCCGCACCGCCAAGGAGCTGGCCTGGCTCTTGAACGGTGTTCTCACCGACTTCGAGTGGGACTGGGGCGGGGTGACCCGCGGCTGGGGCTACTTCGAAGAAGACAGAATCAAATCCCCTCTGATTCGGGCATTTCAGACTGGCGAGACGCCTAGGCCGCTGTCGGGCCGAGGTCGGAAGCCCGACCTCATTCCCGGCCACACGGACTTCGAGCGGAACCAGCCGCGGGCAGCGGCTGTGGCCGAGTCGTTGCTCCAGTGGTCGCGTGACCTGAAGCGGCGCCTGGTGGTCGACACTCACCCGGGCGGGAGCGAATCCACCTACGGGGCGATGGCGGCTGCTCGTGTGACTGTCGTACCGGCTGTGCTGGGGAATGAGGAGCTTCGCGCCCTTGAGGGCCTCCTGAAGAACCTTCCGGACTACCCTCTCCTGCTCATCCCGTACAAGGTCGGACGGAGCCCCGCGGCTTGGCTGCTCGACGAGCTTGAGCGCCTCGCAGACGAGAACAACGCTGAGATCGGTCCTGCGGTGGGTGACTACTACTGGATCCCGCAGCGCCGACTTCGAGTACCCATCTGTGCAAGCCCGTTGTCCAAGCGGACGACGTCGTTCGTCGAAGAGATGAAGGCTGTCGCGGAGGCGGTGGAGAAGTATGGCCGATGATTCGTCGACGCAGCCGCAGGCCGGCATGGCTGCGCTGCGGGCCCGTAAGGGCACCAAGAAGACGGCCGCTGCGCCCAAGGGCACCAAGGCATCCGAGACGGCTGGCGAGACCGCACACAGGACGCCGCCGAGGCCGATGTTCCCGAAGACCACTGCCACACAAGGCTCCAGCGGTACCGCGGCTGCTGACGCTCCTCCGGCGGAGCAAGAGGGCGGCCGTTCCGTCGCCGTTGCGCCGACGGAGCAGCAGCCTGTCCGCGTGCCGACCGCCGGCCCTGAGGCAACGAACGTCGAAGGCGCCGACGCCGGGCCTCAGCAGGCTGTGGCCTCCGAGCCGGTGGAGGCTCCCGCGCAAGGGCAGGTGGAGCACGCCCGAGACGGTGGCGGGGTATCAGCGGTGACTACTACGCCGGAGGCTGACGGGGCGGCTGCACCGGTCGAGACACCGGCTGCCAAGGAGGCCCTTGCCCAGGGCGGCGATTTCCCGAGTTCCCCTGACATCCCTGTGCAAGCGCGGACACCGGAAGCGGGGCAGAGGCAGGACAGCTCCGGCAGCGATCGTGTGGCCGACGCCCAGGAGAAGGGTGATGCTGTCCCGCCTTGGGCGGAAGCACCCTCGCCGGTTGCGGTGGCGCCTGCGGTCGAGCGTCAGGAAGTGGGCGAGGCCACAGCCGATGGCGTCCGAAGTGATGGCAGGGGCTTCCCCGGCACTTCACTCGAGCGTCGCTCGGGACAGGCCGCTGTCGCCTTCGCGAGCCAGTGGGACCGCCACGTACCTCCGCCGGTCAATGAGGGGTTTCCCCGAGCCGAGGAGATCCTGAACCAGCGATTCATCACCAGGGAGGCACTGAACGCATCAGTGCCGGCAGAGCTGCAGATCCCTCACAGACTGCAGCTGCTCAAGGTCGCGTCCCGGATAAATCACATTCCGCCGGCTGACCTGGTCGCTGTGGCCGTGGACTGGTTCCTTCGGGGCGGCAAGGCATCCGCCGACGACATGCTGCCCCCGTGGAACGGATACACGGGTCACGGTACGTCTGAGGAGATTCGCCCGGCTGAAGTGGTTCTCAACGAGCGGTTCATCACGCGTGAACCCCTCAAGTCGCAGGTGCCGGCGGACCTGCAACTGAACCATCGACTGGCCATGTACCGAGTCCTGAACCGACTGGACAAGATGCCCGTTGCGGACATCGTCACGGTCGCCCTTGACCGGTGGCTGAGGGTCATGCGGTTCTGACCAGCCCTTCTGCGAGAGCGAATGCCCGCCACCTACCCAGGTGGCGGGCATTCGTCGCTAGGTAGTACTAGGCTTACATCCGTCCGAACGCCTAGAAACATAGCCGTTTCCATAGCCGTACGCCTAGGAATTCCTACGTGGAAGGAAAGCAGTGCCGCGCAGAGCATCTCTCGCCCGCAAAGCCCAGGAACTGGCCGACGCCCTGAAAGCCCAGGAGGAGCGCGAGGGCGGTGCAGTCACGGATTTCAGGCCGCATCCCGAGACTGAAGCACTCCTGATGCGCCGGGGAGTGGATCGGGAGCAGCTCAACTACGCTGTTCCCGAGGAGCTTGAGCTAAAACGGCGGCTCAACGCGTACAACGTCGAACGTGGCGGCCCCGGTGTAGGCAACCTCGTCGCAGCTGTCCTGGATGCCTTCCTCCGAGGAGAGGGCTACGCGCCCGACTTGGATCACCGCAAATGAGGAAGCCCGGCAGCCGTCCGGTGCCAGATCAAAAAGCAGCCCCAGCTCGAGCACCTCCCCGTCCTTGGCGCGAGCCGCCAGATTCGCGGGGACGAGACCGTGACCGCTTCGCTGCCTACTTTCTGGGCCGTCAGTAGCCGAACGACCCAGGAGTAGCGATGACTACCGCGTACACCGAGATCGCCCGAGACCTCACACCGGCAGGTCATGTTCGGGCCGCCGCGTTTGCCCTGTTGGAGCTGTTCGCCGAGTACCCGGATCTGCCGGTGCCGCACTGGGCGATGCCGACCCCGCAGCCGGAGGACGGCCCGGCGCTGTATGGGCATCTCCAGCGGGAGCACGAGACGCTGGAAGCGTTCGAGGCGTGCGTGAAGGCTCTGGGCGGTGAAGTCACGAGCTGCGCCCCGGCGGAGAGGTACGGCCGCCAGGTCCGCACTCACAGCGTTGTCGCGCACTGGAGGGGCGTCCGCGTGGACGTCACCGTCACTCTGCCTGCCAGCATCGACGTGCAGGCGGGGATGTGACGGCCGCCGTCGGTACTGATCACCGGCTGAAGCTGGATGTCGGCCCGCTCAATCTGGAGGCCAGCGACGTGCATGCGCTGCTGTGCCACGCCTACCGAGAACACAGGGGCTCCTTGCCCGCAGAGCTGAGTCGGACGGAGATCGAGGCCACGATCCGGGCTGTGCTGATCCTGTACGGCCTGCACGGTGGGCTCGGGTGGGAGTCCGGCGTGGAGCGCCACCATGCTGTCCGGCTCTCGGCATGGGCGTGGCGCCTGATCGAGCGCCGGCTCCCGACGCTGATCTTCGACACCTGACCTCTCGACCAGCCGCGCCTCGCATCCCCCTGCGCGGGCGCGGCCTCTCCGATCGGCTCGTCCCCCCAGCCGGTCGATGACTGCCGCCCCGCACCCCGTGGCCCCTCCCATGGTGCGGGACGGCAGGCTGTTCTCCGGGCCAGAGGGGAAGAGGGCAGACCTCCGCCACGGCCGATCCGCGGGCTGCAGCGGGTGGGACCTGTCCAGAGCAATTGAAGGTGCAGGCGGCCAATGCTTGGGATGGCGGCCGCGTGAACTCTCGGGCAGTGAACGGCAACTCGCGTGACCTCGGCTGACGTCGGCGCACGGCCTACCTTCACCGGTGTCAGATCGCCGGGACGGCCGGGCGATGCAGAGCCCGCGGCTGTACGTCGGCCCGTACGGACCCGCCCCGCCCCAACCTAGATTTGAGGAGCCACTGATGGCCAGCGTTGACGAAGCCGTCCGCCAACTGATCGAGCGCTACCCCTGCAGCTACCCGCACCGCACCAGGCTCTGCATCAGATCCTCGTGGTCCTCGGCTCCGGATACGAATGGCGAGACGGTCAGGTCGTCAGCCGGTTCCCCGACGGGGATACCTGCGCAAGCGTGCACCGGGACTTCCAGTACTCGGCCGAGCTGATGGCGGACGGTGTCGAAGTGAAGGAGAAGTTCGTCACCGGGCGATGCCCGGATGAGAACCTTCGTAGCCGAGCAGGCGAGCTTGCCCAGACGACGGGGAGTCTGCGACACGGCCCGTACCCGCCGAGCCGGGGCCTGCTTGTGCTGAACGTCCCGGCGGACGCCGATGACGACTGGGTTGCCGCCGTCGCAGAGATCGCCGGCGTCGTTGGCCCCTGTGGGCTGCCGAAGCGGACGTTCTTCCGTACGAACGGGGCGACTCGCGGGAGAGGGCGGAAGCTCTCCGTCTGTTCGAAGCCATCTACGGTCCGGACGGCGTCAACGCTGCCATGTAGCGGCGCGGTTGGTTCATGAGCGGCGGGCCCCTGCGATCAGCCAGATCGCAGGGGCCCGCCGCTCCGTTTTGTGAGGCTCCGCGTACCGCAGCATCGGCACCGGCAACCCGATGGGCATCGCCACGACTGCTGCCGGGCGCCGTCGTGCCCACGCGGGTCACCCGGGCACGAGATGCCGAACCGTAGCGGCTACCGACATCAGGGATGTCCGTCAGCCAGCTCGCTTGGGCTAGCTGGCCAGATGCTGGCCGAGGACAGGAGTCATTCGTCCGGCTGTCACCAGCCGGCCATCGGATCGGGCGAGACTGCTTCTCCAGCGCAGGCTGCGCTTCCAGCCGCGGAGGTACGCATCCCGGCCGTTTCCGAGGCGACCGCGGGCAACGCCAGTTACCTCGTGGCCGTCACCGAGACCGCGGGGACCTCGCACACCGCATACGACGTTCTTTTGGGGGCTGACCGGCCGGGAGGCGATGAGCCTGGCCGATGCGCTTTTCAAGGTGGCGAAGGTCGTCTCTACCACTGTCAAGACGATCTCCGTCGTTGTGATCCCGACGCTCGACGATGGCCGGCAATGTGATCTCGTCGGCGCCCTGGTCAACGGGGCGATCAGCTGTCTGTTTGCACGAGACCGGTGGAACTGCCTCTGTGAGGGGTCGAGTAACGCCACGCGCATGCCCCCGGGCGGTCGGCGCTGTCCTCGCTGGGGCCGTGCCAGCCTTGCGATCGTGGCCGGTTGGCGGCGGATGTGAGCCGAGCACCTGGTCGCAAGATTCGCCAGAGCTGGGGACGCGCATTCGACGGGTCTACCTTCACCCTTGTTGGGCCGCCCGGACAGACCGGGCGGAGCAGATCCCAGCACACCCCTCCTGGTCTTCCTCTACCCGGACTTGGACCAGGCCCCGAACGCGGCGGTGCGAAACAGCCAGCGTGCGCCTCCCCCCCGGTGCCGCTCGGTCCTTCGCACCGCCGCTCCGACGTTCCTGCTGTCGACGCGTGTGCCGGGGCGTAGCGGCGACCGGAGTTCCGCCGATCCGAGCGGCTGCGCTCTCAGCCTGCCGCGGGCAGGATCCGCGGTCTCGAGCTGCCTCAGGTGCGAGCGCGCGTCGCTGGCCGCACAGCTGCGTCCCATCAGACGCGTCGACGAGCCGCGGGAGACCACAGTCCCCTTTAGGCGTAGAGGAAAGTGCAGGTCGGAGGTCCTATGCGCTCCTCCTTGAAAGCCCAGCTCACGTGCTTTTCGAGGTCTGAACACGACCGTTGCCCGGCGACGAGACTGCTTGCGCCCGCGCCCGTCAGCGTTCGCACACCCTGCGGGATTCGTCGTCCCCGTACTTACCTTCCATCTCGTCACGACGACAGAGGCAGTACGAACTGGAAGGAATCTCAATGACCGTCAGCAACTCCGCCCGTTTGCAGGCTGGTCAGCTTGCTACGGAGATCGTCAGCGAGCTGTGGCCTCACGGCAACGACCTCAAGCCCACCTGGGCCCGACGGCACCCAGACGACCGGCCCCTGCAGAAGGACCGGCTTGCTCAGGTCACCTCGACGTGCGATGTGGAGGTCGACGACCTGGTGCTGATCTACGACGAGACCAGCCGTACTCTGTTCGACCTTCTGGGGATGTGGACTGCTCGTGAGGCCGCCGCGTGCCGGGAAGCTGTCATAGCGCGGGTGACGTCCAAGACGGCACGGACGCTGACCGTCGTCGAGTGCACCAAGCCCACAGGGTTTTGGAGCTCGTGCAACATCTCCCGCTTCGGCACGCCCCGCAAGGGCGCATCCGAGCGGACGCTGCGGCTGAACACGGCCCGTCGGCAGATCGGGCGCCTGGGCGCGGTGACCGACCTGCGAGAGCGCATTGCCGAGCACCCGCAGTTCGGGCAGTGGAAGACCTCGTATGCCGCCGCGAGGATCGAGTCGGAGGAAGGGGAAGCGGCCTGGAAGGCGGAGCACGCGAGGCGGGAGGAGCAGGTGCGGCCGCAGCGCGAAGCAGTCCGCTCCCTGAACGAGGCCGCTGGCGAGGACCTGGTGGGTTGGTACGAGCCGTGGGGCGGCCCGAAGGTCAACGAATGGCTCACCGGGGAGGGACGCATGAGGACGTACCTGGCTGGGCTGAACGCAGTTGGGGGCATCGGGGACGACGCGTACGCTGAAGCCCTGCTGCACGTCAATGTCCTCGGCTATTGACCAGGTCGGCCGCGGTGCGCGAGGTAGAGGTCTTCGAACCCCTTGCGTACTGCGGCCGGCAGGTGTTCGGTAGGCAGGCGCCGGGAGCGTAAGCCAGTTTGCCTCGATGCTGAAGCCGGCTCGTGGTGGCGTCCAGGCCAGCGTCCCTGGTCTCGATGGGAGTGCGGACGGAGAGCGATGGCTCGGTGACATGACTTCGCAGCCTCGTTTGAGCGGTAGGGCGTTGGTACCCTTCAAGTTGTTGGGCAGACAGCACCCTGCACCGCTGCCTCGCAAGGGCGCGGTGCAGGGTGTGTGGTCAGTTATTGCGGGGTCTCCGGGTGGTGCCGGGGGCCCCGCATTCACGCGGCCATTTTCCTGGTGGCGTCAGTGGCCGGGGGGTGCTCCGCGGCATCGCGATCTCGCGGCTGAAGTGCGGTCGGTTGGCTGGATGCCGGACTGTCGGACCCTCGGCGAGGGCCCTTCACAGGGGACCGCCTGAAGCACCCCGCCCCTGACAGAGCGGACGACGTGATCGTCGAATTGCCTGGGGTGGCACGCCCAGTAGATCGTCCCTCCCCAAAGCCTGGGTGCGTTGAATTTGGCACACCCACGCGTTCTTCGATGTCCGATGCCGGCTACGGGTTGTTACCTCGCTGTGACCCCAAGTGCTGTCCGGTGTCCGTCAATTACTGCCGAGTGCAGGTCGCTACTGCCGGGAATGAAGCTCGATTCGCCAGGATTCGGCCGTGTGTCACCGCATGCCTAGCTTCAGCACTGCACCCGAGCCTGTCACACGGATGGAGTCCGATGCTTTCGAAGCTCTCCGATCCTCACGAGCCCTACGACGACGAAGAGCCCTGTGAGGACTGCCTTGCGCCGGTGGGTATGCCGTGCACCCCTGCCTGCCCCAACGGGATGAGCCCGTACGAACGCCCCTACTAACCGCGCCAAGCCGCGAAGCCTGGCGGTCCGCCCGTTCCAGCCCGACGACGTACGCCAGCCCGCGTATTGACCTTCCACACCTGCCCGTCGTCACTTGGCGCACCCCACACAGGGCCGGCTCGGGCGGCACGTACTTCAAGACCGTCGACGTCATCCGACGGGCAGCCGGTCGTACGTTCGTCTGGCTCGACGACCAGGTCAGCGCAGCGGACCGGACCTATGTCCGGCGGCACCACACCGGCCCCGCGTTCTGTACGACGTCGACCTTGCCGTCGGTCTGGACCTGGACGACTTCGAGGCGGTCGACGCAGTGGACCGACATGCTGAGCGAGTCCACTGCGTCGACCGGGGCAGTCTGATGAGCCGCTGGCGCTCCCGGCGGCTGCCACGCGACGCCATATGACGTCGGGGGCGCCGACCTCAGGTGGGCATGCTCATCCCCAGCGTCGTCCCCTGCTGGCGCCCGTCCCGAAGGTGCCGGGGCACCAGCGCTATGTCGGACTGACGTTGGACCTTTGGCAGGCCGTCCTCTGCGCGCCGACCAGACCTGCACCGCTGGCGTGGCCGCCGGGGAGTCGCGCTTCTCGTAGGCCCTGTCCGGCCCGGTACGGCGCTGCTGCCGCCGTACGACGGAGGTGGATCACTACTTGCTCAAAGTCCGCCAGAGAGGTCATAGCGGTGAATTCGCGAGAAATCGATTGAGACCACTGCAAAACCTAACTTCTGTCGTGCCAGCTGCCACGGGCTGACCGCACGAAGGAGAGAACGCGATGACCCAGACCGCCACCATCGACACCCTGGCCACGGACCTGCAGAACATCCTCGGGAATGGCTGGACGGTCACTGCGAGCTTTGACCACGTCTTGGCGGTCACTCCGCTGTGCAACCGCATCGAGATCATGCCGCTGGCCTACAGCTACACGGACGTCTCCTGGACCCTCGTGCCCGAGCGGCGCACCGTCCCCACCGCAACCGTGCGGGAAATGCCGGGTGTTGACCTGGCCGCCGACGTGGCGACCGCCCTGCGAAACCTGTCGTTCCTCCACAGCATGCCGCCGGTCGCCTGAGCTGCTCCCTTGCTCGATGTCGTGACCAGGTGACAGGCGGACACGACGTCGCTCTTCCCCTCCTGCCATCCCGCTGGTCCAGGCGAATACCCCATGACCGGTTGCGGAGCGCCGCACCGATCGAGTCGCACATTGGAGAAACAACGCATGCCGCTGGCCCACCTCGTAACCCCAGAGACCATCCCCGGCGCTTTCGGGCAGAGCTTCGCCGTCACGCCGGGCCGCATAGACGTCGCCGCGCTCGAAGCGTTCACCAGCGGCCAGTGCCACGCCTTGGCGCGCGCCGTCTCGGATGCTACCGGGTGGCCCATGGCCCTGATCATCGACGACGAGTGCGCCTATGACCCCGATACCTGCGGCGACGACGACATCGCAACAGGGCTCTGCGCGTGCCAGCTTCAGCACGTCATCGTGATCCGCCCGGATGGCCAGCATGTCGACATCACTGGCGCGCACGCCCCGGGCGCCGTGCCCGGTTGGGAAGGGCTCCGAGCCGTACCCGTGACCGATGATCTGTGGCAGCACATCACAGACTCCCCGGACTGGCGGGAGCCCGCTATGGACGTCGCGCGTACCTTCGTTGCACCGCTGCTGGCCTCACTGTCGTAGCTTGCTGGCCCGCCGCCCCGGTGGAAGCGGGGCGGCGGGCCCTCGAAAGACGCCCAGACCTGCCTCCCACCCACGGTCTGGTCCACCTGAACTGCCCTGCCTTCATGCTCGCGGAGCAAGTAGCCGCACTGCTGCCCCCGCGAGACGGCATCCCATGGGCCGTTGAGCCGTATGACGCCTGGTCGACCGTCCGGTACCCTGCTGCCCGCCTGATCCAGGGCATGCGCGCCCTGGTCCTGGTCGTCCGCACGTGGGACACCGAGGTCGGTGGCAGCTCAGACCGCGAGCCATACGAGCCGGATCTCAAGTTGCCGTTTGTGGCCCCGACCCCGGATCGCTCAAGAGGTGCCGCGCCGAGTACTACCTGCCCTGTACGCAGCCGCTTGAGTGCCCGGTGGGGCAGTCTCCCCGTCCATTTGGCGCCCTGGCCGTTGACCTGAGCACCGGGCTGACCCCGCAGGGCCGGGAAGTCTGGTCGTTCATCGACTGCATTGAGCTGGTCTGCTGCTGCGGCCAGCGGGGGCACGACCGATCTGAGCACCAAACGGAGGGTTGTGACGCGCGATGCGGATCCGGCTGAGTCGACCGTCCTGTCGGATTTGTTTGGGCTGCATGGTGTCGATTGCGTGGGCAGCGTCTTGGGTCTCCCCTGCTCTCCGAGGACGAGGTGGCGCTCCTTGAGGCCGTTGTCCGGCTCGCCGGATACTTCCGAGTGAAGGTTCCGGGCGGCCCTTGCTCCGAATCACCTTCGCGTGGGGCGCGCCCCGGGTGCCGCTGGCGGTGACCGGGGCGTGGACTCGAGCTCATCAGCCGGGATGGATGTGCTCTGTCCGCCAGGGCCGGTGTCGCAGAGGTCTTCCGGGGTGGAACAGGTCGTGTGCTGACAGGGATTGGGACGTTGCGTGAACCTGCTTCCGTCGGCTTCCCGCCCCAACTCATTTATCAGGGAATCTCTGATGATCTCGCGATCGCAGAATTGCCAGGGAATCCCTGATAATCTCGTGATCGCGAGGCCGGGGGAGCCGCCCCTGACCGAAACGGGAAGGAAGAAATGGGTATCGCGGAAGGCTTTGACGTCTGGATAGTCCGTTCGGACGCCATGAAGGCACGGCTCAGGTGGCTCAACTGGAGCGCACGGACTGAGCTTGGCCGGAAGGTCCGTCGGATCCTGAAGGAGGACCTCAAGCCCGCCGTCGGCGCTCACCTGCGAGAGCAGATGCTCCCGTCGAAGTGCGCGTCCCTGAACCCTGCTGACTGGCTCCCTGCCGGTCGGTACGGTGAGCGGGACATCGTGATCGACGGTCTGGCCTTCACGGTCGACCTCTCTGTCGCCTCCGGCGGCATCCTGGTCGTCGTGCTCCAGGTTCGCACGGTCGGGTAGCTCACGGCACACAGGGTCTCCGTCTCGGCCGAATTGAGACGGAGGCCCCCGCGACCCGAAGACTCCGCAGAATGCGGCGTGTAGCCGCAGAATACGGTAGTCTCCCAGGTATGGACACCACCGGAATCCCCCGTGAACTCTGCTCGATCGCGTCCGCCTTGCAGGCTCTGCCCGGCGGGGACCAGCGAGAGATGCAGGACCGCATTCACCGCACCCACCTGTCCGGTCTGGAGGGCGCTGTCACCTCGGCCGTTCGGGAGGCGATCCGGCACACCGAGGGTCCCGAAGCCGCCGGCGAGTGGCAGCGGACAGGCTCGCCCGCCCGGTACACCAACCGCGACATGTACCTGCAGGCCCGCCGTCACGGGGCGGCGGAAGAGCTGACGGAGCAGGGGTTCACGCTCCCTGATGACACCCCGGCCACGGTCGAGGCGCGGGCCGGGCGTCTCGCGGAGCTGTGGGCGGAGGTTAAGGATCTGGCGGAGGATCTCGCGAACTCGGGGATTCATGGCGCGAAGACGAAGGTTGCCGCCGCGTTGGAGATCAGCGTGGACACTGTGGACCGCAAATATGTCCGCAAGGGCTGACGTTCCTGGCAGACTGGAGCCCTGAAGGGTCCAACCTCAATTCGGCTGAGGTTGGGCCCTTCGTTGCTTCTCAGATCCCGTTCACCTGCCAGTCCAGCTCGTTGATCGTGACCTCTACACCCTTCTTGGCCGCGGTGAAGGGGATGACGTACTTGTCGTCGTCGATGGCGAGGGTGACAGTCGTGTCGATGACGCCATCATCGAGGCTGATCAGCGCGCTCTGGATGCGGAGGAGGGCTATGTAGTGCGCGCCCCGGTCGATTTCGGCCAGGCCCGCAAGGGCCTTCATCGCCTGGGTGCTGTAGCTGATGAACACTGCATTCCTTCCTTGGCCGGTCCTTCCGGCCGACGACTTCAACTTATCAGGGATTCCCTGATGAATCAATGCTGTGTCTTCCCGCTATCCCGGATTGCGTCATCAGGGAATCCCTGTAATGATGCTCCCTGTGAAACAGGAAACTCAGAACAAGATCGACCGCCTCGCTGGAATCCTGGGCAGACTCGCCGAGGTGCAGAGGGAAGCCGACGTGCTGATGATCGATATCGCCACCAATGGCCCACGCGGCTCCCAAGTCGCCCTCAGTCGCCTTCTGGGCATCCAGCCCCAAAGCCTCCCCGACAGGATCACTGCCGCGAAGAACCGCATCGCCAGTGGAACCGACTAGCTCGGTCGTACCAGGTGAAGGCCGCAGGAGGAGTCTGCTCGTTTCGCACCTGTCCGACATCGCTGGCGAGCGGGCCAGCAGCCGGCGGGACCTGGCACCACGGCGTATCGGGCTCACGCTGTGAGCCCGATACGCCGCACGTTGGCCATCCGCCTGGTCGCGCGAGAGACAACCTCGCGTACTGGGCCGACTTCGGCGGCACCAGGTCCTCGATCGGATAGCCGGCAACGAAGAGGCGGCTGCCCTCAGTCCTGCTGGCTGCCAGGCATCTTCCCCGACCGGCCAAGGATGCCCCTCGTTGCCCACGACTCGGCGGCGCTCCCGGTCAGCCTGCCGGGCGATTCGCCAGCAGTCGCTGTGCCAGACATCCGCTGCCTACGGTCCTGAGCGTTCATTCACTCACAACGGCTCCCTGTCCGGTTCCCCAGCAGGGAGCTGCGGCCGGCTCGCCTGGTTCTCGCGGCGGCGATACGAGCCGCGGCAGTGCTTCTTACTGTGCTGGCGCCACCGACACCCTTCAGATCCGGTGATCTGAAGGACCACCATGCCCGCAGCAGTCCGCCACGCCGACGGCACGCTCACCGACTGGCCCGAGTTCCCTGCGGTGCCCCCCTGGCCGCAGACCACCCGATGCCTGCCAGTGGCCCGCCCTCGCCTTGTCATGGCGGATGTTCACACCGCACTTTCTCAACCCCGACCGAGGTGACGTCATCAACGCGTGGCCTATCCAGCCCCGCGCACCCGGTCCGGTGGCCGTCGCCTACCGCATCGCTCCGACCGCTCACACCCGCAAGGGCTGGCACTGCTGTATCTACGTCCTCAATGTGCCAGTGATCGGGGCGGCGTACGCCCGTACCCGCATGCCGTACACCTGCCCCCGTCATGGAATCCAGTACCCCCGGACGAGGCTCAGGCCAACGTGCTGCGTCACGTCACCGGGCAGCACCAGGACGTGGCCGTGCCGTGCGCGGCCCGAGTCCTTCAGGCAACCCGTCTGTACCACTGATCGCCCCGGCCGGAGGCTGATGGAGGTTGCGACGGTCGAACTCCCCGGGCGCCCGCAGCAGGCCAGACAGAGGAACGTGAGGCCCCCATCCTGGCTGGGCACTCTACGACTTCATACGACGGTCGATGCCTCGTGACCGGGCGGAACGGGCGGGGCGCTGTCCGCCCGTTCATGCTTCTTGGCTCTGGTACAGGAACGGCTGCGGCCCGGCGCTGACCTTGTACGCCTTCGCCCCAGGCCCCTGACGGACGGGAACGCAGCATGGGCCGCGTCGGCTGGATTCGCGTCCGCTCGGCCGTAGCCCCGGCTGCTCGTAACTTCCTCATCACCAAGCCACACCGGCTCACCCGAGATCGTCAGGAGCGGAACCATGCAGCGCAGCCTTCGTCGTCAGATCGAGCGGGCGATCAACCAGTCGTGGACGACCAAGCACCGATTCGACCGTGGAACGATCGGGGTTGCGCTCCTCTTCCCTCACGACGCGTTCGCTGACGTGCCGACCTGGGCCCCTGGCCCTGGCTTCCATGCGCTCAACAACGACGGCGTGGCCAATTCCGCGTTCGTCCGCGACAACGGCGACGGCACGCAGACGGTCGTCGTCGGGGGCATCGGCCCCGCTCAGCGCCCGGGCAGGGACGGCGGCGTGTGGACGGAAGAGGAGGTGTGGACGGTCACCGCGCCGATTGACGACTTCGACGGGTGCGGTCTGGGCAACAGCACCCAGGGCATCACGTGGATGCTTGACGAGCCTCGCGCGGTCATCCACCGTGAGCCGTACGCGACGCACCCCTTGGCGGCCGTTGAGACGTACTGGGAGAACTTCGAGGACACGTGGGGATTCCAGCCGTGTGGGGAGCTCCGCTACTACGGCGGGTGGCCTTTCGGTGAGGGCCGGGAATGGGCCTACCTGATCTGCCACACGGACATGGCGCATGACGAGGGGGACGAGGTGGCGCTGCTTGACTCCGTCGTCAAGGTCGCGGACCGCTTCGGTGCGAAGGTCCGCGTTTACCCCTACAACCTCCAGAAGCGGGAGATCACCGGCCCGCTCGGGCCCACCTACCGCGCGACCAGCATCCGCAGCGTGAAGAACGCTCTGCGGAAGTGACACGCCCCGCTCCGGGCCCCGCTGCGGCGGGGCCCGGAGCGGGAGAGATACCCAAACCTAGGCAGAAGCCCACCGCATGCGGTGCTTGGCCCAGCCTGAGCCGGCTGTCCGTACCACCGGGCAGTCACGTGACCGGCCCAGCCTTCGCCCTGTGAACACTCCGATCCGCCCCAGGCACCAGAAGGAGCCGAACCCCAATGTCGTCAAAGCCGATGCCGATCGACGCCGACGCCCTGCTTGTCGAGGTCAACCGAGAGGTCGATCGGGTCAGGCAAGCCCGGACGCGTCTGGCCTTGGCCAGCCTCGGCCTCATCACCGCGCGTATCCGTGCCGACCGTCCAACAGCTCGGTTCCTTGAACTGGGCTTCACCGTCAGCATGCAGACCTACGAGTGCCAGGCAGTAGCCGGACGGGTCTGGCTGTCAGAGGCGGAAGAGACGGCGGGCCGCTGGCGTGCATGCCTGGATACGGATGCCCGCGCGGACCTCGAAGGCTGGTGTACTCATATCGGCCAGGACGCCAAGGACCTCCTGCCAACCCTCTGGGTGAAGGACCAGACAACGGGCCTGCAGGTCATCGACTTGGACGCTGTGGACGCCACTCTCCGTTCCACCGGTGCGCTGCTGTAAAGCGCAGCACACCGGGATCCACGACGGTCAGTGCATCAAGACGGTCCGGCCTCAGCCGATACCGTGCCCTGTCCCTCAACTTCATCCCGTCCACCGTCTGTGAGGAATCGCCCGATGCCCATCACCCCCGCCACGCCGAGCGGCACCTTCAGCGTCACCGTCACCAGGCCCGGCATCCTCGGCACAGTCCGCGTCGGCCCGTTCGATGGCGAGTGGAGTGCCCGCGGATTCGTTCACGCCCTCGACCGCAGTGTCCGCGGCACCGGTGCCCCCGACGGCACCACCACCGGGATCGCCCCTTACGACCCCCGCCTGCCACACCGGTGCGTCCCAGCTGTCGACCCGACCGAGCTTGCCCGCCAAATGGATCAGGAGCCCGACCAGGCCGGCTTCCCGGACCTCTTCACCCGGCTTATAGCGCACTGCGGATGGGAGCATGCCGCCCGCGCCTGGCTTGCCGCCCGCGCCAACCGGGCCAACGACAGTGAGGCGATCTCACTGCCTCGTACAAGCCTGCCGTCAAGCGCAGTTCACCCACCCCGTGACACGGAGGACCCCGTGGACGCCGACAGCATCCCCACCCACATCACGGCCCTGGCCTACACCGCTCCCGGCCCGAAGCTCTCGCAGAACGACACCGCGGCGCTCCTCGCACACTTCTGGCCCGCCATCGAGGAGCACATCCGTCGCCAGGTCGCCGCCGAGACCCCGAGCAGCCCCGGCTGTCCAGTCGATGGTGATACTGCCTGAGTCCTGGTACGTGGCCACAAGGACGCCGCCGGATCGTAACCGCGCCCCTCCTGATGCCCGCCGTTTAGGAACGAACCGCTCCTGCCCCCGGCCCCCGTACAGCCCTTGAGTGACGTGACCTTACTGGCTATGGAGAGCTGCGGGCGCCTGCTGCGCTGAGGCAGCCACGTTGGTGGCATGAGCGGATGCCCCAGGCTGCCCCGCGCGGATGCGGCCGGGGGCATCGGCTGCCGGTCGGTTCGGCCTCCGCGCCCACCAGTTCACGGCCGGGACACGAAACCAGAGGTCCGCGGTCATGGACTCAGAGCACCGAGGCGTGATCAGCAAGGTCCACCTGTGGCCAGTGATGCCTTGGTGTTCCCGCTGGGGCTGTCCGCCCACGTGCGCCGACTCAGCGAGGCATCGATGTGAGGCTCCCCGAACGGCAGTAGACAGCCCTGCGAGTACGGAAGGCAGCATCGCCCTGGGCGCGCTGCTTCGAGATTCGCCGTGACGCCGCAGAACAGCGGAAGCCGGACAAGGATCCAGCCATCAACGGCTACCCCTTGACTCTGTGGAAGGCGATCATCATGGCCTCTGAACTGTTCCACTGGCTCCGCCCCGAGTACCGCGGCCGTGAAGATGAACTGATTCACCTTGCTGGTGCCGCACGGATTGCAGGGGTGACTCGCGCATGCGTCTCCAACTGGAACCGCCGCCATGCTTCTTTCCAAAAGCTCGTTGCGGCCCGCACCAGGGACGGCGGGCCTGCTGCGTCCGTCTACCTGCCGGAGGCTGAGTTCAGGGCCTGGCTCAACGACCGGCCGACGCGTGCCGAGCCCGTAGTGGGCGGTGCGCGTCCAAAGGGAATTGAGGAAAAGCGCTTGGCAGCGGACAAGGCCAAGAACCACCGCGAATCCATTGAGGCACGGTTGGCCAAGGCCCAGGAGCACGTTCGCACGCTCAGGAAGCAACTGAAGCATGCCCAGGCTTTGGAAGACACGAAGTCGCAGGCACTCGCGGAGCAACTGCAGGCAGCACGCCGCCTGCCCGAAGAGGCCAACTCCCCTGGTTGAGTCACCGCGATCCAACCGACCGAACCGCCCCCGGACCATCTCAGTTCTGATGAGCCCGGGGGCGTAGCCGTGTCACATGTTGCTCAGAAGAGGACCTGCAACCCTGCACAGCCCCAGAGGCCGGTGTAGCCCATTCCGGCCTGATCAGGTGATCGGCCGGCAGCTGTCGCTACGAAGGCGCCACCGTGGTGCATGCCCCCGCAGCCGCCGCGTGGGATGTACCACGGTGGCGCCAGCAGATGGCGGTGAGCGTTCCTGTGGTTGTCAGCCGTGTTCTCGGCCGATCGGACCGCCGGGCGTGGTGCGTGGTGACAGTGACAGCCCTGCGGTGCCGGACATCGTAAGCGCTCGGCAGATCGTCAGGCGTTGTCGCACGTAGTTGGTGGACGCGGGTACGAAGCTCGCCGGTCGGTGCAGGGCCGGCTTGGCAACGTAGTGGGAGCTGTCCGACGCCGGTGTGGAACCAACCCGCTGTTGCGGGCCCCGTTTAAGCAGGGCCCGCAACAGCGGGTTGGTTCCACGGTCAGACCTGCCCTCCCAGAGCCAGGGCCTTCACGGTCGCCCCGAAGACCTTCGAGGCCACATCGGTCACCGTCGGTACGTCCTCCGGCCGGGGGCACTGCCCCACGATGACCGACGCCGCGAACATCACGCCCGCCGTCTTGGCCACCGTCGAGGCGAGCAGCAGCTCACGCATCTGGGGAACCCACACCCCAGCACCACCGTCCTCACGGTCCTTGGCATCCTTCGTGCGCAGGTTCTCCGCGAGCCTGATGAACTTCGCCGGGACGCCCAGAGCCTTGGCCGCGTCAAGATCGGTGGTGACCTCCACCGGGACCGCGAAGCGGGACACCAGGGCGTCATCGAGCTGTCGCACTCCGATGCCCTCGGGGTTGTAGCCGCACAGCGCGTAGAACCCCGGCGCGGCCGTCACCACCGGCGCGTCCGGCTTGTCATCGAGGCTGAGCGTTCCGCGACCGTCGAGAACCGAGTACAGCACGGCCAGAACCTCAGAGGGGATGCGGGTGATTTCGTCGACGAACAGCGGACGCCCCTCCTTCATCGCGCGGGTCAGCGGGCCGTCGGCCCACTTGAACGTGCCGTCGTTCTGGGGCAGGTAGGAGCCCACGAAGTGGGAGACGGTCATGTCACCGTGACCGTTGATCGTGATCAGGTCCCGGCCGAAAGCTGCCTCCGCCAGCGCGGACTTGCCGGTACCGGGCAGGCCGTACAGACGCACCGGGATACCGGCAGTACGCAGGTGCTTGAGCAGCGCTACGTCGTGGTGGCCGCCCAGATCGCGCGGCCGGTAGATCTGACCGTTGGGCCGGTAGTACTCCCGCTCACCCTTGATCATGGCGTCGCGCTGGTCGGCAGCCTGAGCGCGGGGGGCCGCCGTGGCGGGCTGTGCCTGGGAGAGCTGACCGTCAATGAACATCTTC
The DNA here is from genome assembly GCF_042889785.1 of Streptomyces sp. NPDC002476. NCBI lineage: Bacteria > Bacillati > Actinomycetota > Actinomycetes > Kitasatosporales > Streptomycetaceae > Streptomyces > Streptomyces sp. NPDC002476. The sequence continues at coordinate 50,777 of NZ_JBIARH010000031.1, read as the reverse complement.
GCCAGGGTGCGCAGCACGTCGGCACGGACGTGAGGACCGTTAGGGCGCTGCGCCTCCGCCTCGAAGTATTCGACCGTCTTGCGGGCATCCTTCGAGTCCGCCTCCGACAGCTCCGAGTCGTCGATCAAGATGGGCTTGATCAGGATGTTGCTGTAGCCGTTGCGGTCGTGCTTCTCAGTCCACTTGCGCTGGAGCACCTGCCAGGCCTCCTTGGCGAGCACCTTCGGGTTCTTCGTTCCGGAGTCCCCGACGGCATTGGCCCGCCGGTACACCGGCTTGGTGTGCCCGGCGCTCGCCGTGTGGCAGTAGCCGGTGGACGTGGCAACGGCAACGTAGGTCTTCTGCTGCGGGCTGGAGAGGTCCTGGACCTTGAAGCCGAGAAGGAACATGGGGAACTCCGGGTGGTCTCGTTCGGGAAGGGATCTTGCGATGCCCTGAACTTATGAGAACCCCGGCAAACGCCCAACTTCGGACTGTCCGGCGCAAGTTGGGGCCTTTCAGGCGCACGGTGTGAGCTCGTCAACGGCCTGCCGTCCTCCGGGTTTCAGTGACTTTGGGCAGCTCAGCGGGCCGTGACCCACGCATCGCTCCTCAGGCACGCTCCACGACCCGTCCCGGGGGCAGACGCCATCGATGGCAGCTGGCAGGGGTGTTCCGCCGAGTGCGCGGCGGCGCTGTCCGCGGCGCTTCCCAGGCGCCACAAGGCCTTTTCCGCCTTCAGATTCTTGGATTCGCGGCGAGTCGTTCCGAGGCCGTGGGCGGTGGCCCAATCAGGGCGCAACGAACCGCCGACCGAAAGGCCCCCGCGATGACCGCCCGCACCAAGGCGCCCGTGACTTCCCCCTGGGACGACGTGACGCACCCGGCATGGCTCGCCCTGTCGGCTCGTACCGGAGACTGGCTCTCGGCCGTCTCGGAACGTGACGACGTGATCGCGGTCGTTCACCCCGGCGCTCCGGAGAGCAAGTACGCGGAGTTCTACCCGGCGCTGGCCGAGGGGCGCTTCGCCCCGGACCAGCTCCTTGAGGGCCAGCCGAACCCGGCTCTGATCGATCCGAACGCGTGGGCCGACCGCTGTGCACACCCGGCGTTCGCCGGTGCCATCTGCCACGAGGCCGCGCACGCCAAGCACACCAAGTTCGCTCCCACCCGGAAGCACAGCGCGTCGGCCGTGCGCTGGGCCACGATCCTGGAGGAGCCCCGCATTGAGCACCGGCTGATTCAGGACCGGCCGGGGGACCGGGCGTGGCTGCGGGCTTCTACCCGCCACGTTCTTCTGACCGGTGTCAGCGGTGGGCACGATGACAAGTCGGTGCCGGGCGCAGTGCACCAGGCGGTGCTCATCCTGGGCCGCGCGGCCGGTGGGGTGCTGGACGATGATGAGGTGCAGCCGGTCACCGATCAGGTGACGGGAATCCTCGGTGACGCTGTAATGGGCGAGCTGAACGGCATCTTCCGCGAGCTGTTCGAGCTGGACGACGACGACCAGGACGGGCTTCTCGCCCTGGGAGCACGAGTTGCCCGCCTCGCGCAGGATGACGCGGACGACGACCAGCAGAACGGCGAAGAGGGCGGCAGCGGTCAGGGCCAGGGCGGGGAGGGCCAGGGAGGGCAGGGCACCGGCTCCCCGTCGGGAGGCACGGGGCAGGGAGGCTCGGGCGACGCCGAAGAGGGGCAGAACGATAGCGATCCGATCACCGTCATGATGCCGTGCGGCGCAGTCACCTGGGGTGACCCTTCCCAGGCCGAAAACGGCAGCGGCGGCAGCGACGACGGAGGTGACGACGGCGACCAGCAGAACACCCCGTCTGTGGCGGAGCGCGTTGTCGACCAGATCACCCGCGCCGCTGTGGCATCGGCGCACGCGAAGATCGCCGTCATCCTCCCGAAGCGGCCCGACTACAGCGGCCGCCAGGCTGCGCAGAAGGCCGCGCAGAACGTGTTCACCGGCGGCGGCGTCGGATTCCAGCAGATCAAGGTTCAGCAGGCCAAGCCCGACGAGAGCCAGCAGCGCCAGGCCCGCGCGCTGCTCACCGCTCTGTCTAAGGCCCAGTACCGGGATGTGAACCGCACGACACGCGCCGTCAGCGCCCCGCCCGGACGCATGGTCATGCGGGAGGTCGTGCGCCGCGAGGCGCAGATCCGGGCTCGCACGGAGGTGTCGGCCCTGCCGTGGCAGCGCACCTCTCGCCGTCAGGAGGAGAACCCGCCTCTCACGGTCGGAATCAGCCTGGACGTGTCGGGCTCGATGGGCCCCTGGATCGGACCGGTTGCGTCGACCGGATGGGCCCTCGCTCACGCCGTGGCGTCCCCGCGTCTGGCGGGCACCGTCGCCTCCGTCGCCTGGAACGGGTGGAACCCTTCCGCCGTAGCCACAGCCCTGATCAAGCCGGGTAAGCGGCCCCTCACCGTCCCGGTGCCGGTCATGGGCGGCGGCTCTGACGGCTGCGGCCAGTCCCTCTATGCGCTGGACGGTGCGTTGAACCTCACGGGCAAGTCCGGCGCGCGTGTCGCGGTGGTCATCACCGATGGGGACCTGCCCAACAGGCCGGATGTGCAGCGGGCGGCCGACCATCTCACCCACGCGGGCGTGCTGCTGCTGTGGCTGAGCGTCAAGGACGGTGGCTGGGCTCCCAACGGAGCTCACGTCGAGTACCTGAGCGACCCCACGAACTTCGGGCCCATCGTGGGCCGTGCGCTCGCCCGCGCGCTGACCAACGCCTGACCACCCCGAGGGGGTCGCACGAGCGGCCCCCTCCCTTTTCCGCGTCCGTCCATCCAGTCAGCCGGCGCGGGCTGCGCTGTCCGCTACGGCCGCGACAGTCGGCGGACGGACGCCACGAACAGGAGTAGCCACCGTGACCCCACCCAAGGACCCAGACGTTCCCCGAACTCATGCCCGGCGCCGCCCCAGACTGCTGCGGGGTCAGGGCCGGCACCTGCTGAACGCCGGCTACCTCAGCTTCATCGTGTTCGGCGTAGGCGCCCTGACGCTCACGGACTGGGCGCGCGAAGCCGACGTATGGATCTGGCTGCCCGCCACGGTGCCCGTGACTTTCGTGATCGTCGGAGCAGCGGTCCAGACCCGCGACGAGCACACCGGCTGACGTCGGCGGAGGGACGCCTTGAGCAGCGGCCCGGCCTGTCCTGACACAGGCCGGTGACCAGCTCCAGCTCGCCCTCCGCCGCCCGGCATTCGCGACCAGATGAGCTTCTACCGCCGGGTTCGTAGCTTTCGGCCACGGTCCCGCCTCCGGGCGGCTCCGTGAACCCCCGCCGCCAACGACCAGGTCGAGCCATGCCGAACTCTCACGCACGAGCGCTGCGCACCCACGACATCAACGAGGTCTTCGTTCAGGAGCTGAAGGCCCGCGAGGACCAGCTCCGCTCGAACCACGTGTGGATCGCTCCCGTTCTCGACCAGCTCTCCGGCGGCCGCGTGGTCACCCCGCCGCGTTACGTTCCGGCTCGCTTCACCCTTGCGGACCAGGCCGACCTGATCGACGAGGCCTCTCACGTCGGCATCTACCGGATGTGGGCCCGGCGCGGTCGGGTGACGTTCGTCCAGTGCCGTCCCTGCACCCCGCCGGCGCCCCAGGCACAGGGCCGGCCGGTCGTACCGATCGGAAGGTGAGAGCCGCCCGGAAGGGCGCCCCGTCCGCGGGCTGTGGACGGCCCGCCTTCTGTGATCGCAGGCGCTGATTCGCCGTGCCGTGCGCACCGGAGGTCCTCCTCGTACCTTCGCTCCCGCCCCAAGGCCGGCCGCAGATCGCGGTGGCGCCCGAGGGCCCTGAACCCACTCGATCCGCCTTGGAGCCTTGACCATGTCTGTGCCGACACATACGTCCCGCACGGTCGGCGTGCCTGGCATCGGCACGCTGACCATCCTCGACACCGTTCTGTCCCAAGGGCGGGTCCAGTTCAAGGTCACCGGACCGCACATCAAGGGCACCTTCATCGTGGCCCCGGAGGCCAAGCAAGGTGGCACCGTGCTGCCCACGACGGTCCAGGTGCAGTACGGCGACGGACTCGAGCCGCAGACGTACTACACACCGCGGCCCGACGAGCCCGTCGTCTACCGGGTCGGCGTCCATGGCCACACCGCCGGGCTCGACCCGGATGCCATCCCGACGCGCTACTTCCTGGGCCCGTACGCCGTAGCCTCCGGCCGGACGTTCCTCACCGAACGACTACCGGACGGTACCCGCCAACGCACCGAAGCCGTGGTCCGCTGCCTCCTGGAGCTGTGGCGCGACCGCGACGATGTCACCAAGCTGAAGCTGGCGGCCGCGGTCGCCCGAGCAGACGAGCACGCAAGGTACGAGAAGCAGCAGGCCGACCAGCTCGAGGCCGAGATCCAGAAAGTGACCGCCCAGAGAGTCTCGGCCCGCCGAACGGTCAACCAGCTCACCGGCATCCTGCGCCGGCGGGTAGGCGCTGTCCTTCCGGCCGACCCGACCCCGGTGAAGGTGCCGTTCTTCGACCGTCACGGTCACCAGATGGGCGTCCTGACCGTACGGGAGACCCCAGCCCCGACCGGCACACGGCCTGGCAGCGTGGTCTACAACGTCCAGGGCGCCAGGGTCGCCGGATCGTTCACCGTGGAGCGCTACCGGTACAGCGGCACCCCGTGGCCGGAAGGGATCAACGTCACGTACGGCATCCCGACCAGCCGCTACGGCCATGAAGCGCGCGACGAACCGACTATCAATACCATCCGCCTGAGCGGCGGTTGGAGCAGCAGCGGCGACACGGGACGCATCACCCTGACCACCCCCGAGCGGCTGCCGGCCCGCATAAGGCTCTCTCCCACCACCGGCTGCTCCGCGCCGGTGGCCACCGAACGGCGCGCGTCCGGTGTGCTGCGGGCACTCGCGTTGCGCTACCTCGCGCGGCCGGACGCAGAGGCCCTGCACCTGGCCGCTGCCAAGGACCGCGCCCCGGCGCTTCTCACTGCCACGCGGCAGAAGCTGCAGGAGCTGCGCGAACAACAGCGGAAGCTGATCCGGAAGGCTGCCGAGCACCGCAAGCGGGCCGCGCAGTACCGCGAGCTCCTCGCGCCTCCCCGCACACTGCCGGATATCCAATCGGACCCGTCGAGTGTCCTCAGATGGGAGGGTGAGGGCGGCGCCGTGCTCGGCGTGCCCGTCCCACGGCCCGTCCCGGCGGCGCCGAAGCGGGCAGAGTCTGTTGAGCGGTTCGTCGGCGTGGCGCAGGAAGCTGTCAGGCTGGCCAGCGCGGCGGCTGACGCCGCAGAACGTGCTGTTGCCCGCAGCCGCGGAAGGGACACCGCGCACCTGGACGCGGCCATGTGGGCTGCACACGCCGAGTTCCTGGCCGCGCAGAGGTATGCCCGGCGCAGTCATGAGGACGCTCCTTGTCCGGGCGGTGGATCGGTTCGCTCCCCGCCAGCAGGCGCGCCTTCGAGGATATGGCCCCGCCCGGCCCACCCCTTCCAGCTAACGCCGCCAGCCGCCCGAATTCGCCAGCTTTCCGGGGATGCACCCTCTGACGTCTAGCTTCGGTGGCGTCAACCCCGACCAGCCCCACCGACCACCGGGAGTACGCCACCCGCATGACCCTCACGATCTACGTCCCTGCCCTCCCCTGCGGCCGGTTCCCCGCTCAGTGCACGAATGACGGCACCACCGAGCACGCCGCCCACGACTGGAATCTTCCCAGTGCCACCCACGCCGGGTGGCACTGCTACGGCTACAGCACCACCCCCGGCGGCACTCGTGTCGGCTGGGCCGGCGGCACCGAGGAGCCCGGCGACGCCATGGACCTTTGCCAGAACAACCCCGCCACACCTACCGCCAGCTGACGCGGGAGCCCACTACGGGAAGGGAACTCATGAACGCACTGATCGGCGACGCCCTCCTCGTCCTCGCCTCTGCCACCCATGTCACCGAGCTGGGAGACACCTCCGCGCAGGACACGTACATCCAAGACCGCCTTGGTCTGCCGACGGCCACGTACTGGAGGGTCCTCCAGGACGTGCTGGACGACCCTTCGGCCACCCACCATGCCCCGGCGACGATCACGGCCCTGCGGGAACGGCACGCTCGACGGGGGCACCCCACCCCGTGATGACCGTGCCGGTGGTCTGCCTCACGCGGCAGACCACCGGCACGGTCCGGCGCTGCTGACCGGTTCGCTTCGGAGCATGTCGCTGAGGCACCGAGCAGGACCCAGCCGACGGAGCGTCCCCGATTCGCGTGGGGGGCGCTCCCTGAAAGCGGGTGCTCCTAACCTCGCCGACGCCCGTTTGCCCAGAGGGAAAGGCATTCTCGGTTGAACACCATGACCTCCGCAGCAACCTCTGCCGATCTCGTCCCTGTCCGCCTCGTCCGCGCCTCAGGGCAGTGGAGAGTGGAGATTCACGACGATCAGCGCACTCGTTTCACCGTCTGCAGCAGGGACGAGGCTTCGCCCGAGCCCCCGACCGACACGGCAGCGACGCTGCTGCTGAACACACACAGCGTGCTGGTCCCCGACGGCGCCGTCTGGACGCTCCGGGCACCGGGCATCTTGGAGGCCCGCGCACGCCGGATGTGAAGCGGGCTCGCCTGGGAGACCTGGCCGAAGCCGGGCCTCCCGGGCTCGCAGGTGCTGCGCGCTTCGCCGACCGGGGCCACCGGGGCCTGTCCGACCTTCCCCAAGCTGAAGGAGGGGGGGCGCCGCCCGGTTCTGTGCCGATCCGTCTGCCCATACGGCGCCGGTTTCGCCGCGGCGGCCGCCGCGGGGGCGCCCTCTGGTCAGCTCTGGGCCACAGAACAGCCTCCCCGCGTCGGAAGAAGCCCTCGATGAGTACTGCCGCACCAGCAGCCGTCCCGCCCATGCCTGTAACAGCCACGCCGGCTGCCGAGCTCGACGACACGTCCATCACGGACGAGATCGCTGCTCTCCTCCAGTGGGACCGACGGCATCTCCTGGCCACCGGTGAAGGGCCCCACATACCCCGCGGTGAACCGAGCCGCATCGCCGTCTGCGCGCTCGTCGGTCGCCTCAGGGAGCTCGAGCGAGTTCAGAAGCAGCGCGCGGACGCCGCCGCCCGGGCGGCGTTCCAGAACCAGGAGATCCAGCGCAAGGCTGACAACCAGGCTCGCGCGAAGTTCGGGCCTCTCATCCGCAGCAGCAGCGGCTCCTACACGTACGTGGTATCAGCGGACGGCCTCGGTGAGCTCGGCATCGTCAGCCGACGTGACGGGGGCAGGAAGTGGCGGTACCAGCGGGCGGGCACGGGTTCTTCCGGCCCGGAGTACGACACGCGCCGCGAAGCCGCCGGAGACCTCGTGTGGCTCGGAGACCTTGCCGCTGAATCCGCTGCACGCCAGCAACAGCAGGACGCCGCGCGCACCGCAGTGCCCGAAGGATGGACATGGGGCGACTGGGACGATCTCGGCGAGGACGACATCATCCGTACCCCGATGTACGGCACGGCCGAGGACGGAACGCTGTACCCGCAAGCGTGGCGTCCGGCCGTGGAGGTGCTGGCCGTTACCCGGCTGGACAACGGCTGCGTGGTCGTATCCCTGGCCCAGCCCGGAGGCTCGTACGCCGATCCGCTGTTCGTCAGCAGCCAGGACATGAAGGACGTTGGATTCCTCTGGCCCGTCGGCCGTACCCAGCCCACGCCGCGGCCCTACCGCCAGAAGCTCCGGATCCGGATGGCCGACATCGCAGACGACATCGCGACTGTCCAGCGCCGGCTCGGCCCTACGCCCGAGATTCGGAGCCTGGCGGAGTTGGTGGGCCGGCTGGAGCGGGCACAGACGCCCAACCTTTTCGCCGACCTTCGGCGGGTGGAGGCGGGCACTGCGAAGCTCCGGGCACAGGTCAGCGACCACGAACAGTCCTACGAGGTCCGAAGGATCAAGAGCTGGGCGGTAGCCGCCCACATCAAGGCTCAACAGGCCCTCGAAGCGTTCACCGCAGACCCGGACTTTGCATCGGCGGCACCGACCGCCTGACTGCCGGAACCCCCGAAAGGTGACTTTCATGCGCTCTAAGCTCGGACTTCTCCTCGCACTCGGCCTCCTGGCCATCGCCTTCCCCAACGCGACGATGCTGGTCTTCGAGACTCTGTGCATGATCGTCGGTGCTGTGATGATCACGGTCGCGTGGGTGACCGCACACCTGTCGCTCGTGTGCTTCGTCGGTTCCGTGAGCGTGCTCCTCTACTTCTTCCCCGACACCTTCCGGCGGGCCGCCCAGTGGCTGGGACGCGCCCTGGCCGATGCCGTGCGCACCGTGCTTCCCCAGCAGACGCAGAGCCCCACTACCCGATGAAGAGGTCGCGCGGCCGTCGGACCGACGGCCGCGCGACCGCCGACGTCAGAAAGCCCTCTACCGTGAGCACCGACCACCCACCCCGACAGACGCTCAAGTCCGCGGCGCTCGCAGCCGCCGCCCGAGGCTGGCGGGTATTTCCTCTCCGGCCCGGCACCACCACGCCCGCTGTCCAGAACTGGCAGCAGAAGGCGACCTCCGACACCGAGAAGATCAACGCCGCCTGGGACCACGGGGCGTACAACGTCGGACTCGCTCCCTGCGCGTCCGGCCTCCTCGTCCTCGACCTGGTGCCAGCCGACCGCGGGGAACACCCGCCGCTGCGTCAGCGCTCCCCGGGTATCCAGGACGGCGCGGACATCCTGGCCGCCACCTCTGCCGGCCAGCACCACCGCCAAGGGCACGTACGAGATCGCACATCCCGGGCCGATCGGCACCTGGCCCCGACTACCTGGCCCGGCAACTCCGTGCCACTGCCTCGTCCCGCACGTGCCCCGGACGAGGCGCCACGCAGCAGGAAGCCCTACCTATCGGCTGACCAGGCGCACCCTCCCGTCTGCCCGGCCCCGGCAGACACCTGCCGGGGCCTTTCTGCACCCACCACCCCTCAGCCACCCTGTCCGGCATCCCACCCGGGAGCGCACATCCCGGTACGGGTCAGCTGGCTGGTCACGACCGCCTGCCGGTCTGCCAGGAGACCAAATTCGCCGGACCGCTCGACCTCGCCAGCACTCTGCGTAGCTTCCGGTCGGCACCCCTCGACCCACCAACCCGACGGAGAAGGCGACCGCCATGGATACCGACCCGGCAGCAGACGACCACAACGCGGAGACCCGGCAAGCGCTGCGCCGGTGCGGAGACGCCATCGGACTCGAGGCAGCCCGCCAGAATCTCCCGGCAGACCTGTACGTCGCCTTGTTCGGACGCATGCAGGAAGGTCTGCTGCGCGGCATGGTCCACCAACTCGGAAACGGCGAGCACACTCTCAAGGTCTTCACCGACCTCCCGGGCGACACCCTCGTCATCACCGCACCGACACCTGATCACGGCCGTCATCTCGGCCCGGACCTGGCCCGCGCGGCGTTCCTCCTCCTCGCAGCCCACGGCCCGAGCCACTCGGCAGGCATCACCGCCTGCACCGTCCACGCGGACGGACACAGCACCCTCCAGGGGTGGGTCGTACTGGACGGTGTCCCGAAGCCGCTGTCGGCCGACGTACTGCGGACCCTGTGCTCCGTGGGAGGGCAGCTCACCGGAGGCTCGGCGACCGGCGGCCGGATCGACTACGTCAACGCCTTCACGCCGATCCCCCTGCCCGCAAAGCAGGGGGCCTGAGTGCCCCCTGGGGCTTCACCCTGCATTGCGGCGACTGCGGAGAAACCGACATCACCTTCAGCGGCAACGGCATGACCACCTGCTGCGACGCCCCCATAAGCGACGGCACCGCTGAGGCCGCCGCCTACCGCAACGACGAGACCACAAGGAAGAACTGACATGCCCGCCCGCTCCAACGACAACGGCAGGTGCGCGGAGCCGCGAAGCGTTCACGCTCCCACCCTCGCAGCCGGCGCCCGGCATCCCGTGAAGGGCCGTCACCGCGCCGGTATCAAGCCCGTGCACGCCAACGGAGAGCCCTGTCCCCACCGGAAGGGCGAGGCCTGCCCCGGACGTGAGTACCGGGCCCAGTGCAAGAACGCGGGATGCCACTTCGACAAGCAGCTGGACGCCCGCGTCCAGCTCGAGTTCGTGCGTGACACCAGCGCCTGCCCGACGGGCCGTGCTCCGGCTGATACGGACGCCACCGGCGCTGGGAACGCAGAGGTCGGCGCAGAACCGGTCGACGAGAAGCCACAGCAGGCCCCACAACTCCCGCTGGAACCACAGATCCGCAAGACCAGGCCCACATCCAAGCCCTACCGGATCACCTGCCCCGAGCAGGGCTGTGGCCGACTACGCCACCCGGCGGATGGCGCCGGGTGCCTTCGGCGAGCACGTCGACCTCGTCCACCCTGTACTCACCCCTCTGGACCTGGTCCGCAGCGTCGTACAGCTTGAGGAAGACGGCGACGGGCGGTGGACTGCGCGCGACATGTCCGGTCACCGCTATACCGTGCGGCGCGCCGGCGAGAACAACTTCCGGGTTGACGCGAATGGACGGGCGGTCACCGTCGTGACCCCACTGGCGACGCTGGAGCGAGCTCGGCTCTGCGTCGCACAGCTCGCCCGGATCGTCCACGGCCTCCAGGCGGAAGCCGCCCGCCTCCAGCTTCTGCGCGAGGAAAGGGCAGCGGCGCCCGGCTGAGCGAACCGATTGCTCAGGATTCGCGCGCACTCCGTAAGCACCCAGCCCGGCATACGTTCCCCGGCGTCACCACAGACCGGCCAGCCAGCGCCTTCCGCAACGACCGAGAGAAGACCACATCCATGCGCACGATCGACACCAGCGACGAGCTCCTCATCAGCCGCCTGCGCGGACGGCTCACCGACGTCCGCTACTACGGCCTCGACAACGAGTACGCCGGAACAGCAGTGCCTTCCGACACGGCATGGCAGGCCCTGGACGAGTCCGGGGCGCGCCTCGTGGAGGTGAACGCGCTGCTCGGCGTCTACAAGATCGTCCTCGACGACCACCGCTGGTATCAGCTCCGTCCCGCTGTCAAGTTCGAGCCCCTGCCGCAGCCACCGGTCGTCCAGGCCGCCTGATTCACGCCGGGCGGGCCCGCACCCACACGCGGGCCCGCCGAGGAGGAAGCCCTACACCCATGAGCCTCGTCGTCCTCGCCGCGATGGCGGTGACAGCCGTGATCGGCATCGCGGCGGTCGCCTACGCCGTCAGCCCCACCGGGTACACCTGCCTGGACAGGCGCTGATGTCCACGCCGTCCCGCCCTCGGTTCGTGATCATTAGCTGCGGTTCCCGCAAGCTCAAGCTCACTGGCAACCTGGAATCAGCGCCGGCCGGGGAGCTCTACATCGGGCACTATCACCGTTCGCTGCGCGGTGCCGCAGACGCTCTCGCCAGCAGCCCAGCCCAGATTCTGATCGCCTCTGCGTTGCACGGGCTCGTCAACGTCAGCCAGCCCCTCGCCCCGTACGAGATGACGATGGACCACCCTTCCTCGGTGACCAGCGATCACCTTCGCCAGCAGGCCGACGCGTTCGGCCTGCATAGCGCAGAGGTCATCTTCCTCGGGGGCAAGCGCTACGCCCACAGACTCCTTCCCGCGGTCCCGCATTGCCTGCGGCCGCTCACCGGCGGAATGGGTACGCAGCGTGGACAATGCCGGGCGGTAATCGAGCAACCGGGGCTTCGGCTCCAGTGGTGGGAGGAAGCCGCGGCTCTCCTGCGCGAGCACCGTCGCTCGGACTGACCACACGGATGCTGGCCATCCCAGAAAGGACCGTGCAGGCACGCCGGTCTCCGGAAGGTGTCCGCTTCGCTCCCTACCGTGCGCCGCATGACCACCCGTACTGATCACCGCGGCGATCTCGGCACCTGCGGCCATGCCCCCCGCAAAGTGGGCCAGATAGCCAGGGCCACAGAACCGTTGGGAATCGGCCAGTGACCCCGCCCGACGTAGAGCAGCCGCAGCCCAGCCGGGCGGGAGCCCCACGCGCTCACGCTCTTCTCGTCGCTGTGATCAGCGGCGGCGGCCTGATCATTGCGCTCATCGGCTTCATCGGCTCCTACGCGGCTGTCCAAGACCTCGCGGAGGCCAAGGGGTTCGGCGACTTCGCGCGCCTGTACCCCATCGGCGTCGACGCGGGGATCGTGGTCTTGCTCGCCCTGGACCTGCTGCTGAGCTGGATCAGAATCCCCTTCCCGCTGCTCCGGCAGACGGCCTGGCTCCTGACTGCCGCCACCATCGCCTTCAACGCCGCGGCGGCGTGGCCGGACCCGCTCGGCACTGCCATGCACGCCGTCATCCCCGTCCTGTTCGTCGTGACAGTCGAAGCAGCTCGACATGCGGCAGGGCGCATCGCGGACATCACGGCCGACCGGCATATGGAAGGCGTCCGGCTGAGCCGGTGGATCCTGTCGCCGGTGCCCACCTTCCGGATGTGGCGCCGGATGAAGCTCTGGGAGCTTCGCTCCTACGACCAGGTCATCAAGCTCGAGCAGGACCGGCTGATCTACGAAGCAGGGCTGGAAGTGCGGTACGGACCCGCCTGGCGGCGTACGGCGCCCATCGAGGACTTGATGCCGTTGCGGCTGGCCAAGTACGGCGTCCCTGTGCAGGCCGATGGCCCGTCGGTCCTGCAGCGATCCAACGCACCCGAACTTCCGGCCCCGCCCCCCGACCGGTCTGAATACACCCCGCCCGCCCCGCAGAGGGAACCGCCGCCGGCCGACCCGCCGCCGCCCCCGCAGGAGGAAGAACCCCCCGCTCCGCCCGCGGACGGCCGAGCGGCTGTCAAAACGGCTTACGACGCCCTGACCTCGCCAGATGCGGACCTGTCCGCCCGGAAGCTGGCCCAGCGCCTCGCGCCCAGCCTCGGCCTGACCGAAAACACCGTGCGGGTCTACATCACCGCGCTCCGCAAAGAGCGCAGCCGCCTGAAAGTCGTCCCCGACCCCACCGAGGAGGGCGAGTCCGCAGCCCCCGAAACGATCGACACCGCTACTGGCACTCCTGCTGCCCCCGATCCTTCACCCGCACCGCCTGAAGAGAGCCCCCATGAGTTCCGTCGCACCCAATCCGCACAGCCCCCACGCTGACGCAGCCCCCCGGTACCGGCACATCCTTCCCATGCCCGCATCTCTCGGTGCCCCGCCTCCCGGCGACGGTGTCCGGATCGCTTCATACGGTCGCGGGACGTCAATGCCCCCGACCGTTCAGGGAGTCACCCATGGAACGACGCCGCGCCATCGTCATCGCTGTCGCCCTGATCGCCCTGGCCGCCTTCGTCGGCCTGGCGGTCACCCTCAGCCGCAGCAGCCCCGAGGCGGAGAAGCAGGACGCCGTCGATCCCACGCAGGAAGCCGCGAGCGAACCCAGCACGCCGGCCGCTCCGCTCGACTCCGTTCCAGCCGTCATCGAGCCACAGGAACTTGCGGACGCCCACAGGGTGATGCGCAACTACCTCGTCACCCTCGGCACGTACACCTACCGCACGACCACCGGCGAGTGGAGGGCCAAGGCCCACGCTCTCACCGACGGATCCCCGGCCATCCTCGACCAGACCACCCTGCCCACCGGACGCGCGTGGGCCGAGTGCCAGCGGACGAAGTGCTCCTCCACCGCAACCGCTGACCTCAAACGGGACACCGTGCTCAGCAACGCACCCGTCGACGGTGCCGGCCGGTCGGTAACCACCCTCGCCACCACTACTGTCCGCCTCCACCAGGAGAAGCAGACCAGCCAGAGCACCGAATTCCAGATCACCGCGACCTACACCAGCGGCAAGTGGAAGGTCTCCGGCCTGCAGCTCGCCAGCGTCGGAGATGCCGGAACCACGGAGAGCAGCTGATGGCTCCGCCCATCGCCGCCCTCGCCGCACAAAAGATCGCCGCGGCCGCCGCACGCCGAGCCGCAGCACGGGCCACTGGCAGGCAGGGAGGAGGCAAGCACTGGAAGAAGTGGCTACTTGCCGCCCTCGCCGCCTTCTGCGCCGTCGCCGTCGCCTTCATCACCACCTTCGGCGCGATCGTCGGCGTCCTGGGATCGAAATCTGCGGAGGCTGCCTGCCTGGATGACGCGTCGGCACAGCAGGACGCGACTGGCGTACCCGGCGGCGGCGCCTACAACCCGATCACGCCCGGCAAGGGTATGTACCTCCCGTCCGACACCGCACGGGCGGAGATACCCCCGCGGATGATGCTCGCCGCGATCCGCGCCGCCGCCCGGTACCCGGGCCTCGACTGGACGCTGATCACCGGCCAGATGTACCAGGAGACCCGCTACGGCCAGCACCCGTCCGCTGCTCCCGGCGGGGACAACGGCCTGGGCTACAAGGGCATCCTCCAGTTCGGCGACCCGGCGTGGCAGAGCTACGGCGATGACGGCAACGGCGACAAGAAGAAGGACCGCTACAACGTGGAGGACGCGGCCTTCGCCGCCGCCAACTACATCCACGCCCTCAAGGCCGAGACCGACTCCTGGAACGCCCTTCGCCGATACTCCGGCTCGACGGTGTCCAACACCACCTACATGCGCGTCGTCACGACTCAGTCGGCCCGCTATCGGGGGGTGTTCTCCAGCGACAGCACCATGATCGAGCGTTGGCAGAAGCACCTCGCCGACACGATCAAGAAGAACCCGTCCTTCCCGACGCTGGGCAAGGCGTCCGGAATCCCCGAACCCGTCAACGACTTCAACGCCAAGGTCACCAACGCCGCGCAGATCAAGTCCGCCGCAGCCAAGAGCTGGTCGACGCCGCCGCTCGGCTCCACCTCCGGGACAACCAGCACCCCGGTGACGCAGGCCGCGACCCCCACACCCGGCGGCAAGCCCTCCGGCGCCAACTCGGCCAGCTGGCAATGGCCCATGAAGCAGGGCACCTACACCTTCACAGCCGAGTTCGGACAGAGCGGCGGGCGATGGTCGGCCGGACACACCGGCATCGACCTCGCTGCCCCGAGCGGCGTCCGGATCTACGCCCCGGCCGACGGCAAGGTGATCTCCGTCGGTAACGGCGGTGCGTACGGCAACCTCACCAAGATCGAACACGCGGGCGGCATCGTCACCTTCTACGCCCACCAGTCGACCTTCGGCGTCAAGGCTGGCCAGCAGGTGAAGCGCGGGACTTACATCGGCAACGTCGGCTCCAGCGGCAACGTCACCGGTCCGCACCTGCACTGGGAGGTCCGCCTGCCTGGTGTCCGCGACCCGCACAAACCCGGCCAGAACAACGGCCCGGGACCGGTTGACCCGAAGGACTGGATGAGTGGCAAGAAGACCGCTGCTCCCGCCTACGGCAACGATCAGTACGCCGAGGCGCAGGACCAGGCCCAGGCGTGCGCCGCCGACTCGGGCGGTGCAATCATCATCCCGGACGGCGCCGGAGCCACAGGTCCTCTGCCAGCCGCGGACTCCGAGGTCGTGCGCGCGGCCCTCGCCTGGGCCCAGACCGGGCTCGGCAAGCCCTACCTGTGGGGCGCTCGCCGTCTCCAGGGCGACCACCCGGCCAACTTCGACTGCAGCTCCTTCACCCAATGGGCGTACTACCAAGCCACCGGCGGGAAGCTCAACATCGGTGAGAACACTTTCGCCCAGCTGCCGAAGCTGTCCAAGCACAAGGTCCCAGCCGACCAGGTGCAGGCGGGAGATCTTGTCTTCTTCGGGTCCGAGTCCAACCCCGTGCACGTCGCCATGGTCTGGGACCCAGCCACGAAGAAGATCATCCACGCCCCCAACAGCAAAGCCCCTGTGAAGTTCGGGTCCTGGTCCGAGCAGAAAGATCCACTGATCGGCTTCTACCGCGTCGAGATCCCCGCGGGCACCAACGCGACCGGGCCCAACGGTGAAACGACCGAGGCTCACTGACGCGAGGCTTCAGGCCGCGATGTCGCCGCGTTGACGGCATCGCGGCCAGAGAGCGCTGTCCGACCTGTTTGACGGCCTTCAGCCCGGGCCAACCCGGCGCTTCTCCCCGCCCGGGCCCCAGCTCCCGGCCGTACTTCGCGCAGCGCTCGCCTGCAGGCGAGCCGCAGGCAGTGTTCGCTCTGCCAGCCACCGCGCTACACGCAGAGCACCGGGGAGTTCGAACATGCAGCACGTCGCCCACACCGTCCCGATGCAGATATCGGAGACCGTGCCGGAGGGCACTCCGCAGAATTGGGCCGACGGTGAACAGGCCCTCCTCCTGCGCCATGACGGCCTTGGCCCGCTGCCGACACTCGGCCTTCTGCGATCAAGGCACGGAACCTACCCCGACTCCGTTCTCGCGCCCGCTCCGCCCCAGCATGCGCCCGGCGGCATGCTGCACCCCATCACACCAGCAACGGACGGAGCCGCAGATGACCACCGCTTCCTACTCCAGCCTTGTGGCGATGCGCTTCGCCGACGGTGACGTCGTCAGCTTCAGCGGGACGAAGTGGCGCCGGGGCCTGCGCCATGCGGGGCAGTGGGCCACCGTGGACGATCAGCACACCAGCCGCTCCGACGACGAGATCCGTGCAGCCCTCGCGTCGGCCGACAGCACATACGCTCCCGTGCTCCCGAACGTCCACCAGCCGCTGCCGGGCACCAGCTGCGCCACACGCGAAGCCCTCAACGCGCTGGTCTTCCGTCCGGCAACCGGAGCGGTGCTGTACACCGCCTCCCTCAACCGCACCCAGTCGTTCCTGGGGAACGACCATGGCGTCCTGCGGCGCAACCCGACATCACTCAATCTGGCCTCCGTACGTGCATCCCTGCAGGGCACCCTGGCACGGCATCAGCGAGCGTCCATCACCTACCACCGCGCCACCGGACGTCTCTTCGCTCGTTACGCCGTCGCCGACGCCGCCCTTCACACGCACGTCTACGTGCTCACCGCCAGCTAACCGCCTTGGATCTGCCTGTCACTCCCTCGGTGAGAGGCAGCAGGCCAGGAGCACATCGAACACCGCGTGCGGCACGGGTCCAAAGGACGGCAGCGCGCAAACCGCCCAGGCCATCAGCACCCTGACGGAATTCGGTCAGTCGGCCACCTCGAGCTGTCGAAGGCGTCCCTGCACCACTGCGGCCGTGCTGCCCGAGGAGGGGTGTCCGGATCGGGAGGCAGAGTACGCACCGCCTCGGGGTCACCCGGCGGCGCATACCCCGACGGTTAGGACTTGCCATGCCGCAGCCCGTACAGCTCGTTCAGTTCGACTCCGTGGAGCGGGACGCGCTCCTTGCCGCCGGCCAGCCCAAGAGCATCGAAGCCGCTCTGCGTGCGGTCACCACGCGGATCAAGCAGCACCTGAAAACAGTGACCGAACTGGCGTCCGACAAGAGTGTGGGTGCAAGCTCCAAGCGGCTGACAGAAGCCCGCGCTGGCATCGAAGCCAGCCTGGCTGTCCTCACGGTGTGCCCGGCCGGAGAGATCGCAGACCTGCGCAAGAGCCTGGAGACCGCCCGGGACCTGGTCGACGAGGCTCTGCGGATATCTGCCACCGGCTCCTCGGCCGGAGCTGACCCGCGAGCTTCAGATTCGCCGAGCCTGGCGTACGACGGGGACTCCGCCGCAGAGTACGGGCTCTCAGCCCCCCAGTAGGAGGAACACCGTGGTGCTAGCCCCTCTGATCGACTCGACCCCGATCTGCTACCTCGGCAACGACAACCAGGTCGTGTGGCGCCCGTGCCGAATATGGCAGCCCGATGAGCAGCGCATCATCGCCGTAGTCACCGAGACCACCGAACCCACGATGAGCATCGAGACGGCCGCTGCCGCGATCCGGCTCACCCTCGAAGAGCTGCGCAAGCCCTTCCAGGTGACCATCGTGGAGCACTGGCCGGCGGGCACCGGGGCGGGCGGTGAGCACTACGCCGAGCAGTACTGGCACAGCAGCGGCCGCATCCAGTGGAGGCACGTGGAGAAGGAGGAACTCCACAACACGCTCGCGAAGTTCGACTCGACCCAGCCGTCGGGAAGTCCTCTCGCAGCCGCCGCGCGCCGGATTGAGGACCCGGCACAGTGAAGGACGAGCACGCCATACCGCCGTCTCTGCTCGCCGAGACCACACTCCACGAGCTCCTGGCCCTGTCCCGGAAGAAGGGCACCACCCTTCGCCAAATCAAGGAGGCCCTCGAGCTGACACTGCTGAAGATAGACGTCGACCGTCGACAGCGCCGCCCCTACAGAGGCGGCCGCCGATCCTGGCTCGCCAGGGTGACGAGCTTCGCCTTTCCCCGCACGTTCGCGACCAAGGCCTTCGCGTTCGCACGTGCAGTTGACCCCGAGCAGATGACCGAAGAGGACCTGCTGCGCCAGGCCGCGGCAGAGGCACAGGCGCACAACCACATCTGCTTCACCATCGAGATCACGGACGGCCCGAAGACGGCGGCCGGCCGTGAAGTCGAAGTGCAGTTGCAGGATGCCGAAGCCGAGAGGCTGGTCGGCCAAATCCTGCGGCTCATCGAGTGGCGCCGGGCTCCTGCTCCCGGGGACACAAAGGCGACGTAGGCGCCCACGTAAAAGGCATCGGCCTTCACTGGCAAGGCGCCGCCGGTGAAAGTTCGCGGCCACGTGCCCCGTTGTCTGTCACGATGCACTGTCACGGGGCACGAGCCGCCCGGCTCGTGCCCCGTCGCAGTACACGGCGGGACCCACACCAGAAAGGGCACCCGTTGTGGCCTACACCCTGGGAATCCGAGGCTGCCAGCACCTCGGCTACCACAACCCCCGCATGCGACTGCACCCCCAGACACGCTGGAACCAGCGCGTCGTCGACGGGCACATCGCTCACGAACTGACCATGCGAGCCATGCTCGATGCTGGCGTCCAGGGCATCATCGACGGGGGCGACCTCACCCACCGTGCCCGGCCGCTCCCGCGCGACGTCGAACACGCCAACCGCGTCGACGACCTGCGGGCCCGCGCCAACGTCTGGGGCCTGGGCAACAGTGGCAACCACTGCGCGGGGGCTGGCACCGACATCTCCGCCATGGGCACGATGCACCGCCCAGACCTCGGCATGCACGCGGTCTACCCCGACCCCCGCCGTGGCCCGGGCGACGGCACCGGCCCCTACCCGGGCCTGTACGAGATCCACCAGCCGACCGACGGCCTCGCCATCCACGCAGTGTCCCACTACGGCCTGGACCGCTCCCTGGCCGGCGCCGGCATCCATATCGACCCCGTCCCGCTGCCCGGCCACGTGAACCTCTTCGTCTGCCACGGCACGTTCGAAGCCGACGGCCGTCTCTACCACTGCATCAACCCCGAGGGACAAGAACGCCCCATCCCCCTGGAGTGGGCCCGCCGCGGATGGGACGCGCTGCTGCTCTCCCACTACCACTCCCTCGGCGCTGTACCCAGTCACGACCACGATGGCCCCGGGCAGGTCTGGTACACCGGCTCCTCTCTGACCCGCGGCTTCTCCGACGACCTCGGCCCGCGCGGCTGGCTTCACGTCACCATCGAGGACACCGGACGCGTCCACGTCGAAGCCCGCACCATCTGGCAGCGGCCTCAGCACGACCTTCCCGTCATCAACGCCGCCGAGCTGACTACCGAGGACGTCGACCAGCTCATCACCGACCGCATCGCCGCACTGGAACTGGAAGACCCCGAGAGCGCGAAGCTCACCGGGGACGCCGGGGCGATCGTCCGCCAGCGCATCAGCGGGACCACCCCCGGCCAGCGAGCGGCCCTGCGAGCCCTCCAGCCGCGATGGAGCCGCCTCGCCTCGACCGCCGCGTCCTGGCAGATCGACTACCCCCACCCCACCCAGGCGCAGGACGCGGACGGCACAGCGGGAAGGCAGCGCCTGATCACGGGGCGGATCACGGACTACGGCACGGAATTTCAGACCCGGGGTGAAGAGCTGATCCGGCGCATGGGCGTCCCCGACGTCATCGCCGGACCGGTCCGCACCAAGGCCCTGGAATGGGCCAAGGAGATCACCCCCACCTCCGCCTCGTCGAGCGAGGTTGCGATCACCGACTGAACAGCCGCAGACGGAGGTGTCCGCTTTGCCGAAGATGCTGCACGGCAGACGGGGCTGAACTGCGGCCCCACCGGCAGGGAGAAACACCTTGACCCTGAACACACGCCGCCCGGCGCTGCGCCGCTCGACCGTTCTCGCCACAGCCGTCCTGGTCGGCGCGACCGCGCTGTGCGCCGCCCCCAGCGCGGTCGCAGCGGACAAATGGGGACCGGGCTTTGCCATCCCCGATGACCTGAACAAGCCGGACGCCTCCCACCTGGGTGCGTACGGAGCGCCGGGGGCCCCGGTCAGCGGCATCACCGGCCGGGCCTACTGCGCGGACCCGACCCTCGCCGGTCCAGCAGCCGGCGGCCAGTACGGCAAGGCCACCGAGGTCACCACCTGGACCTCGAAGGCCACCGGTCGGCAGGTCTCCAAGGAGAACACCGCCCGCGCCGCGTACGTGCTGTCCAAGTACGGCGACACCGCCAACGACACCTTGGCCGCAGCCGTCGACGCGGCCGTGTACAGCTTCCTCGAGCAGGGCAGTACGTACGCCCTGCCCAACGGCAAGCGGGCGCTGGAGCGGGTCTCGTACCCCAACGTTCCGAAGGAGGTGAAGACCAAGGCAGAGGGGTTCATGACCGAGGCGGGCAAGCTGGCCGGCCCGTACAAGGTCAACGTGCACACCCCCGCCGCGTTCAAGCCCGGCGAGAAGACCACCATCACGCTGGACGTCACCGCCGCGTCCGGGCAGAAGGTCCCCGGTGTCCAGATCCAGCTCAACGGAGCGGGTGCCGTCGCCGGCGCGGGCACCGTCACCACGAACGACGAAGGCGTCGCCACAGCCACCATCACACCCGCCAAGGCAGGGACCGTCGAGCTGAAGGCGGTGGCCAAGAACTTGCCCGCCTTGACGCTGATCGCCCATCTCCCCGCCAACGACAAGGCACAGCGGATGCTCGTCGCCGGTGGCACCACGAGCGCCGAAGCCCAGCTCAAGATCACCGTCAACGCGCTGAAGGGGAGCATCAAGCTCCTTAAGACCGCCAGCGACACCAAGAAGCCGCTGTCCGGGGTCCAGTTTGAAGTCAAGGACGAGGCCAACAAGACGGTGGCCAAGGGAACCACCAACAGCCAGGGCCTCTGGCAGATCGACAACCTCCCGCCGGGCACCTACACCATCCACGAGGTCCAGGCCGTGGAGGGCTACCAGCTGGCCGTGGACCAGAACGTGACCGTCGTGGACGGCAAGACCTCCGACGTCAGCGTCATCGACGTCAAGATCCCCCAGCCCGAGAAGCCGAAGCCGCGGCCCGTGGACATCACCGAGCTGCCGAAGACCGGCGCGTGACCACAACCTGACGGCTCTCACTCGCTGACGCCGCGGGCCGGGACGTCCACGTCCCGGCCCGCGCCCCACCGACCCATTTCTTGGAGCGCACGTGTCCGACGCACCACACAGCCCTGACAGCCTTCCCACAGCGCAGCCGACCACCCGACCGCGCCGAACCCGACGAGCACTGGCCGCGGGCATCGCCGCCATCACCGTCGCAGGCCTCGCAACCACCGCACTCCTGGTGGCCCGCGGGGACGATGAGCCGCCCACCCGCGCGCACCAGTCCGCCGCCACCCAGAAGATCGCCCCCACCGAGCCGACATCGACCGTCCCGGATCCGCTCACTTCCTCTGCCACTTCCGCCACCCCCGACGAACCCGCCGCCGACGAGCCCATCGGCGGCGACCCGAAAGTGCCGGACCGGACCGTCAAGGCCCAGTCCGACGCATCCGCCGCACTGAACACCTGGTCCTCCTCCAACCCGAAAGGCAGCGGCCCCCACAGCGTCGGCGGAAACCCCACCACAGGGGACGGCGGTGCAGTCACCGAAGTCCTGCGCATCCCGGCGCTCGGCAACGACTGGGCACAGCCCGTCTACGAGGGTGTGACCAGCCGACAGCTACGAGCCGGCGTCGGGCACTTCCCTGGGACAGAACGTCCCGGGCAGATCGGCAACTACGCGATCGCCGGCCACCGCTCCGGCGTGGCAAGTCCCGCCTTCAAGAACATCGACCGCATCAAGCCCGGTGCGTCCATTTCCGTCACGACGGCGAACCGCGTCACCTACACGTACAAGGTGGCCTCCGTTCAGACCGTAGACCCGAGCAACGTGAACGTCATCGCCCAGGTACCGGGCAAGCCCGCTGCCACTCCCACCAAGCCGGTGCTGACGCTCGTCACGTGCTGGCCGGCCAACGGCTCGTCCAAGCGTGTCGTCGTCACCGCTGACCTCGTCCGATCAAGCGGAGGAACCTCCGTCCGATGACGGTGTCCGGTTGCCCTGCGCGGTCCCGACGCCCTGGCCGACCCTCTGCTGGCCGACCCTCTGCTGGGCGGCCAGGGGCGGCTTCGGCATCGGGGCCATGGTTGGTCTCGGCCTCATCGTCGCGCTGACCACCCACTTCCCCGTCCGCAGCGAGAAGTGAGAAGGACGGTTCGACGATGAGGGCCGGAGACCGCAGAGCCAGATTCGCGGATTCTCGCGCCGTGCCTCATCAGGTGGTGATCTTCGGGCATCACCTCGCGACCCTGCCCCGAAGGACCCGGCATGTCTCCCAGCCTGACGATCACCAGCAACTTCTTCGAGCCGTTCCGCACCTACACCGATGCCGCCGCCCACCAGGCGCTCGGGCAGGCTCGGATCTTCGAAGTTGAGCTCGTCACCCGGCACCCCGACCGGGGGCAGCTGCGCGCCGTCGGCTGGATGAGCAACGCTGCCCCGGGCTCGAAGCGGCACATGCAGGCGGTGGACGAAGACGAGTACCAGAGCGGTGTGTGGAAGCCGCACGCGCAGACAACCACTTTGCTGGGCCACGCCAGCGTGGACGACCCGACGCCGATCCTTCTGGTGTGCACTTACGCCTGGTCCTGCCCGTGCAACGCCCCTGCCCTGATCGTGTACGCCAACGGTCCCGACGCGGAGACCACCCGGATCGCCGCCGATGACGCGGCCTGGGCTCACGCCGGGAGCCTCGCGCTCCCGGACGGCGAGTACGTGGACGGTTCCGAACACCACCAGTGCGACGCCCCGCAGCTGAAGCTGGTGTCGGCGCTACGCACCCTCCACTTCGCCGCACCCCGGATCCAGACGCCTCCCGGACGGGACTCCAGCACCGTTCTGCGCGTCAACATCCGTCCCACGGACGGAGCAGTCGCGTGATCACTCCCATCCGGATACGCGTCCGCAACATCCGCTCGGTCCGGCACGGCGAGATCACCATCCCCGACACCGGCATCACCGCCCTGCACGGGCCGGTCGGCTCAGGGAAGTCGACCTTCCTGTCCGCCATGGTGTGGGCCCTGTACGGCGAGGTCCCCGGAGGACTGAAGCAGGCCGACATGCGCCGCTCCGGCGCGGACGGTGAACCGTGCGAAGCCGAAGTCGACTTCATCTTCAACGGGCAGCGGTACACGGCTCTTCGGGGCCTGCGGCAGCGCAACCACCGGGGCGGCGTACGAGAGGAGGCGTACGCCCGCTGGTGGACCAACGGAGCCACCGGCCCTGGCCAGGACGAACCGCAGATCAGCCCGAGCAAGCTCACCATGAAGATCTACGAGCTGACCGGACTGACCGGCCGAGCCTACTGCGGGGCCTTCTTCATCGCACAGGGCGAACTGACCGGGCTGGCCGAAGGCACTCCCGCCCAGGTCCAGCAGCTGTTTGAAGAGCAGACCGGGCTTGGCGACCTTACGAAGAAGGTCGATGAGAAGAACGCCGAGGCCCGGCGGGCCGAGGAACTGGCGGCCGCCATGCCCGGTTCACGCGAGGAGACCGAGGACGCCCGCCGCGCGCTCGACGAGGCCCAGCAGCAGGCGGCTGAGGCTCACGAGACGCATGAGCAGCTTGCCGAGACAGCGCGCCAGGCCGCCGACCGGGTGCGTAGCGCCGAGGAGCAGGCCCAGGATGTACAGCAGCGGCACCGGCTCGCGGAACAGGAGCGGATCAACCGGGCCCGTGCTGATGAGCGCGTCCAGCAGTGCCAGCAGCGGGTGGCCTCTCTGACCGGGGAGCTGCGCCGGGCCGGCCTTGCCACCCCCACGCCGGAGGTCCTCACTCGGCAGTTGGACGCCTTGCGGGATGCTGTCCACTCGGCCGAGCGAGCTGTCGAACAGATCGATGCCGCCGAAAAGCACGCCGCCGCAATCGACGGCCGAGTGCGGCAGACGCGAGCCGAGGTTGACCGGCTCGCCGACCCGGAACTGGACCGGCGCATCGAATCGGCGAAGCAGCAGCACACCGAGTACGAGCAGCGGCGCGGGGCGCTCAAGGGCGAGTACACCCGCCTCAGCCGGGCACTACAGGCGCTGACCACGGCCGAGTCCGCCTGCTGCCCCACCTGCGTCCAGCCGCTGCGGAACGTGGGGGCCTTGGTCGCTGATCTGCGTGGCCAGTGGGAGCGCTGCATCAGGGACGGCAAGAACGCGAAGGCGAAGGCGGAGGCAGCGGTCCAGCTTCACGATGCGCTGCTCTCTCGGCGCCAGGAACTCACGCAACTGTCCACTCGTCTGGACGCGGTGCATGCTGAGGCGGCTGCCGCCCGGCAGCAGGCCAAGGCGGCACGACGCGCGGCCGACGAGGCCGTGAGCGCTGTGGTGGTTCACCTCCCGGGCTTCGACGGGCCGGCGAACCCTGAGCGGGCCCTCCAAGCCGGTCGAGCCGCCATCGAGCAGCTCAGCACCGAACTCGTCCAAGCTCGGCACACACACGGTCTGCGTACTCAGCTGGCCAACGCCGAATCTGAGCTGAGGGCTGCGCGCGCCGACCTGGCCGCACGGGAAACCACACACCCCGACGTCACGGCCAACGAGCTGGCCGAGGCAACGGGCGCGCTGACCGCAGCACGTGCCGAACACAATCAGGCAGCCGCCGAGGCATCCGAGGCGAACACCCGCTTCCTGGTGGCGGCCGAACGCGCGACCGTGCTGGCCAAGGCACACGAGGCTGCCGAAGCCCGGATGCGTGCGAAAGCCGACAAGCTCCATACGGCGCACATCCTGCACGAGGCCGCCGCGACGTTTGCTCAGTTCCGACGCGACCTGTTGGCCGAGTACACCGCAGCGGTGTCCCAGGCGGCCACTGACGTGCTGACCCAGATCACCGACCGGCACGTGCGCTTCGAGATCGATGACGCCTTCGTCCCGCGCGTGCACACCGCCGAGGGCACGGTACGCCCCACCCGGGTCCTCTCAGGAGGAGAGAAGGCCACGGCCGCACTCGCCTTCCGGCTGGGCATCACCGAGCAGATCACAGGTGGCAACGCGATCGGAATGATCATCGCGGACGAGATCACCGCAGCTCACGACGCAGACACCCGTGGAGCCGTCCTCACATGCCTCTCCGAACTCGGTTGGCCCGCCCTGGTCGTCTCGCACGGCGAGGAGATCACGGAAGTGGCTCAGCAGGTCATCAGCCTCAGCCAGCCGGACGAGAACACCGGAACCATGATCGCCCCAGCAGCCTGAGCAAGACCCTCTACTCTCCCCGTCACCGAGGACGAGGAGGCGGGCGCGCCGCGGAGCTGTCCATCAGCAAGGCCGCCAGGTGGCAACGCCACCCGGCGGGGCGGCCCCCTGCCGTGTTCGCACCTCGCGCCGAGGAGGACCCGAGGACGTGGGGGGTGCCTAATCACAGCCGAATCGACGACCGAGCCTGCCTGGCCCAATCCGTTCAGTGCCAGGCAGGACACCACACCGCAGGGAGCCACGCCTCATGGCGATCAGGAACAAGAGACTGCCGGTCAGCGAGGCCAACGGGCACCAGTTCGTGAACAACGAAGCTGAGGTGCATGTGTTCAACGGGGAGATGTTCCCCGCAGGCTTCCCGTTCGGCGGCTGCCGTATCTGCGGTCAGCACCCCACCTATCAGGTCATCGAGGAAGCCGCCCACGTGCAGGAACCCTGTTCTCACCCGGACGGAATCACTACGACGATCACCCTGAGCGTGCCGTCCGGCAAGCTCCTCGTCTCCGACAACCTGCGCCCCGTCTACAACTGGGGGGACGACGCCCTGGTCGACTACAACTGCGTACTCGGCCGGGACAGAGCCATCAAGGCGATGGCCGCCATCGGATGCGCCTTCGGGCCCGCGAGCGATCGCAGTCTGGGTCTCTACCGCACGGAGCAGGACCGCTACATCATCGCCACCCCGTGGATCGACTTCGACAACGACGAGACTCCGTCGATCCCTGAAGAGACATGCCTGGCGCAGATCTGCACGGACATCTGGTCCTATGCACTCGCCGACTACGAGCACTGGCTCTCGATGGGCGGGGACCCTGAAACGCTCGACTCGGGCGACACCATCGTCAACGTCACCCCAGGGACCTACCAGTTCGTCCACCACTCTGGCGAA
This sequence comes from Streptomyces sp. NPDC002476, assembly GCF_042889785.1. Classification (NCBI taxonomy): domain Bacteria; kingdom Bacillati; phylum Actinomycetota; class Actinomycetes; order Kitasatosporales; family Streptomycetaceae; genus Streptomyces; species Streptomyces sp. NPDC002476. The sequence goes on along the minus strand of NZ_JBIARH010000031.1, from coordinate 24,519 downwards.
CGCGGCTTCGACGTCGACTCCGAAGGAACTGTGATCTTCGCTCACGTCGACCGGATCGCGTAGCTCACACGGAGACGTCCTCCCGGACCAGGGCCTCGGCCCCGGCTTGGGAGGGCGCGCTTCTGCACGTGCCTACGAGTTGTCCGCGACCAACCCCGCGGCGCCCGCGCCAAGGCGCCTGCCGAAGCGGGGTGCTCCGCCGGCGTGCGGACCCTCCGTGCGTGGAAGAGCGGCAAAGAGCTCGACCTCATCAGAAGCTGGACCGCTCACAGGACCTCCATCTGACCGGACTGCTTCACGCCGGCCAGATGAAGCAGCAGTGAGGCGACGGTCTGCGCCTGTCCGGCGAAGGGCGAACGACTTCACGGCCCGAGGTGCAGCGATCGCCCTCCTACTCGCGAGGGCTCGGCGAAATGCCTGTTCCAAGGCCCTAATGACGACCCGCACCCACCGCACATGCCGAACCGCTGGCTGACCACGGTGCGCGTTGCCGACCCTCACCCCACTCACATGGCAAGGAGCCTGGTCCGTTGACCTCTTCGACCGCACCCGTTCACGTTCTGCGCGCCATCACCGACGCCTACATCGCCCACATCAAGCAGGGCAACATCCACTCCGCCCTCGGCCACATGACACTTCTGGCCGACACGTACGGGCTGCCGGCGGTGCGCGACCTCGCTGCTGAACTCACCTGCAACCTGCACGCGCGCTGCCCGGCCCGCTTCCGCAACTCCCTCGGCGGCGTGAACATCTCCGCCCTCTCCCCCGCCCGCCCGGCTGATCCCTCCACCGTCCTTGACGTCGCATCCCGAGCCAACCAGATGATGGGCCGCGGTCAGGTGACGGCTGCGGACCTGTCGCACACCGAGGCCCACATGCACGTCACGGAAGACGTGCGCCGCGTGGTTCAGGCAGCACTCGACACAGCCTCGCACGGGCAGAAGTCGGTTTCCGCCCACCTGGCCGTCCTCGTGACGCCCCAGGAGCTGTCTGCTGCCGTCGCCCTCCTGACCAACGGCCTCATCGTCTCGCCCTAACCCGCCCAGACCCGCAGTGGGGCGGCTCATCAGCTGCCCCACCGGGCTGCGGATCACGTGCCCGAACACTCTGCTTCACCGAGGGAGAGACCTACTCATGACCATGTACGGAATACCCCCGGCATCCTTCCGCCGCGCGATGGCTCCCGAAACCGGCCGCGACCACGCCCGCCACATCGCCGATGTCGCCCTGGCCTGGTGGTTGGAGAACCGCGGGGGTACCAGCGACCTGCCGATTGCCGTGGGCACTGTCGCCGCCCTCGCTCTGGCAGCGCCTTGCACCCCTGCCGGCCCTGACTACGGTCCGCTGCTCCTTCCGCTGGACGACCAGGAAGCCACCGACGTCCTGCGTTCGGTATGGAACAACCTCTGGTCCTACAACCCTGTCCTGGCCGAGGCAGCCCGCCCTCTCCACGAGTGGCTCGCCCAGGAGGGTGACGGCGACACCCACGGGCTCAGCGACTACATCCGCATCCTGGTCCGTGCCGGCTTGCTGGAGTACGCCAGCGATCTCACCCGCTGCGAAGACGAAGACCTGATCGGTCTTCTGGTCCAACGGATGCGCAGTTACACCGAGCGGCAGAAGACCGGCCAGTTCTTCACTCCGGCGATAGCGGCCGACCATCACGCGGAGATCCTCCTCACCGAGCCGGTCCCGCCGGGTGCCCGGCTGATCGAGCCGTGCGCCGGAACCGGGACTATGGTCCGCGCGGCAGCCGCCACGCTGCGGTTCCAAGGGAAGGATCCCGCCGACTACCGGTGGTGGATGAACGACATCGACGAGATCCACGTCGCGTGCTGTGCCGTCAACGCCGTGCTGTTCCGGCTCGGTCCGAACGTCACCGTGTCCCGCGGCGACGCTTTCCACGACGTGGGCGAACTCGAGAAGGACGCCCAGGCGCGCGCCGACCGGGCTGTCAGCCAACAGCGGCGCAGACCGGTGCTGTACCCCACGCGAACCAGGCCGATGCACTGGCCCGCGTGACCGGCGGCAGGCGGCTGGCCGTCAGCTCTCTCCGTACCGCCGGCGAGGTTCTCCCGCCGACAGCGCTCGGCGGAAACTCGCCAGGAGGAGGAGGTGCCACCTCCTCCTCCTAAGCTGCCCAGAACCACCCTTCGAACGGCTCACCACCCAGAAAGCACCAGCAGACCTCCCAGGAGCACCGCCACCATGACCTCTGACCACCACGTTGCACCTGAGCAGGTGTACTGGTCGTGCAGCCCTGACGGCGGCTCCCGCATCCGCATTACCGACGTCGGCACCTCACACGCCGAGGCAGTGAACGCGACGACCGTCCAGGAGCCGCAGCAGATCCCCCTCAACGACCTCCACCCGTCGGCCACCACCGCCACAGGGGCCCGGAGGCGTACCGGCTACGTTCTCGACACCGGCGTGATCGACTCGCTGCCGGCCGCCAGACATGTGCAGGACCTGATCGTCCAGCGTCCGCACCTGCCCGTCACGGCCATGGCCCGGCATGCGCAAGTGCCCCCCACGACCCTGAAAGACGTACTGCGCGCTGCGGACCGAGGCCAGCAGCGCAACGTGAACGCCGACGTAGCCCACCGCCTGCTCCTGCTCAGCGCTGCAGACCTTCCCAACGAAGCCCGCGGCTACGGCGGGCAGTCGACTGACGCTGCCCCGGTGATGGAGCATGTGGACCGGATCCTCGTGGAGCATCCCGAGATCTCAGTAGCCGCCGTCGCGCGCGCCGCGACGATGACGGTGAGCACGCTGGCTGCCACCCTCAAGGACGTGCGGGCGGGCCGGCCACGAACCATCAAGGTCCGCTTCGCCGAACGGCTGCTCGCCCTGAAGGCCACCGACCTGGCACCGGCCTTCCGGAAAGACGCCGTTGACGCCACCCCGGTCGTCGAGCGCGTCCGGCAACTTCAGGAGGCGTATGAACTGGCCAGCATCGCCTTCATCGCGAAGACAGCCGGGGTGAATTCGTCCACGCTCACGAGCGTCATCGACGACCACGCCGCAGGACTTCGCAGAGGAATCCACCCGACGATGGCGGGCCAGGTTCTCGCGCTGACCGAGCTGCCTGCTCCTGCGTTCCAGCGTCGTCCCGGGGTCACCGATGTCGGCCTGATCCGCCGCCTCCGGGGACTGTGTGCGCTTGGCTGGACGCTGAACGCCATCGCCCGCGCGGGCGGCACCACCGTCAAGTCCCTCACTGACTTCAACCAGACCGGCAGCGCCACCCCGTCGGTCAAAGCCGCCGTACTGGCGGCCTGGGGGCACCTGTCGCATCGGCCAGGGCACTCCGAACTCGCCCGCCAACGAGCCCTGGCCAAACGATGGGACCCGCCTCTGGCCTGGGAAGAGGAAACCATCGACCAGCCGGCCGCCGAGCCCCTCGGTACACGCACGGCAGGGCGCTCCGGCGAGTGGACACCTGATCTGCTTCGCCTCGAACTCGAATTCCTGCGGGACGAGGGCCTGAACTGGACCGAATCCCTGGCCCGCCTCGGCCTGCGCAGCCAGCGTGCGCACGAACTCCTCGCCCAGAGCGAGGAAGCCGTCGAACCCGGGTGTCCGCCCCTACGTCTACCGTCCCGCCCACAACCAAGCCACGAGCTGGCCGCCTAGCCCTGCTGGAACCGAGGAACGAGCAACTGTCTGAAGCCCACACCACGACCACCTCCCACCCGTCGGAAAGCCTCGACGCAACGTCCGCGACCACGTCCAGGCCGTCGATAACGACCTGGACGACACACCCCGAACATTCGTCTCAGATCAGGAGCCATCACATGAGCACCATCACCAACCCCGTCACCCCGGACTTCGGCGTCGAGCAGTGCGACCCCGCCAAGCCCGCGCCTGCCGTCGTCGTGGCCAACACCCCCGACATGAAGTCCCCCGGGCACGGCTACACCCTCCCCCTCATCGGCCGGGAGCGGCCGCACACCTTCGAAGCCGTCCTGCCGGAGCAGGCCCTCCGCATCTTCGCCGACCGGCCGGCCGACATCCTTGCCCAGCTCATCCCGGGCTACGCCGGCCTCGAAGCCGCCCTCGAGCAGGCCGTAGCCAGTGGGGACCAGGAAGTGATCGACCAGGCCGAAATTGCTGCGTTCGACGCCCGGTCTGCGCACGCCACCACGATCCGCCGCACCTTGCAGCAGCAGATCAACGCCAAGGCCCATGACGAAGGAAGCTGGAGCGGCCTTGACGAGGAGGAGAAGCAGCTGCTGGTGGCCGCAGCGGCCGGCGAGGTGCCCACCGGTGTGCTCTACCTGGCGCCGGCCGAGGACGACCTGGGCAACCCGGCCGAGGAAGAGATCGGTGAATGGTCGGCGACCGTCCCGCTCGTCCTCAACCGCGGCGAGTACGTCGACGGGGACGTCAGCGAGCCCGGCTCCGGACTGGAGACGAAAATGCCCGACGGACGCAAGGTCGTTGTTGTCGTCGAGCACCCGGAGAACCTCGTCGTCCTTGACCCGCTCGACCCCTTCACGTACCTGTCCTCCCTCAAGCGTGCCGGCGTCATCACCCTGGAAGAGCGCGAGTACGTGCCGATGGACGAGCTGTACACGTCCGTCATGGAGAGCGGCGCGGCCGCGGAAGCCTGAGGTGGCGTCCGCGGCGGCGGCCGTGCGGCGACCCCAGGCGTCACAGGCAAGGAGGAGGCTACTGGTCGTGCGTGAGCTGATCGCCTTCATCACCATGCATCTGCTGCCGCCGACCGCCGCCTTTGCTGCGTGGAACGAGTACCGAAAGAGGCGCCGGAGCATGCTGGTCGTTACCCTCGCCGGCTCGGCGATGGCAGGCCTCGGTCTGCTGCTAGACCAGCCTGGCCTCGGCCTTGTCGGCTTGCTGCTTCTGTGCCCACCGGTCCTTGCCATGCGCCGTGATTTCCGCGACGAAGACCGTTGATAAGGCCCTCTCTTCAGTCTGCTGGCGGCCCAGATGGGGGTGTCCGCTCTGGGGCGCAAGATCGCCCTTCAGTAAGACACTCACTGGAGGGGCACGACGACGTGGTTTGCCGCGAGAACAAGGGCCGCTCGGCGGTCATCGGATATCAGAAGCACCTGCTCAGGCAGCTCGGGTACAAGGACTACGACGACTTCGAGCTGCAGTCGGGCATTCATGAGTTCGGTCACCAGTACGAAGGGTTCCCGGCCCCCACCAAGAAGGAGCAGCTTGCCTTCCTCAAGGGTCTCAAGCAACAGATCGAGAGCGACCCGCGGATCTCGCAGGCCGACAAGCACAGGGACAGTGACCGGCAGCCCGGGATGGTCACCCGTATCGACCAGGAGATCGCCCGGCTGAAGACCGGGAAGGACGAGCATGGCCGGCCGCTGCAGTCCAAGCACAAGATGCGTGGCCAGGACCTGGCAGCGATGCAGCGTCTCGGCGTGCTTCTCCAGCGCAACCAAGGGGCGAAGGACGGGTACTTCGACGTCTACGCCCGCACGATGGGCATCTCCGCGGCCGCCGCTCGGGCTCGTTGGAAGGCACTTGTCCGTCGGCAGAAGTCGGAGCGGGAGAACACACGGATCTCCCTGACGGACAAGTGGCGGGACCAGCTCGCCGTCTCCGGGTTCACCGCCCGGCAGCAGGCCGATATCGGACAGAGCAACGTCTCCCGCGAGGCCATGCGCATCATGGAAGAGGAAAGGCGGACCAAGCTGGCCTCGCTGCCCACCCGCCCGGCCCTGGCCTCGGCGCAGCGCGTGCGTCTTGCCGAACCGGGCGGCGGCAATGTGCAGTGCACCGGTGAAGGCGGCTGTGGCCAATTCGGCCACGAGCGGAGCGCCTGCCCGAACCGGTTCCTCGTTACGCAGCGGGACGACGCTCGGGCCCGGTGGAAGAAGCTGGACAAGGAGATCCGGGGACATCAGGAGCGGGGAGACGAAGCTCTGCGTAACGGCTGGGCAACCTGGGGGCCCAATCCTGCCAAGATGGAGGAGATGCGCAGGGAGCGTGACACGGCCCTGCAGCATGACCAGCAGATCACGAACTCCCTCGTCGGCGGTGTCGGCCAGGGCACCGTCAAGTGCGAGCAGTGCGCACAGTTCGGGCATCTGAAGGGCGAGTGCCCGAACGCCCGTCGCGTCGAGGAGCTGGAAGACCTGCGTCGGCAGGTCAACGAGCGCCAGAGGGCGATGGAGGAGATCTACTCCAAGATGGACGATCTGGAGGATCAGGGCAGCTACGACGAGGAGGACTTCGAGAAGCTCCGCAGCCAGGCCAAGACAGAGGAGGCCTACCGCGATCACGCTGGCATCCAGTTCAAGGACAAGAAGGCCGAGATCGCGGGCGCGGCGATACGCTGCATCGGAGGCTGCGGCCAGTTCGGGCACGCACGCGACGAATGCCCGAACGCGGCCCTTCTCGACGAGGTTGAGGGACACGCCCGCGAGGCCGACCGGATCCGGGAGAAGATCCGCAACCGGGCCGAGCTACGCGGGCAGAACCCCGACACTGCGCCGCACACCGACGCCGACAACGCCCTGTACGACGACTGGTACACCAAGAGCATCGACATCGACAAGCGGCTCCTGGACGCCGGGATCGACCCCGCCCAGATATCCACGGCCACCGCGCTGTCGAAGGCCCGGAAGGCAAACGGACCGGTGTCGGCACGGATCCAGGAAGTTGGCTACAACCCGGACACGGGATACCTCGAGGTCACAACCCGGCCGTACAAGCGCAAAAGCGACGGCCAGGTGATGCCACCCAAGACGTACGCCTACAGGATGTCGCCCAGCCAATATCAGCAGATGATGGCGGCCTCGTCCCTGACCAGCTACGTCAGCCAGACGGTCTGGGCGCGGAACGGTGGCAACACGGCTTACCAGTTCGAGAACGTCGCCGAGGCGGCCGAGGCGTCGGTTCAGCGCAAGTGCGCCACCTGCGGCCGGTGGGCTTCCATGACCTCCGCGCACACCTGCCCCGTGTCCGGCTCCCGCGCCGGACAGGACGACAGCGCTCGCCGCGCCCGGATCAAGGCCGAGAAGCAAGCCGCCCGAGCGGCAGGCCGCCCTGCCCAGATGCCGCCGGCTATGGCGACGGTGCCGCCGAGTGCCGCGCTGCGCTTCGGTAACGAGGGCAGGCTGCTCTACGCCGACCCCGGGCGAATCGACACGGAACTCTCTTCCGGGAAGGTCGCGGCCGCGCAGGTCCGGGCAACCTTCCTGGACGCGAGCGTGTCCGGTCAGGCGGTTGCCTGGAACGATTCCGACGGGCAGACCAAGCTGTCCACGGACAGGGATGACGGCGCCACTCTGCAGTGCAACTGCCGGGACTTCAAGAGGAACCACACCTGCCGGCACGTCAGGGTGGTCGGGATTGCCATGGCCAAGCGGTATGCCGCAGACCATCCGGCCGTCGGGTCGCCGCTACGCAGCGCACCGCTGCCCGCAGCCGCCCCTGCTCGGGAGGAGACCGCCAAGGATGCCCCGGAAGAGGGCTTCACGCGCAAGTCGTACGCGCAGGTCAGGGAAGTCCGCGCAGCCTGGCGCGGCAGCGAGCGCATCCGCGCGGAGCAGTTCGCCAAGGCGCAGGATGGCCGCTGGCTGTACGCCGCCGGAGCTGTCGACGGGCAGACCGGCAAGCCGGTCAAGACGCCGCAGGTGTGGTCGGAAAGCGGCGTCAGCACCGACCCGGCGGACGCCGCCGGGCGGGAGTCGGTCCGTCTCGACCAGGAGAAGGACGTGCAGGCCAGGCTCCGCGCAGGGCTCCGCACGCAGACCGGCAAGCACTGGTCGGTGACGCGGAGGCCTGATGGGTGGCTGCACATCACCACCGCACTTCAGCGCCGGACCGGAAGCAAGGAGATCACCACCGCCGAGCGACGTGAGCTGGCAACAGCACTGAAGCTGCCCATCGACGCCGTCTCCTCGCACGGCGTACCTGTCCCCCCGGGCAACGGATGGCGGGCGGAGATGCTCGACCGCGCGTCCGGCCGGCCGCCCCGGGTGCTCGGCGAGCGGTATGTTGCCCGAGCTGACCAGAGGCCGGAGGTCGTACACAGCGTCTAACTCCTTCTGGTCGTCCCCGCAGGGACGACCAGAAGGAGTGTCCGGATTCGGGGTGATGACGCTCTCTTCCCCACCCGCACATGAAGGGGATCGCCCGTCGTGTCCACCACCCAGTTGCGTGACCACCTCCTGGACCAGGGGCTGGCCGCACTGCGTCGCACCGAGGCAGAACGCCAACACTTGGATCCCGACCTCCAGCTGCTGGCCTACACCGCCATGACGATCACCCTGGCCGGGATCAGCACCCGACTGCTGGAGGTGCTGTCTCGGCATCACCCAGACCTGGCACAGCTCCTTGCTGGTGAACTTCTCGACCTCCGCGACGAGCCCCAAGAAATGGCCGACTACCTGCGTGCGCAGGCGGACGCCGCCAGCCGCCGACGAGGCGCGCCCCGCGTAGCGCGAGCGGCCTGACAATTCGCGAGATCTCGCCGACAACGCAACCTCCCGACACGATTCGATCGTCACCACCCCACGGCGACCGGAACGCACCAGTCACTCCCCTGGCAACGTGCGTTCCGGCCGCCACTCACTCACACAGGAGAAGCTGCATGGCAGGCGAGACCGTCATCACGGTCGTCGGCAATCTCATCGACGACCCCGAGCTGCGCTTCACCCCGTCCGGTGCGGCAGTCGCGAAGTTCCGTGTCGCGTCCACTCCCCGCATCTTCGACCGGCAGACCAACGAGTGGAAGGACGGCGAAGGCCTGTTCCTCACCTGCTCGGTCTGGCGGCAGGCAGCGGAGAACGTCGCCGAGTCGCTCCAGCGAGGCATGCGCGTCGTCGTGCAGGGCCGGCTGAAGCAGCGGTCGTACGAGGACCGCGAGGGCATCAAGCGCACGGTCTACGAGCTGGACGTCGAGGAAGTCGGCCCCAGCCTCAAGAACGCCACGGCCAAGGTCACCAAGACCACCGGGACCGGCACCGGCCGGGAGGACTTCGACAACGCCCGCCAGGCGACCAAGGCGGGCGGGCCGCCGGTCGAGAACCCATGGGCAACCAACTCGGCGGCCACCGACGAGGAACCACCGTTCTAACGACTCCGTGGCCGACCGCAGCCTGCCCCCGAAGTCGGGGGCAGGCTGCGGTCGTGCCGGTGCCGGACACAGGGAACACCCTGCCGTGGACGTGTCCACCGCACTGACACGGCTGCTCGTGAACGACTGATCTAACCGGAACCGAGCGACCGAACGCTGGCCTACTCGGCGCTGCGAACGCGCGACGGCGGCGAGAACCTCGTAGGGTCGCGGTGCCCGCTTTGACAGGACAGCGGTCACGGACGGCCCCCGCTCGTTCGCACGCCACGGGGGCCGTCCACCGCATCTCCGGACGTCATACGGGTTGAGCGCGTGCGTCGACCCTTCCGCTGCGTCGTCTGACCCGGACGGCTTCACCAAGTGGCGGTCGCGTCCGCCACCGCGGTCAGCCGGTGCACCGATCCGGCGCGTGCGCCCTGGACGCGAGCGATAGTCCCTACGCTGGCGCCAGCGCAGAGCACGCACCGCGCGGACCTGCCACCGGCTCCCACGCAGCGACGGCACACGTGGTCGAAGGCCCGCCGGCCAAGAGACCGGCACCGGGAATCCCGGCAGGGCCCGTGAGCTTGTGCCGTACAAGAACTGCGAACCGGACCCCAGCCTGTACGGGCTCTTCGACTTCAATCTGCTCGAGAACGGACTCCCGGCCGACGGCTGCGGTGACGCTGCGTCTGGAGCACCCGGGCACCTGCCCCTTCGTGCCGAGCTGGATAGCCGTCCGCGCGTGCCACTGCATCCGCCCGGACGAGCCCGCCGGGCACGGGCACTTCTTCCTCGGCGCCGTCGACCTCACCTACAAATGGGCGGCCCCTGCCCGCGACCGCGGCCAGGTACTGCTCCTCGTCGGTCCTGTCGGGCCGCATACCTCCCTTGACGGTCTCGACCTCGAGGACGACGAGACCGTCCTCGCCCTTCTCGAAGATGGTCTCGCCCGCGGCAGCTAATGTCCGGCCGACGTCTTCACAGCCAGGCATGCCCGCCTGGCGAAGCCCCGGGGGCCGGGGCCCAGCAATCGGCTCCGGCTACCCGACTGCCACAGCTAACGGGGGCCTCCGGCCTGGCTGGCGGGTGCAGCTCCCGGCGCAGCGCACCGTCGGCGAAGTAGGAGACCAGCGTGGCCGCCAGGGATTCCAGCCCGCTGAGCTCCTTTGGCAGCGGTTCGGGGCCGTCGTAGCGGGGCGGGGTCGACAGCATCTGCTTCGGCAGAGCCCGGCGCCGGATGCGGGTGCCAGCCGCCTTTTCCCACGCCGTATGCACCACCCGGTCGACCCGCGATAGACCGGCACCGAGCGGGCGTCCCGACCGCTACCCCGCTCCGGCCGGTCTCGGCGGGCGCAGTGACGGCCTCCACGACGGCGTCGTCGAACAGGTCGTCGGCCAGCGAGGCGGCGTACCCGCGCAGCACCGCGTACGCGTACGCCCGAATCGCCGGCTCCAGCGCAGCCCTGGCCCGCGCCGGCGCCGTCGGGGCAGGGCCGCCGGACAAGGACTGCACCAGGGGCCCCGCGCAGAGCGCCGCCCGAAGAACCCGTCTGTCCGGCTGCGTTCCCTTTCATACGATGTCCGGCGGGAAGCGTGGGGTCTTGCTGTGGAGACGACCGTGGCCAAGACCGGCGGCCTCAAGGACCAGGCCCGAAAGATCGCTCGGTGCCGACGACGACGAAGGGGCACATCTGCGCCACGTGTGTGATGCCGCTTGACGACCTTAAGGGTGTCGTCACTGCGTTGTCTGTGGTCGCGGTGGGGTGTCCGCTTCGCTCGGCACAGTGCTACCTGCATCGTGTTCAGCGGCAGACCCTCGGAGATCACCATGGAGCATACGTCCGACACTAGCCTTGAGAAGGCGACCGAGTCGGGGACCGGCGCTATCACAGGCGTCGTCGTCGACGACCCGGGAACACCCTGCACTCCGGAGTACGCACGGACCCTGACAGAACGCGCCCTGCATCTGGCCGACGAGCTGGACGGCACGATGACGGAGATCGTCCGTGTGAAGGCGTGGGAGCCCTTGGGCTACCGAGACCCGCGTGAGTACGTACTCAAGGAGTTCACCAACTCCTCCCGAGCTCACCGCTACCGACTGGCGCGCTTCGCCGCCTTCGCCCACCAGCTGACCGAACGGCTCGGTGACGACGCCCTGGAGCTGCAACTGACCGAGCGCGCCCTGCGCCAGGTCGCTCCGAGCCGTGACACCGAAGTGATCAATGCCCTGGAGAGCCGCCTGGCCGATGCCGACAGCCCGGAGGAAATGGACGAGGCGGTGAACGAGACGCTCCGTGCGCACTCTCGAAACGCGCCGCCGGAGGAGGACATGTGGGCCGGCGAGGACGAGCCCCAGGCCCGGCAGGGCGGTGCAGCCCCCGCCTCGCGGCGCGACGACAACGAGGGCTGGGGCGCTGATACCGACTTCGACGCTGACGGCTTCGACGAGCCGCAAGAGCCTGTCCAGCCTGCCGTCGCACCCCCGAGCAAGGCCGCTCTGGCGGAAGCCGACCGCTACGAGGAGTTCCTGCGCGCGATGCGTGTGATCGCCGCGACGGGCGGAGAGCTCCCTGGCATCCTCGACAACGCCGATGAGCCGGAGGAGAAGGAACTGATGGAGCTGGCCCAGAAGGTGAGCGGGGTCGCCGCAGCCACGGAGGAAGCACTCAGCGCTCTGTGACCGAGGGCGACGAGCACCAGACCCTGCGGACGGTGGAAGGCGCCGAGGCGGTTCTCGCGAGAGATTCGCTTCAGCCAGCTACCGCCCGAAGCTGTGGCCCTCACCCCGCCCCAGCCTCGGAGGACCTCGTGCTCACGGCCCGCCACGCTCGCCCCCGCCGCATCACAGCTCAGCAGTTCACCCTTGCTCTGGCGTCGAGCGACGTCGTGCGGGAGATCCAGGTGGCCACGGGCCTGGTGCACCGCTACGAGGCATACGGCCTGAGCCGAAGCAGCGCCGGTTGGATAGCAGAGGACCACCTGCGTCGTGCGCTGTCGCAGCTCCAGCAGTTGGTGGACACCTACGTTGCCGGAGCGCGCACGTGGGCGGGCCGAGCGTGGCGACGCCGCCAGACGCGCGACGCGCTGGAGAGCATGAGCGAGGCGCTGTGGTTCACCAGGCGGATGCAGGAATGGCCGTCGCTCGAGCTGTTCTGGCCGCCCGCCCTCTTCTACCGCAGCGTCAGGCCCACCGTGCTCGATCAGGCCATGCTGCTGCTCGATGAAGCGGAGCTCACGGCCGCGTGACGGCACCTACGGCACGGCCGAACCGACGAGATCCGAACCAGAGGAGGGACTGTGCTTCAAGACCGCGCTCGACTTGGCGCTAATGGGATCACTCAGCCGGTGCCAGCTCCTCTCTACCAGGCTGACTACCTGAAGCTGCTCGGCGCCGGCATCCTCATCGACCGCCGCGGTCTCGCCATGGGCACCGTGGCGTGCGGCTGGTCGTGCGGTGGTCTCACCGACGGCTTCACGTGTCCGCTGAGCCTGAGCTGCCCTCTGTGCCACGTCCAGCCGTCCCAGCGATGCCGCAGACCGAGCGGACATGAGGCAGACCCACACATTGGCCGGCTTCATGAGGCTGGAGCGATCGACCGGCAGCGTGAGGAACGTGGTGACCCAACGCTGCCAGCCCCTTGGCCTGCGGAATGATTCAGCAGGCACCACCGCCCGGGCTGCAGTCAGACCAGTGAGTTCGCCTCGTTCAGGCCGTCTGGCGAGTGCAGCGCCCGGTAGAGAGCGCGTTCGGCGCGACCTTGGTTCCAGGCGTGCGTACGTGCGTCTAGGGCCTGTCCTGAGTCGTGATCAAGGCGTGAGATGCCTCTTCCGTTGATCGTTCGCGGCGGGTAGGAATCTGGTATGGCGCGTACTGAACTCACTGACGATGAACGGGAGTTGATCGGGCCGTTCCTGCCGATAGGCAGGTCCGGCCCGTATCCGGAGCATCTGCGGGAGCAGTTTGAGGGCGTGATCTGGAAGTTCCGCTCGGGCAGCCAGTGGCGGGAGATGCCGTCGGAGTTCGGGGTCTGGCAGACCGTCTACAACCGCTTCCTCCAGTGGCGCGACGCCGGTGTCTTCGAGGCTCTGATGGACGGGATGATCGCGGAGGCGGCCCGGCGCGGGCAGACGGACTTGTCCTTGGTCAGCGTGGATTCCACGGTCGCCCGTGCCCATCAGGACGCTGCGGGCATGCGGGTGGGCGAGGAGGTCCTGAAGTCCCTGGAAGAGGCCGCCGAGGCGTCAAAGGGGGCCGCGGGAAGGAACGAAAGCCGCAGGTCGCGGGCGAACAGGACGAGCCCGCCCCGGACCGGGAGGAACGACGGAGCATCCGGCAGCGACACCGGGCCCGGCTGAAGGCCGCCCTGCTCGGGCGCTCGCGCGGCGGCCTGACCAGTAAGGTTCATCTCGCCTCCGACCCTCACTGCCGCCCGCTCGCCTTCATCCTGACCGAGGGGCAGGCCGCCGACAGCCCCCGGTTCGTCCCGGTCCTGGACAAGATCAAGATCCGTGGCCCGGTCGGCCGCCCGCGCACCCGTCCCGACGCGGTCGCCGGGGACAAGGCATACTCCTCCCGCGCCAACCGCGCCCATCTGCGCAAACGGAACATCAAGGCGGTCATCCCGGAGAAGGCCGACCAGGCCGCGAACCGGAAGAAGAAGGGAAGCCGAGGCGGACGGCCTCTCTCCCACGACGCTGAGCTCTACAAAGACCGCAACAGCGTTGAACGCTGCATCAACAAGATCAAGGCGTGGCGCGGCCTCGCGACCCGCTACGACAAGACACCCGAGAGCTACCTCGCCGGCCTCCACCTGCGCGGGGCGGTGATCTGGATACGCAGCCTCCGCCCCACACCTTGATCACGACTCAGGACAGGCCCTAACTCCGCCTGATCGCGGTAACCCGCGTCGGCTGTCCACTGGTCATCGTGGTCGCGCCGGTGGTAGACGACCACGGGCAGCAGTTCCCCGGCACTGCGGCCCGTGACCCCCATGACATAGGTGTAATCCTCACCCTTGTGCAACCCGCCATGGCCTACGGCCCGAGCGAGCTGGGTGTCGGTGAGAAGCATGCAGTGCCCCAACGGGGGCTTGCTGCCAGTGGCTGTCGGCCAGTACGTCCAGACGTCTCCGGGCTCGTGCCTTCCGACTGGGGTCGGGCACATCCACGTCTCCATGCCTCCGTCGGCCCGCCAGTCGGCGGACCAGCCGGCGACCCATCGGAGCCCACTGTCCATGGCGGGGTCATACCGCACAGCGAGCGAGCGCTCGGGCAGCCGATCGTCGTTAGTCGCGGCAACGGCCGTGTCCCACAGGGACGGCGTCGCTTTACGGGGCGGCAGCCGAACGGTGCTGCAAGAGGCGCACTTGGGGCGGGGTGTCGCATTCTGCGGGGCAGGGGGTCCAGTGCTGTGGTTGACATCACATCCTCAGCTACTCCAGTTCTGGAGGTGGGCAGTCCAGGTCCGGGCGGCCAGGTGGCGCCACTGCTCGGCGGTGATGAGGTGTATCCCGAGCTTGGCGGACAGCTCGGCGGGCGGCAGGTCCATCGCCGCGTTCATCAGGGCGGAGGCTCGGGCGGGCTTGATGGTGATGCCGTGGGCGTTGAGCAGCGCGGTGACAGATGCGGCGCTCCGGTGCCGCATGCGGTTGCGGGCGTTGGGAAACAGCCAGCGGGAGGTGACGCGCTCCCCGGTGACCGGGTCCCTGTTCTCGACAGCGGCCAGGCCGGCGATCAGCTGGGCCAGCGGCGGCGGCAGAAGGACGGGGGCCTCGCCCAGGACCAGGTAGCTACTGCCCTCGCGGTGCTGGAGGCAGTCGCGGCGCAGGGCCACGATTCGAGTGACGTGTTGTCCGTACAGGAGCACCAGCGCGCCGGCGACTCGGGCTTCGAGTACGAGAGCCTCGTCTTGCAGGCACTGCTGGAGCAGCTCCCAGTGGGAGCGGGCGACCATGCCGACCGGGTCGGGCTTGTCGCGATGGGGGACGAGGAGGGGCTGCGCGCGACCGTCCTGCGCGGCCCACACGAGGAAGTCGCGTACGTTGTGGCGCGTGCTGGTCCCTTCGGCGAGCCACTGGTCCACGTCGTCCTGAGCGAGCCGGTCCAGAGTGATGCTGCGCTCGTGTGCCCAGGTCAGCAGGTCTACTGCCGAGACCATGCGGGCGATGGCCCAGTCGGCGACGTACTCCGTGCTCGGCCGCTCGCGGCTGCGGAGGCGGGGCAGGACAGACCTGTAGCCGTAGGTGTGCAGGAGGACGGCGAGTCGTGGGTGCGCGCCGATGATCTGGGCGAAGCGGCGCTCGACGCTGGCGGTGTGCTCGTCGCGAGGTGGAAGGACTCCTGCGTCGACCAGGACGTCGCGGAGGTAGCCGATGGCGTCTCCTCGGCCCGGTTCCCGGCAGGCGACGTCGAGTGCTTCGTGGGTGATGCGTTGTCCGCCGGCGACGAGCTCCGGCAGCAGCCGCGCGGACGCGGAGTGCTTCAGCCAGGAGCGGGCGGCCCGCGGCTGTCCGCTGCTCTGGAGCCGGTCGCGAAGGAGCGACAGCTGGGCATGGGGCGTGGCGGGAAGCGCGTCGAAGTAGTCCGCCGCCTGGTCGTCGAACGCACACTGCTCGCAGAGCCCGCCGGCCACTGAGTCCGCCGGGTTCGCACAGCGGGAGCACGCGTAGTCGGTCTCCACTCCGCTGCACGGACCGCAGGCCGGCTTGCCGTCGACCCTTCCGATCAGGGCGCGCGGGCGCTCGCACACCGAGCAGGGAACCGGGTTGATGCGGACCTGCATGTAGCAGTTCGCGCATACCGGGCCGACCGGCCAACGAGCCTGGATCTTGGAGGAGGCCCCGCACAGCGCGCAGCTGGCGGTCGGTCGTGGGCGGCAGGTGTCGCACAGCGACCGGCCGTCGGCTCGTGACTGTCTGCAGAGCCGGAGCTGGCCGCACGACGCGCACGCCGTCTTCTCCTTCGTCTGGTTGCGGGCGCGCGCGTAGCAGGCGGAGCAAAGTCCCTGGGCCGGCAGGGGCTTCGTCCTCGAGCACTCCCGGCAGACTCCGACCGCAGCGGCGTACGCCAGGGCGCCCGCACAGCCGCCGCATACGCGCCCGCCCTCCACCACCTTGACCAGCGCCCGGATCCTGCCGCAGCGGTGGCACGCCGGCACTCGGACGCGGTCGAACCCGGCGGCGGCCAAGGAGTGAGTCAGTCGCTGAACGGGCGGCGGCGCCAACGAGCTTCCGCTGACCAGCGCGTCCCGGTACTCGTCCAGGTGATCGTGGACCCCTCGGCACGTTCTCCCGCTCATGGCCGAGACGATCTCTTCGGCCTGAGCGCGCCCCAGCTCCGGCAGAGCCGCCGTAATCTGCTCGACCACGGCGGCGAACAGCGGAGAAGGCACGGCGCCCGTGCTCTTCTTACCGCGGCGCTCCTGAGCAACTGCCATGACGTCGAGCAACCCCCGACCTGGTGCGGCTACCGGCCATCAGCCCTGGTGCTCGTACGCGTCATCGTCATCCCAGCCGACTTCGCGGTCCTCATCACGCACCAGGTCCTCCCCCTGCTTCCGCTCGTCGCGCATGGGGGCCATCATGCCGCTGACCACTGACAACCGTCAGACGGCCACCGGCCTCGGCGGAGCAGGGGCCGGTGACGGCGAGCGTCAGAACTGGTCGACGAGGTCAATGTCCTTGACCAGCCACTGCCACTTCTGCTGGTCGACGTTCCACGCGGCACGGACGATCTGGCTGCCGTCCTTCGCCTTCTGTCGTGCCTCGTTCAGTGCCTGCACGAACTCCAGGTGGAAGCCGGACGGCAGGGGATCGCGCTTGTCGAACCGTGCCGACCACTCCACGAGCGAGATCGGGGCCTGCTGGCCCGCCCACCGGGCGACGACCCGCTCCTTCTCCCACCGGACCCTGCTGATGGCGTCGGCGCGGATCAACTCCCGCTCGTCCTCATCCGTCGGATTCGTCAGCACCCGGACGTCGGCCCCGGCTCCCCTCCTCGTGCTCGTCTTCTTCTCGTTCATGATGGCCAGCCGCACCGACACCAATGACGTTGCGGTCCGCTGTGCAGCACGCGCGCCAGGTCATCCCTCGCGCGCCGTCTGAGGGTGTCCATCGGGCGCGGCCGGCAGGAAGAACCGGCCGTCATCTCCGTAGAGAGCCGCCAGCAGTACCGCCGCGGCGGCGGTGTCGCTGGGCTTGGCCCGAGCCGCGTCGTGCGGGGCCAGGATCCACTCGTGCAGCTCGGCGGTCGCCCTGCCCCAAGGGCCGTTCTCCCGGTCATGGAACGCCACGGTGCGCAGTCCGGCGACCACCTGCTTGTGCCCGACCGCGACAAGGCTCTCCTGCAACGGGGCATGGAGCTGGACCGACCACTCCTCCGGCTTCCACGGCTTGCCGGTAGAGGGGGCTTTCCGGCCCTCTTCCTTCCACTGCTCCAGCAGGGCGTAGGTGGCGAACTCGTCGCCGTCGTCGAGGAACGGCAGCAGCCGAAGAGCCTGCTCGACCAGCAAGCAGGTGTCCTGCTCATCAATGAACATCCATCCGCCCCTTCACCTCGCGGCCGGGCACACCCGGCCGGTGGTCGATGGCCGAGAGGCCGACGTTCTGCTGGCGCATGCAGGTCCCTCACTGTTGCGGACGCGAAAGGATCAGTGTCACCCGCCCCGCGGCCGCTCACCGCAGGATCAGCGAAGTTGGCTGATCCGCTACCAGCCGGCGCACCATCCCAGGCCGTGGGCGCGCGCGTGGTCGAGCCGGAGAGACAACGATCCTTCCGGCAGGAAGTCGTCATCGTCAGCCGTGGTGCACCAGGCGGTCGTGACCTCGTTCAACGCGAAGTTCCGGGCGGCGCCGGCACCGACGGCGCGGGGTAGCGGCACGGCGACGACGCGGGGGTCTTCCCGCAGGACCGCGGGCAGCTCCGAGAGCGGTACACCGTCCAACGCCAGGACCCACTGGAACGGGACGCCCTGCCCCTGAAGGCTGGCGTACAACTCCAACAGGTAGGGGACTCGCTCCGCGCGCAACCGGGTCGGGGTTATGACAGCGACTTCGGCGGTGTCGGAATGGGTCACAGCGGCAATTTCCTTACGTTTGCGGGAACGGCGTCGGCAGCTGTACCGACTCGTCCTCGTCTTGGTCCGAACCGGACCAGCGCAGGACCAGGAGGTCCTCGCGCTCTGTGGTCCGCTGGGGGCGGGCCCAGGGCGCCGCCTGCTTCCATCCGCTGCTGTCCAATACGCGGGGAAGATCACACCGAGGCCGTAGTGGGCGGCCAAGGGCGGTCGGTTCACGGAATGTGTCTCCTTCCGAGGCTCCGCAGGGGGCGTGGAGGACTCAGGTGGCGTTTCAAGGGAATCGGTGGGACTTGGCCGTGTTGGTATGGGTGGCCCTGGCGCTCTCGCGCCAGGGCCACCCATGGCGTGACGGCCGGAACGGCACCTTCAGGGGCGGTTGCCGCGCCCGGTGGTGCGGTCAGTCCAGTTGCATCGGCACCGAGATGTAGTAGGCGCTGATCCATCCGGTCTTGCCCGAGTTGGCCCCGCTGCGGACCTTGATGTGGGCCCAGGTGCCGCTCTTTGCGTAGCAGGCCACCGTGATCTTGGTGTCGGTGCGCAGCAGGCCCAGGGACGTGTAGCTGGTGCTCGGGCCGTTGCGGAGGTGGACGGTGGTTGAGGTCCAGGCGGTGTAGTCGGCCACGTTCTTGGTGCACGCGGTGGAGCCGACTGCGGATGCGGGAGCGGCGAGGGCGGTGGCTCCACCGAGCATGAGGGCTGTGACTGCGGTGGCGGTCGCGGCCCGGCGGGTCAGAGGTCGCATGGATTACTTCCTTCGTTGTCGAGAGACGGCACTATTCGGCTGACGCGCGAGGCACCCTCGGCGGCGCGCGAGCCTCTGGGGGGCGTCGAAGAGGCACCGGTGGGACCTGTGCCAGCACTGCGAGCCCCGCTGGGTGGGGCGGAAGCTGTGAACTGCTCATGTCCTGAACGTATGAAGCAGAGCGGACAGGCTCTTCTGCGGCCGATTGCTGTGTCGAGCCGCTGACGATGAGGCCCGACAGGTCAGCGGTCACCGCCCGGGCGCGCGGGCGATGCCGCAGGGAATGCGCTTCGAGGGAGGTGTCCGCTTCCGTTCCTACTGTGCGTCTCGTTGGAGATCGTCGATCCGCGGCGGCCTGCCAACGTGCGATGAAGGGCAACGAGACGCATGAGTAAGAGGAATACGACGCCGCGCCGGCGCATGATGCGGGTGGCCTCGGCCGCCGTCATGGCAGTCGGCGTGCTGGGCGTCGCCACCACGGGTGCCTCGGCCGCAGAGGTGAGCGCTACGGCGCAGGTGAAGGCCGATGCGGCCGGGGACGAGGTAGGGGCCAAGGCGGACGGGAAGACGGTCGTGACGCCCGCGGACGACCCGACCGATCCGGGCACGGACCCGGGCACGGACCCCGGCACCGATCCCGGTACGGACCCCGGCACCGATCCCGGTACGGACCCGGGCACGGACCCCGGCACCGATCCCGGTACGGACCCGGGCACGGACCCGGGCACGGACCCCGGCACGGACCCGGGCACGGACCCCGGCACCGATCCGGGCACGGACCCCGGCACCGATCCGGGCACGGACCCCGGCACCGATCCCGGCACCGATCCCGGTACGGACCCGGGCACGGACCCCACTCCAGATCCGGACCCGAAGCCGGACCCGAAGCCCGACCCGAAGCCCGACCCCACCCCTGACCCGGGCTCGAACCCTGGGGGTGGTGACGAGTCGACGCCGGGCTCAGGGGCGGGCGGCCCGACGGGCGAGGCAGACGGCAACGGCACGACCGAAGCCAGCTCACCCGGGACGAGCAAGGTGTCCGACACCACGCAGAACGTGGCGGACAGCAAGCCGAGTGGGTCGCTCGCCCACACCGGCGCGGAGGGCAATACCCGGCTCGGCCTGGCTGCGGGCGGGCTGCTCGCGGCCGGTATGGCAGCCCTCGGAGTCGCTGGCATCAGCAAGCGCCGCGCCGCGAGCCGCGTCGGTAAGCCCAACCCCCGGTGACACCCGGGGGTGGCGGTGTCAGGGCCCGTAGGCCCTGACACCGCCACCCCTCCTTCTGACCTCCGTATGACTATTCCGGCTCACTGGTCACGCCATGAAAGAGGAGACGTAGTGTCACCAGCCCAGCCAGACGACCGGCGGCAGCAACATGCCCCGGGCGCACGCTCCTCCGCTCAAAGGCGAGTCCGTCAGCAGCCGCTCTCACCACCACCGACCTGGAAGAACGTCTTCCTCGAGCCGCAGTACGACCCCGCGATTCAGCAGGAGATCGACGCAGACCTTGAGCTGGAACAAGAACCCGTCCACCCACGAAGGCGAGGCGGCCGGAGCTGACCACCCGCACTTGCGCCCCGACAGCCCCCATGTAGCGCAGCAGGTCCCGCAGCGTCGCCGCCTCGGGCGTCAGCTTCTCCCGGAGGCACCACCGCAGGTGGTCCACCAGGGAGTACGCGTACGTCTTCTGCGTTCCCGATCCCTCGTACAACCGGAGGAAGTCATCAGCCTCGTCATGGACGGACCCGTCAGCACGCAAGATCGTGTACGACCGACCCCCTCCCGCATGAGTCAGGACCTGCACCCGCGGGTCACCAGAGGCTGGGCTCCACAACCTGCAGTTCACCCCCCGTCAGGCCAACAACAGCGAGCTTGCCCAGCTCACCAGCAGCGCAACGGCTGGCTGTACGCCCCAGCCGTCACAGGCCGCACCGGCTACCTGTCAACTCGACATAGCCGCGCTGAAGACCTTCACCCGTCGTCTGAAACGGCTGTCCGACGTGCCCGTCGTCACCGGGGTCGGCGTATCAACCCCTGCCGAACAGGTCGCTCCCCACGTCGCCGGTGTCGTGGTCGGCTCCCCCATCGTCAGGTGCCTGCTACGACGCCCCGACAGGACCGGCGCTGCAGCAGCCGCCGAACCGCCGCGTTATTCGCGGAGTCCATCCGCACTTCCGCGCTGCCCTGACCAGCCCGGCCTCGGCGTGACACTCCGCACAAGGAATTTGACCTTTGGAGCAGCTGTGCCTTCTGCCGTCGCATCGCCGCAGGCCAACCCTGGAACACCGGCCGCGGACCGCCGATGGCCACCCATCATCTGGGCAGCCCTCATCGGGACCTTCGCCATCCGCGCCTGCGGGTTCGCCTATCCCTTTCTGCCCTACCACGCCAACAACCTCGGCTTCTCTGCACAGATGACCGGCTGGATCGTGGCCGACTTCGGCGTCGGCGGACTCATAGGCCAGGTCGGCGGAGGGTGGCTGTCCGACCGTATCGGCCCGCGCGCGACCCTCACTTATGCCATGGCCACAGCCACGGTGACCTTGCCGGTGCTGGCGCAAGTGCGCTCCGCGGGAGGTCTCATCGTCGCCGCCTTCCTCACCGGCGTGGTGTACGACGCTGCCCGGCCAGTGATCACCGCGCTCATCGATGACACCTTCCCCACCAAGGAACAGCAGGTACTGGTCAGCGGCTGGAGACACTTCAGCGTCAACGTGGGCGCAGCCCTCACCGGGTCACTGGGGGGCTACCTCGCCACCGCCGCAGGACTGCCAGCGCTGTTCTGGATCAACGCGGTCGCCTGCGCAGCGTTCGGGCTCGCCGCCGTACTCCTGCTCCCGCCGTACACCCGTCGCACCAACCCAAGGAAGACCCGGGCCGGCTACGCCCACGCGCTGCGAGACACACGTATGTGGCTGCTTTCCCTGGCCAGCCTCTGTGCGCTCGTCTGCGCCGGCAGCGTCTTCACGGCGTTGCCGATTCTGATGAGCTCGGACAGCCTGGACGCGGCCGCGTACGGCTGGACGCAGGTAGCGAATGCGGCCGCAGTCCTGGCCCTGTCCCCGTTCATGACCCCATGGCTCAGCAGACGCGCCGATCACGACAAGCCCATGACTGGCTTGCTGGCCCTCAGTTCCCTCCTCCTGGGCGCCGGGGTGGGCCTGGCCGGACTGGCCGACTCCACGATCGGCTACTGCGTCGCCGCAGCCGCCGCCGTCCCGGGCGAGATCATCCTCTTTATCGCGGCTGGAGACCTCGTCAGTCGCCTCGCCCCGCCTGGAGCACACGGGCGTTACGCCGGCCTATGGGGCAGCAACCTCGCCCTGGCGGTCATCGCCGCGCCCCTTCTCGCCGCGTGGTCCCTGAGCCACGGAGGAGGAGTGGTCGCGATGTGGATGATCTGCGGTGTGGGGGCGCTCGGGGCTGTCCTGTGCTGGCCTTTGCACTTCAGCATCCGTACGACAGGCAAATACCTCACCCCTTGATCACACTCGTAAGCCGTCCAGACTGAGCCCCGGGCAATGCTGAGCGAGCTGGCTATCTTCGCGTGGTGCTTCTCCCACGGGCGACTGCGCCGTTTCGCCGGCGAGCCGTGGTGCACCGCCACTTTGGCACGCCTGCCCGGCGCAACAGAGCAGAAGGCTGTGGCCGCCAAGTTGGAACAGTTCGACGACGCGACGTTTCTTCACCAGCTACCTGGTGACCAGTACCTCGCCATTATCCCGGATCGGAGCGATTGCGCTGCCTGAACTGCACCGCCGAGCACCCGCAGATGAGACACTGCTTCGCCTTTCCAGTCTCAGAATGTCAGCAAAAGTCCCAGCGCCATAACTGCCGCGATGACCCCGGCGACGATGATCCGAGTACTCGAATCGGTCGACCGCCACCACCGGTCTGCCGTCGGCCACCCCGAGGCTCTCACTGCCTTGCCGCCGATCCGCCTCCCAAGCGGCTTCCGCTCAGCGGTATCAGGCTCAAGGCAGTCGAGATCACCAACCCCGTTGTCCTGAACCGCAGCGAGCTCGGCGAGAAGCTCGTCCAGCAGCTCCGGACTCAGTTCGAGATGCAGCTCCAACCGGTCATTCCCCAGTACGAGAGTTGGGAAGGGGCGGCTCTCTTCCACGCTGGTGACCAAGCTCCAATCCGCGTAGTCAGCCTGTATGTGACCTGCGGGCGCTGTCGGCTCGACCTTCGTGGTTTCAGCGGGCGAAGGAACGCAGTCGGCGGACATGATCGTGACCTCCTCGTTTGGCCACCGTGGTGGTGGCTTTGGCGCATGCTCACCGATCAACCGGACACTCCCCTGCCCATGACGGCCACCGAGCGCCTCTCGAGTCAGTGAGGCAAACGGTGCCAGAGCAACGCCTTCTACGGGTTGTCCGGTCTGGTCCGTACGTTGCATGCCTGGACCCCGCATAGGCCGACACCCTTGGCGAGCTGAGATTCGCCGCAGCAACACGCCTTGGCGGTCCTGGCTGGAAACTCCTGCCATTCACCACCGAGGAGACCAATTTGATGAACAATGAGGTGCAGGATCCTGTCAGCGCGGCCTTCGCGATGAGGCTCCGCATGCCGCAGCCCTACCCCTGCGTTCTTGTTACGGCGTTCCTGTACTACTCGCGGCGGGATCCGTACGCCGTGCGTATGACCTTCCGGTTGAGTACCGGAGACCGGCCTGTTGTGTGGAACATAGGGCGAGACCTGCTACGCGATGGCCTCACCCGCTTGGCAGGTGAGGGCGATGTGCAGGTCGGCCCTGATCCTACTGAGCCCCACGCAATCTTCATCCGTCTCCGGGTCGACGGCGACAGCTCGATCTTGATGGCCCAACGCCAGCCGGTCGTAGACTTTCTCCAGCGCTCGGCCGAAATTGTCCCGTACGGGCGAGAGATGGCCGTGACCGGTGTGCAAACGAGCTTGGACACCGAACTCACCCGCATTCTGGCCAGCTCCTAGTAGTGCTTGGTCAGGTTGGTGTGAGGTATGTCGCGGCGCTGCTCACCCTGAAGCCGAAGCCCACCCGATGACCGTCACCACCAGCTCGTCCCTGGACGGTTACCCCACCCGCCCAGCTGGATCGGCAGGGGCCCCGTCGGGGCCCCTGCCGATCCATGGCCAAGGCGAGTGCCCGCACACAGCGAAATTCGCCGGTAGCGTTCACACCGGCATCCGGCCTGCGGCGGTGCTGGGCGAGGTCCTCTGGGACGACCCACCGACCCCATGAAGCTTCCCCTTGATCGTGGACACCTGGAGACTGGGACCTGAGGTTCCAGAGGAAGTAGCACCAGGTGGGAAGCAAATACACGAAGCGGTACACCGAGGAGTTCAAGCGGGACGCGATCGCGCTCGTCGACTCCTCGGGCAAGACGGTCACCGCCGTCGCCCGGGAACTCGGCATCAGCTCCGAGTCCCTGCGTGGTTGGTACCGCAAGGCCAGGGCAGACCGGGGCGAGGGCGCCCCCGGCGAGCTGACCAGCGCCGAGCGCGAGGAATTGCGACGGCTGCGCAAGGAGAACCGTGAACAGCAGCAGACGATCGAGATCCTGAAAAAAGCGACCGCCTTCTTCGTGAAGGAGAACGACCGGTGAGCGAGCTGTACCGGTTCATCCATGCGGAGAAGGCGAACTACCCGATCGTTCTACTTTGCCGGGT
>NZ_JBIARH010000030.1:0-90037 GCF_042889785.1 Streptomyces sp. NPDC002476 | reverse complement strand
CTGAGGCCAACAGTGCAGACCCGTGCACACAGCTGAGCTCAGAGCAGTTCTCAGATTCGCTTCACCACCGGGATGAAGCCCGGTGCACTGCGAATGAACCCGGTAGCGATCCCGGACGTTGACCCGGTGGCCGAAGCCTCAAGGCCCCGTGGGGCCTTGAGGCTCCGCGAGGGGACGGGCCGCGTAAGCGATCCGGACGACGCCGTCACCGTGCCGGGTCGTGGAGGCTTCGACGCCGAAGACCTCGCGCATCACGTCGGGGGTGAGGACGTCGAGTACGGAGCCGGCGGCCACCGCCCTGCCGCGGTCGAGGACGACGATCAGGTCGCAGAGCCGGGCGGCCAAGTCCAGGTCGTGCAGGACGGCCAGGGTACTCACTCCGGTCGAACGGATCAGGTCGAGCAGTTCGAACCGGGCGCGGATGTCGAGGTGGTTGGTCAGTTCGTCCAGGACCAGCAGGCGGGGCTCCTGCGCCAGGGCTCGGGCGAGCAGGACTCGTTGGCGTTCGCCCCCGGACAAGGACGCGTACTCCCTGTCGGCGAAGCGGCTGATCCCGCAACGGTCGATCGCCTCGGCGACGGAACGCCGGTCGTCCGGACCCTCGCGGCCGATCAGCCCGTGGTGAGGTGTGCGGCCCAGCGCCACGATCTCGGTCACCGACAGGCCCCCGGTGCCGCCCGCCGGGTCCTGGAGGACGGCGGCGGTCCGGCGGGCGGCGGTACGGGGCGCGAGGCGCCAGACGTCGTCCTCTCCGACCCTGACGACACCCTGGGTGGGGCGGAGCGACCGGTAGATCGCGCGGAGCAGGGTGGACTTGCCGCTGCCGTTGGGGCCGACGAGGCCGACGACCTCACCGGGGCCGACTTCCAGGTCGACCCCGTGCAGGACGGGCGTCCCCTCCAGTTCGACGTGTACCTGGTCGACGGTGAGCTTCATACGGTGTCCAAGCCCTTGTTACGGCGCAGCAGCCAGACGAAGAACGGGGCGCCGAGCAGGGCGGTGAGGATGCCGAGCGGCAGTTCGTTCGGTCGGATGAGGGTGCGGGAGAGGAGGTCGACGAGCACGAGGTAGGCGGCCCCGAGCAGCGCGGTGAGCGGGAGAAGCCGCCGGTGGTCCGCTCCGACGGTGAGGCGTACGAGGTGCGGGATCATCAGTCCGACGAAGCCGATGCCGCCGGCCACCGCGATGACCGAACCGGTGAGCAGCGCGGTGATGACCAGCAGGACGGCGCGCAGCCGGCTGACGTCCACGCCGAGTGCGGTGGCTGTTTCGTCGCCGGCCAGGACGGCGTTGAGCTGCCGTCCGAACAGGCCGAGCAGGGCGGTGCAGCTCAGGACGATCGTCGCGACCACGGGCAGCTGGTCCCACTGGGCTCCGGCGACGCTGCCCAGCATCCAGAACATCACCGTGCGCAGTTCGGTGGGTGTCGCCCAGAGCTGCACGAAGCTGGTCGCGGAGAGCAGGACGTAGCCGACCGCCACGCCCGCGAGGACGAGGCGGGTGGGGGCCAGGCGTCCGCGACGCCGTCCCAGGGCGAAGACCGCCGCTCCGGTGGCGAGCGCGCCGAGGAACGCGGCTCCCGCGACCCCCACTCCGCCGATGCCGATCCCGCCCAGGGTGATGACCAGGACCGCGCCGAAGGAGGCTCCGTGGGAGAAGCCGAGCACGGTGGAGTCGGCCAGGGGGTTGGCGACCAGGGTCTGGAGGACGGCGCCGGCCACCGCGAGGCCGGCGCCCGCGAGGGCCGCGAGGAGGACGCGGGGCGTGCGGAAGCTCCACACGATCTGGTCCAGCGCGGGGTCGGCGGCCGCATCGTGGCCCGTCAGGTGATGGGCCACGATGCTCCAGACGTCCGCCACCGGTACGGTGACCGCGCCGACGCTGATCGCCGTGATCATGGCGGCGATCAGTGCGGCGAGCAGGACGAGGACACCGAGGGAGAGGCGCAGTCCGGTCAGAGCGCGTCGGGGTGGAGCGTCTTGGCGATCTTCTCCACGGCCACGTCGTTGCTGGGGCCGAGGTAGATCGAGTCGGACAGCACCACGTACGCGTCGTTCTTCGCCGCCGACCACTGGGGGAACTCCTTGAGCAGCTTCTTGGCGTAGGCCGTCGGGTCGGGGTCGTTGTAGCCGATGACGACGAGGGCGTCCACGTCGGCGGCGGCCACCTTCTCCTTGCTCAGGTCCGCGAAGGAGGTCTTGGAGGCCGACTCGAAGGCGTTGGTGCCCCCGGCCTTGGCGAGGATGTCGTTGTAGATGCCCTTGGCGACGACGGAGCTGAAGTCGTTGCCGCCCATCGCCATGTTGGAGAAGAGGACCATGACGTTGGGCTTCTTCTCGTCCTTGACCTTCTCCGCGACCTCCGCGATGCGCTTGTCGGACTCGGCGATCAGCCTCTCGGCGCGGTCGCCGACGCCGAAGACCTTGCCCATGTCGCGGAGCAGGGTCCGGCTGTCCTCGATCGTCATCCTGGACGTGTCCTGGTCGCAGCCCTGCGGTGAGATGTAGGTGTTGGCGCCCACGTCCTTGAGCTGGTCGCGGGTGGCGAAGCCGTTCTTGGCGTCGAAGCCGTACGCGGTGGTGGACAGGACCAGGTCGGGACGTTGGCCGAGCATCGCCTCGCGGGGGATGTCGTAGGCGTCGTTGAGCTTGATGTCGCCCTTGGGCAGGGCCTTGATCGCGTCGGCGCGGCCGGGCACTTCGGACATGCCGTAGCTCTGCTGGTTGACGACGATGCGGTCCTCGAGCCCCAGGGCCAGGAGCGTGGAGACCTCGGCGACGGAGGCGCCGTTCATGACGACCACTCTGCTGGGTGCCTTGGTGAAGGTCTGCTTCACTCCGCAGTTCTCCAGCGTGACCGGGTAGCCGGCGGCCGAGGACGCGGCGGGCTGCTTGGTCTTCGCCGCCGTCCCGTCCGTCGGGCCCCCGCATCCGGCGGTCGCGGCTCCGACGACGGCTATCACTCCGAGGGCGGCGAACCGCTTGGTGGACATGTGTGCTCCTAGGTGCTGTGACCGGGAAGGTTTGCCGGGTGGCTCGCGGCGTCCGGTGCGGTGCATCGCAAGGCGGAGCATCACCCGCGTACTGGACGTACGCGGGTGATGCGACAACGCCGCGAGGTGCCGTGCCGGGCGTCGCGAGCCGGTGAACCCTCCCGGTCACAGCACTAGCGTGAGGCCGGCTGTCGGCCAGGGTTCGTATCAAGAGTCGGGCGGCGCCCGGAGCGAGTTCCCGGAGGCCGTGGCGAATCCGGAGCCGACGGTGCGGGCAGTGCTCCGGTAGCCACGCAGTGATCCAGCTGGCGGAAGAAGGCGGCCCGGTCGATGGCCGGATGGACGGACGGCAGCGGGCCGTCGGCCGACGCCAGGCTCTCCCGTACGTTGTCGGCCCGTACGGTCGCGAGCCCGAGGTCCCCGTCCGGCCCGTCCGGACCCTGCGGCAGGGAGTCGAAGAAGGCGAGGACCGCTGCGGCGTCCCCCGTGTTCGGGGGGATCCGCTCTCGCCAGGTCTCCAGTGGAAGGGTGTCGACCTCGTAGCCGTACTCGCGCAGCCAGCGGTGCAGGTCCTTCTGGCGCACCGGGGTTCCGGCGTGGTGGTGGACCACGGCGTGGGAGCGGCGTCGGCCGGGTCCGGTCGCCACGATCTCGGCCGCGACCCGGTCGGCGGGGGTCCAGGACTCCTCCGGAAAGAGGTCGGGCACGATGCCCGCGGGCACTCCGGCGCGCAGGACGGTCCACAGGAAGTCCTGGCGGTTCACCGTGCCCGCCGTGATCGGGCCGACGACGCGGCCGAGCCGGTGGACCGTGACGGGCAGGCCGCGCTCGGCGGCCTGTTCGAGGAGGCGTTCGGACGCCCACTTCGTCTGCTGGTAGCCGTAGCGCAGTCCTTCGTGCGCGGGGAGGAACGTCTCCTCGAACTCCTCGCTCAGAGCGCGCGGTGGGCCGACCGAGAGCGTGGAGACGTAGTGCACCGGGATGCCGCGCGGGGCCGCCAGACGCAGCAGGCAGCGGGTGGATTCGGTGTTGGCCGGGCGCAGGGCGGTGTAGTCGCGGACGACACTGACCGCCGCGCCGTTGTGGACGATGGCGTCGACGGTGGCCCCGAGTTCACTCAACTGGTCCTCCGTCATGCCCAGTTGCGGCAGGGACAGGTCTGCCGGGAGAGCGGTGACGCGATGGTGCTCCTCCGGTGGCAGCGCCAGGCCGGCCGCTTCCAGAGCGGCGTGGACGCGCGCCAGAGCCTCCTCGGGGCTCTGGCCCCGGACGGCGCACACCACCTCCGCCTCCGTCGACCGCAGAAGCCGTGCGAGGAGGTGGGTGCCCACGAATCCTGTGGCTCCGGTGAGCAGGATCCGCCGGGGTGGCCAGGAGGCCGTCCCTGCTCCGGGGCGGATCTCCGGGGCGAGCTCGGTGTCGGCCGCCAGGGAGGACGGCAGCACGGAGCCGGCCGGGCTGTCGGACACGGGTGTTCCGGCTCCGAGGAAGGCGGCGAGGGCGGCGGGAGTGGCGTACTGGAAGAGCGACGCGACCTTCACCTCCCTGCCCAGCTCCGTGGCCAGGCGGTTGGCGGCCTGGATGGCCTGGAGGGACTGGGCTCCGCGTTCGAAGACGTCGTCGTGCGGGGTGAGGTCGTCGGCCGCGAGTACCTGGCGCCACACGCCGGTGACGGTGGCCTCCAGCGTGAGATCTCGCCCGGTGTCCTCGGCACCGTCGGGGAGTGCGGGGAGTCGGGCGAGCAGTGCGGCGCGGTCCGTCTTGCCCGACGCGGTGCGGGGCAGGCGGGTCAGGAACGTGAGCGAGGCGGGGATCATCGGTCCGGGCAGCCGGGCGCGGAGGTGGTCGCGGACCGCTGACGCCGGTGGTCTCGGTCCGGCGGGGACGAGGTGGGCGGTGACCCTGCGGGTGCCGTCGGGCAGCACCTGACCGACCACGGCCGCGTCGCTGATTCCGGGGTGGGAGAGCAGGGCGCTCTCCACTTCGGCCGGCTGGACGCGGTGACCGCTGATCTTGAACTCGTCGTCCGCGCGGCCGAGATGACGCAGGAGTCCGTCCTCGCCCAGCTCCACCAGGTCGCCGGTCCGGTACGCGCGTGGAGAGCCGGGCAGCCGCTTCAGCGGGACGAAGCGCTCCGCGGTCTCCTGCGGCCGGTCGCGGTAGCCGTTGGCGAGGGCGGGGCCCAGCAGACAGAGTTCCCCGTCGACAACGGCCGCCCGGCTGCCGGGCAGGGGGCGGCCCACCGGGGTGTCACCGGCTGCGAGAGCCGTGTCGTGCAGATCGGCCACCGTGGCGACGACCGTCCCCTCGGTCGGCCCGTAGGTGTTGAGGAGCCGGACGTCCGTGCCGACCGCCTTGCGCCAGCGGGCGGCCCTCTCGCGCAGTGCGGCCTCGCCGCCGATGACGACGGTGTGCACCGTGCCCGGCAGTGCACCGGCCCCGGTGGACAGGGCATAGGCCAGCTCGTGCCAGTACGCGGTCGGCAGGTCGAGCACGCTGATGCCCAGGCGATCGCACTCGGCCAGGAAGTGCGGGATCGAGTCCGTCATGTCCTGCGGCCTGATGACCAGCGTGGCGCCGGTGCACAGGGTCAGGAAGATCTCCTCGATGCTGGTGTCGAAGTGCAGGGGGGCGAACTGCAGGACGCGGTCGGTGCGGCCCAGGCCGTAGCGGAGTCCGGCCCCTGCGACGAAGTGGGCCAGTGCGCCGTGTCCGACCTCGACGCCCTTGGGCTCTCCTGTGGTGCCGGAGGTGTGGATGACGTAGGCGAGGTCCCCGAACTCCGGTGCGGACATGGGAGGTTGCGTCGACGTGGTGTGCATCTCGCCATCGAGCAGCAGCACGGTGTGGTCCGGGAAGAGAGGCGCGTACGGCGCTGTGGTGAGGACCAGGTCGGGTGCGGCGGAAGTGAGCAGCGCGGTGGTGCGGTCTGCCGGGGCGTTCGGGTCGAGGGGGCAGTAGACGGCACCCGCGGCCATGATGCCGAGCAGGGCGGTGACGGCCGCGATGCCGCGGGGCAGTACGACGGCCACCAGGTCGCCGCGGCGCACTCCATGGCCGGCGAGCAGGTGAGCGGTCCGGCGTGCCTCGCCGAAGAGTTCGGCGTAGCCGATGCTTCGGTCGCTCTCCTCCACGGCCACCGCGCTGCCGCGTCGCGCCGCGTGGTCGGCGATGAGGGCGAGCACCGGGCGGGGCGGCGCGGGGAGCGGGTCTCCCTCCAGTACGTGGACCGGCGTGGAGTGTGCCGCGAGCGAGGCGGAGGGCAGGGCGTCGAACGGGCGGTCCGGTTCCGCGACGGCTGCCGTCAGCAGGTCGAACAGGGCGCGCCGGTGACCGGCGACCTCGGCGGCGGTGTACAGGTCGGGGTTCGCGTCCACGGCGAAGCGCAGGGATGTGCCTTCGGAGCGGTCGTACACGTTGAACGCCAGGTCGTCGACGGGTCCGGCCGAGACGTTGTGCACCGTGCTGCGATGTCCGGCGAACCGCAGGTCATAGGCGAACGGCATGATGTTGACGCCCGGGCCGGAGAGCCGCCTCCCCGCGCCCACCAGCCGCAGGTCGCGCCGGATCTGCTCGTAGCGGTAGCGCTGGTGGGGCAGGGCCGAGCGCACCTCGCGGGAGACCGCGGCGACCAGCGTCCGCAGACTGTCGTCCGCGCCGACGGTCAGTCGCAGCGGCAGGACGTTGCGGACCATGGCGGGCACGCGCAGGGACACGGAGCCGAAGCGGCCCATCGCGGGGACGCTCAGCACGATCTCCGGTGCTCCGGTGGCGCGGTGGAGGTGGGCGGCGGTGACGGCGAGGAGGACCTCCGACCAGGACACCGACAGGGCACGGGCCGTGGCCCGCAGCGCCGCTGTGGTCCCGGCGTCGAGATCTCCCTCGTCCCGGAGAAAGGAGGCCGTCGGCAGAGCGGACCTCGCCGCCGGTGTGGCGATCTCGGGCCGGTCGGCGTACCGCTGCGTCCAGTGGTCCCGGTCGCGGGCGAACTGCTCGGACCCGCGGTAGGCGGCCTCCTCCTCGCGTACCGAGGCGAGGGTGCCGAATCCGCTCGGGCCGACCGCCGTGTTCGCGGCGAGCGCGGTGTAGACGTCGGCGACGCGCCGTGCGACCAGGGAGAGGCCGAAGCCGTCCAGCGCGATGTGGTGGACGCGGTGGTACCAGAGGTGGCGGTCGGCGGCGAGGCGGAACAGGGCGTGCCCGAAGAGTGGTCCGCGGGTGAGATCGACGGGGCGCGCGATGTCGGCGTCGATCCAGCGCAGTGCCTCGGCTCGCGGATCGGGCGCCGAGGAGATGTCGGCGGTGTGGAGGTGCCACTCGGGTGCCGGGATGTCGACCTGCTGAGGGCGGCCCTCGTCGTCGGCGGCGAACACGCAATGCAGCGCCTCGGTCTCCTCGACCGCCCGGCGCAGCGCCGCCTCGAAGACGTCCATGTCGACCGGGCCCTCGATCACCACGTACTCGGCGGTGTTGTAGGCGGGGCTGGAGGTGTCGAGCTGGTGGCCGGTCCAGATGCCCTCCTGTGCCCCGAGCAGCCGGTGGCGGGGGCGGTCGCTGTCAGGCGTCGTCATGACGTCCTTCTTCCTGTCGTTCGTCCAGAAGCCGCCACCAGTGGTGGAAGGAGGGCAGTTCGGCCAGATCGATGAAGGAGACGTCGATGCCGTACGCCTGCCAGCGCTCGACCAGTGTGATGAGGCGGAGGGAGTCGAGTCCGGCGCCGGCGGGGTTGTCGTCGAGGTCGACTTCCTCGGGCTCCTGGTAGAGGAGTTCGGCGAGATCGGCGCGGAACTGCTGGGTGGTGAGGGCAGCGGGCATGGTGGTCCTCTCTCTTCGCGCTGCGGGCGGCGGAGGTCAGTTGACCTTGCGGCCCGGACCGTTCCAGAACCGGTCGCGCAGTTCGCGGCGCAGGATCTTCCCGCTGGGGTTGCGGGGGACGTGGTCGATGAACTCGTACTTCGCGGGCAGTTTGAACGCGGCCAGCCGCGGTGTGAGGAAGGTGTGCAGGTCGCGGGCGCGCAGGGCCGGGCCGCCCGGGTCGGCCGGGACGACGAAGGCGTGGACGTACTCGCCCCAGCGGTCGTCCGGCGCGCCGACGACCACGGCTTCGGCGACGCCGGGGTGGTGTTCCAGTACGTTCTCGATCTCCGCCGGGTAGACGTTCTCGCCTGCCACGAGAATCGCGTCCTTGATGCGGTCGCGGATGAAGACGTAGCCGTCCTCGTCGACGAAACCGGCGTCCCCGGTGCGGATCCAGCCGTCGACGAGGGTCTCGGCGGTCTTGTCGGGGAGGTTCCAGTACTCCACCATGTGCGCCGGTGTGGCCAGGCGGACCTCGCCGACCGCGCCGGGCGGCAGCGGGACGCCCTGATCGTCGGTCACCTGGACCCGTACGCCGGGGTAGGGGCGGCCCGCCGCCTGCATGGGGGGCGATCCCGGCTCGTGGACGGCAGGCGGCAGGCAGACCGCCGTGTTGCCGGTCTCCGTGAGCCCGTAGATCTGGGCGAACTCGCAGCGGAACACTGCCAGGCTCTGCTCCAGCAGGGTCTCGGAGATCGGCGATCCGCCGTAGACGATCTTGCGCAGGGTCGCGAAGTCGGCCGGTGTGACGCCCGGCCGCGTCAGCATCATCCGCAGCATGGCGGGAACCACGCAGGCGGTGGTGATGCCGAGCCGCCGGATCAGCTCGACGGCCCCGGCGGCGTCGAAGGCGCGCATCGCCACGACCGTGGTCCCGGCGTTGAAGTTCTGCGTGGCCCACCACAGTCCGCCGATGTGAAAGCCGGGGATGCCGATCAGCGCGATGTCACCGCAACGCCAGTCGATCCAGTCGACCTCCGCCTCGGCCATGGCGTCCGCGATGGCGAAGAAGCTGCGGTGGGCCAGCACGACGCCCTTCGGCAGCCCGGTGGTCCCGCTGGTGTAGAGCTGCGCCACCGGGGTGTCGCGCGTCGCCGCGTACGCCTCGTCGGCTCCGGGGTGCGCGGCCTTCCAGACGGTGTAGCCCTCGGCCGCGTCGAGCGCGACGACGTGTTCGGGCGGCGCGATCGGCATGTTGTCGACGATGTGCCGGAACTCTTCCTCGACGAAGAGCAGTCGGGTGCCCGAGTCCTGGAGTATGTGGCTGACCTCCGGTGACGTCAGCCGCCAGTTGACCGGGACGAGGACGGTGCCGGTCTTGGCGCAGGCGAAGAGGATCTCGTAGTACCGCTCCGACTCCTTGCCCAGGTAGGCGACCCGGTCGCCGGCCGTGAGACCGGCGGCGCGCAGGGCCTGTGCGGCGCGGCTGCTCTCCCGGTGCAGGTCCGCGTAGGTGAGTGTGGTGTCGCCGCAGATGACGGCCGGGGTGTCCGGCTGCCCTTCGGCGTGGAAGCGGGCGGTGTCGGCGAGGGTGGTGAGCCGGTGGTGCAGCCGGGTGCCCGGCTGCGGGGCGTCAAGGGTGCCCATGTGAGGTGTCCGTCCTGTCTGTGCCTGCCGCTGAGCGGGCTTCGGGTCAGGTGATGTCGACGAAGGCGAGGGTGACGTCGCCGTCGCACCGGCCTCCCTCGGTGTCCCAGTAGCGGTAGGCGGTGGTGGCCATGAGGAGGGGGCCGCGCCCGGATGACCGGAGGTCGACGGAGCGGAACGCCATCTCACCGGAGAAGTCCCGTGGATCGACCGGCCGTCGGAAGCGGGAGGCGAACCGGGCGATGAGGATGTCCGGCAGCTGGTGGCGCCAGAAGTCCTCCAGCGTCCAGCTTTCGAAGCCGGTCAGCAGCTGTTCCTTCACCGACTTGGCGACGAGGTAATACATCATCTGGTTGTAGGCGATGTTCACCTCCACCGAGTTCAGGTGGCCGGTGTCGTCGATGTAGCAGGACTCCGGGATCGCGAACGTCGCCCGAACCCGGGACAGCCCGTCGGACAGCCCGGAGACCTCCGCGGTGAGCAGGTATCGGCAGTGCTCCTTGTACGGCGCGAGCACCCGGGGCAGCAGGTCCTCGTCCGTGGCGAAGGTCTGCACGGGGCGCGCTTCCACGGTGCGAGCGGTGGTCCCGGTCATGCCGCTTCCAGACCTGCGTGCAGCTTGCGCTCGTCGTGGACGGTGACACGGTAGGAGACCGTGGGTTCGGGTGTGGTGGTGTGCCGGGCGCAGTGGATGAGACTGCGGTTGTCCCAGACGAGCAGGTCGCCCTTCTCGAAGCTCTGGAGATGAATGTTCTCGTGCTCGAAGGTCCGGTCGAGCTGACCGGTCGCCGCGAAGAGCCGCTGGAGCAGTTCTTCGTCGAGCGGCTTGCCCTGGGCGTCCTCGATGCCGACGGTGAAGCCCTCGCTGAGGTAGAGCACCTGCTCACCGGTCATCGGGTGGGTGAAGACGGTCGGCTGGAGGACGGCGGGCGTCTTCTGCTCCACCTCGTCGATGATCTCCGACAGCGGGCGGTAGACGTCGTGCGGGCGCACCTTGAAGTACTTGCGGACCGAGTGCCGGCAGCGGGTCTCCGTGATCTCCCGCTTCAGGTCGTCGGGCAGCTTCGCGTACGCCGCTCCCATGTCGATGAAGTACGTGCCGCGGTTCTTCGCGGGTATGACCTGCGGGTAGATCAGGGTGATCCCGAACGGGTCCGGCATGAACTGGTAGTCGGCGTGCCAGAACTTGCCCGTCTTGGGCACACCGATCTGCTTGCCGTTCTCCGGCACGTTCGAGGAGACGAACACCTCGGACACCTCGGGGTGCTGGTACATCGGCTCGTAGTACGTCTCCGGGCGGCCCAGTCGGCGGCCCAGCTCCAGGAACGCCCGCGGGGAGAGGTCCTGGCCCTTCAGAACGGCGATCTTGCGCCGGTAGACGGTCTCCTTGAGGGCCGTGATGTCGCCTTCCGAAGCCGACGTGTGGTCGAAGTCCTCGACGGAGGCGCCGATGGAGGTCCCGGCGTGGTCCGTGATGCGCATGGTGGTGCTCCTTGTGTCGTGGCGGAAAGATGTGTGGCTGCCGCCGTGTCAGGCGGCCAGGCGGGTGTCGATCAGCGAGGCGGTCGCACCGAGCGTGAGGTCGGGGACCAGTTCGCTGTCCTCGACGGTGACGCCGAGGTGGCGTTCGATGTGGATGCTGATCTCGACCATGGTCAGTGAGTCGACGTCGAGGTCGGCGTAGGTCGCCTCGGGCCTGAAGTCGTCGGCGGGCGCGTCGTGCAGGGTGCTGAGGATCGACACCAACTGCTGGTAGGTGGCGGTCATGAGGCGGATTCCTCTCCGTGGTGGGGCGGTTCGGCGGTCGGTGGCAGCGCGGGCCAGGTGAGAAGGCAGGAGCCCCAGGTGAGACCGCCTCCGAAGGCGGTGAGCAGGACCCGGTCGCCCGGCCGCAGGGCCCGGTCGGCGTGGCCGGCGGCCAGGGCGAGGGGGATGGAGGCCGCTCCGGTGTTGCCGGCCGTCTCCACGTGGGTGGCACATCGGTCGATGTGGAGGCCCAGGTCGGCGGCGACTGTGCGCAGGATGCGCAGGTTGGCCTGGTGGGGAACGAAGCGGTCGACGTCCTGGACGTCCAGGCCGGCCCGGTTCAGTACGGTGCGGGCCGAGTCCGTCATCCGGGCGACCGCATGGCGGTACACCTCTTTGCCGCGCATGGCGAAATGCCGCTCGGCATGCGAGGTGCGACCGGGGTCGGCCGGGAGGCGGGAGCCGCCGGCCGCGACCGTGATCATGTCCTCGTGCGCGCCGTCACTGCCGAGGTCGAACGGCCCGATGGCACCGGTCTCAGAAGCATGCCCGGCCCGCAGGACAACGGCTCCCGCGCCGTCGCCGAAGACGACGGCGTTCTGCCGGTCCTCGGGGTCGACGATGCGGGAGTACACGTCCGCGCCGATCACCAGGACACGGCTCGCGACTCCCGAGATGATCAGTCCCGCCCCCGCTGCCAGGGCGTAGACGAACCCGGTGCACACGGCGCCGACGTCGAAGGCCGCCGCACCGGTCAGGCCGAGCCGTGCGGCCACCAGCGGCGCGGTGGCGGGGCAGGTGCGGTCGGGTGTGGTGGTGGCCACGACGACCGCATCGGCCGTGTCGGCACCGGAGTTGGCGAGCGCCCTGCGGCCCGCCTCGACGGCGAGGTCGGAGGTGGCTTCCTCCAGGGCAGCGAGATGCCTGCTGCGGATACCGGTGCGGGAGCGTATCCAGGCGTCGTCGGTGTCGAGCCGGTCCGCCAGCTCGTCGTTGCCGACCTTGCGCCGGGGCAGCCAACCGCCGACGCCGCTCAGCACGGCGGACCGGTCGGTAGGTGTCGCGGACATGGTTCTCCTGGGAATTGGTGTCGATGGGGGTTTCTTGCGGGGCGGCGACATCGTCACGAGGTGTTCGAACGGATCAGGAGAGCGGCGAACGAGCCGAGCGCCAGCGCCCCGGAAGTCAGGAGCAGAGCCGTTCGTATGCCGTCGACCAGAACCGGGACGGACGACTCCTGGCCGATGCCGGAGGCCGCCGCGACGAGCAGCGCGAGGCCGACCGCGCCGCCCACCTGGAGGGACGTGGACGCGATCCCGGAGGCGATGCCCTGATCACCGGGCGCCACTCCCGAGGCGGCGGCGATCCACAGAGCCGTCCACGCGGCGCCCTGCCCCACGCTCATCAGCACGATCCCCGGCAGCAGCGCCGGATAGGAACCGTTCGCCGCCACGGCCGGCACCAGGGCGAGAGCGCCGACGGCCCCGATTCCCAGTCCGCCGACCAGCAGACGCCGCATGCCGAACAGGGTGACGGCACGAGCCCCCACCTGGGTGCCGACCGCGACGACGACCGCCGGGACGAGGAAGCAGAGCCCCGTCACGAAGGCGTCGTAGCCCCGCACGGCCTGGAAGTAGAGGGTCAGGAAGTACGGAAGCGAGCTGAACGTCGCACTGAACAGTGCCGCGACCCCCGTGGCCGCGACCAACCCGCGGCGGCGGAAGAGACGGACGGGCACCAGGGGATCGTGCGCCCGCCCCTCGATGGCGGCGAAGAGAATCAGGCAGAGGATCCCCGCGACTGCGGCGGCCAGGGCCGCGGGGCGCGTCCATCCCGCCGCGGGGGCGTACACCAGCAGGAAGACGAGCAGTGTGAGCCCGCCGGTGGCGGCCAGCGCCCCTGCGGCGTCGAAGCGCCGCGTGCGGTCCCGGGGCGGGTCCGCGGCGAACAGCAAGCGTCCGAGGACGGCCAGAGCGAGGGCCACGGGGACGTTGACGAAGAACACCGAGGGCCAGCCGTACCCGTGGACCAGAACGCCGCCGAGGAGCGAGCCGAAGCACAGTCCGCCCGCGCCGGCCGCGCCCCAGACCGCGAGCGCCCGGTTGCGCACCGGCCCTTCGGCGTACGTGGTGTTGATGAGCGAAAGCGTGGCCGGGAACAGCAAGGAGCCGCCGATCCCCTGGGCCGCGCGTACGGCGAGCAGGACGCCGGGCGACTGCGCGAGCCCGCCTATCAGGGAGGAGAACGCGTATATCGCCGTGGCCAGGACGAACATCCTCCGGCGGCCCACGAGATCCGCCGCGCGTCCGCCGAGCAGCAGGAAGCCTCCGGTGGTGACGACGTACGCGCTGACCACCCACTGGAGGTCGTGGTCGGAGAAGCCCAGTCCGGCGCCGATGTCGGGCAGCGCCACGTAGACGATGCTGTAGTCGAGCGAGATGACGAGCTGGGCCAGAGCGAGGACGACCACCGGAAGGCCAAGGCGCTGACGTGCTGCCGCGTGCTCGTCTGCGGTCGCGGACATGATCGATCCCTCTCTGCGTGAAGAGCTCGGTGGACGAGGTGACGGGGGCGGAATGCCTGAGGAAGTGCGTCAGGGCATGCCGGACGTCGCCCCGGTGGGCGGGACGAGGGACAGGAGTCGAGGTACGGGCACCGGTGTGCGCTCCCGGCGCGATGGGCGTTGCGGAAACACGTGGAGTGACCGCATGTGCAAGGGGGCGCGGGAGAGTGCCGGAGTGTCAGTAGCGGCGGTACGTGCCCGGTTCAGGCTCTTCCCGGTCCGGCGCGCCGCGCAGGGTCACGTCTGCGCCAGCAGCTTCCGCACCTCCGTCACCAGGACGGTCAGCGCCTGCCGTTCGGGGACGGTCGTCTCCGGATGCCAGAGATCGGCCAGAAGACAGGTCCTCGGGCGGTTCCCCCGGTTCTCCGCGTGGTGTTCGAAGGAGTAGTCGAAGAGGAGACAGCGGCCTTCTTCCCAGACGCGCGTCTCACCGGCGACAGTGATGTCGCAGTC
Source organism: Streptomyces sp. NPDC002476 (assembly GCF_042889785.1). Classification (NCBI taxonomy): domain Bacteria; kingdom Bacillati; phylum Actinomycetota; class Actinomycetes; order Kitasatosporales; family Streptomycetaceae; genus Streptomyces; species Streptomyces sp. NPDC002476. The sequence continues at coordinate 75,839 of NZ_JBIARH010000030.1, read as the reverse complement.
GTCCGGGATGTCGACGGCGAAGTGGAGGTTGATGCTGAAGTTCCACAGATCGCAGTGCGGAGCGATGCGGGCACCCGGCAGCAACGTCGAGAAGTGGCTTTCCAGCAGAGGGCAGATGAGACCGTGGCCGACCGCGTTCTTGACGATGTCGAACGCGGTGGGAGCGATCTCGGCCGACTCCGCCACGAGCTCCCCGTCCCGGTAGAGGTAGAGGGACTGCCAGTCGTCCTGGCGTGTCAGGTAGTGCTCGTAGTCCGAGAAGACCGCACGCTTCGTCCGCCAGGCCCTCTCGTGCTCCGCGCTGATCGCGCCATGCGCGCCTTCCAGAGCCTCCACGAGCGACGCGATGCCCGGATCGCTCCGCGGGTCGTGCCAGGGCTTCTGGGATATCCCCGGCAGGATCCACTTCGCGCCCGCCTGCAGCGGGTGCCTGGGGAGCCCTCCCGGCGCCATCATCTCCTCCACCCGCGCAAGCGAGTCGGGGCCGAACTCATCACGTATCGCGGCGAACTGCTCATCGGTCGACTGCATCACGACTTCCTTTCCGCCCTGCCGCCGAGGGGATCGGACTCAGGGGTCCCGCCCCCGCACCCCTGCGGCCGCGGCCTCCCGGAGGTCGGTGGCCGCCTCGTATCAAAAGTCGAACGCCTCTCCGCCCGAGTTCCCGTCACGGCCGAGAAAAAACCGATCAGGAGTGCGAGGAGGTGGCGGCGGACTCCTTGAGGCCGCCACGACGCCCTCACGGTGCGGACCCCAGGGTGACCGGCCTGACGACGGCATCGACGGTGACACGGCCGGTCCGTACGAAGTCGAGGGTGAACGTGATGCGGTCCCCGGGCCGCCATGCCTCGTCGGCGGGAAGGGTCACGGCCGCTCCGTACGGCGACATCTCGACCTCCCCGTACGCCGGGACTTCCACGGTCTCCGTCCGTTCGCGGTAGGCCCCGTTCGTCGCGTTCATGCGGTGCGCGGTCAGCTCGACGCCCCGCTCGGCGACGGGGGAAGTGACCGAGCGGAGCCGGTCCGGTGCGCCCCCGGTGTTGACGATGTGGAAGTAGGCGTTGGTGTTCCTTCCGGGAATCACCGGAAGGAGCACGCGGGCCTCCCGCACCTCGATCTTCGCGGGGCTGCCCGCGTACCCGGCGGTGGTCCAGGCGGACAGGCCGCCGACAGCGGCGACGGCGGCGACGGCCACCGCCACGCCGGTCCCGGCCGCCTCTCGTACTCGTCGGAGACCGGGCCCCTGGCAGAGGTTCTTCATGAGCGTGCGCTCCACTGAGGAGAGGGAGAGGGAGGGGATATGGGCTTCGCCGCGGCGGGAGCGGGCGGAGGCGTCACAGGATGCTCCGCGGGGCGGACCGAGGACGGGGCTGCCGGGCCGGCGAGGGCTGCCAGGTGCGCAGGCGCAGGCTGTTGGCGACGACGAGAACCGAGCTGAGCGACATCGCGACGGCGGCGACCATGGGATTGAGCAGACCGACCATGGCCGGCGGCATGGTCACGAGGTTGTAGCCGAAGGCCCACACGAGGTTGACACGGATGGTGCCCAGTGTGTGACGGGCCAGTCGGACCGCGTCCGCCAGGGCCTCGATGTCGCTGCGTACGAGGGTGACGTCGGCGGCGCCGATCGCCACGTCGGTCCCGGTGCCCATGGCGATGCCCAGATCCGCGCCGGCGAGTGCGGCCGCGTCGTTGACACCGTCCCCGACGACGGCGACCCGCCGGCCCTCTGCCCTTAGCCTGCCGACGAGTTCGGCCTTGTCCTGCGGTGTGCAGCGAGCGTGGACCTCCGCGATGCCGAGGTCCTCCGCGACCGCCCGCGCGACAGCGGCCCGGTCGCCGGTGGCCAGCACGGGGCGCACGCCGAGCCTGCGCAGCCGGTCGACGGCACGGTAGCTGCCGGGTCGTACGAGATCGGCCACCTCCACGATCGCGGCAGGCGCACCGTCCACCCGCACCAGGACCGCCGTACGGGCCGCTTCGTCCGCCCGTTCCCGGGCCGCTCGCAGGGGCGCGGGCAGCTCCGTGCCGTCGGGCGCCAGCACCTCCACCTCGTGTCCGTCCACGTGCCCGCTCACACCGTGCCCCGCGGCGGCCCGGAACCCGGACACGGCGGGCAGGGGGTGGTCCCCGGCCGCACGGCGCGCGTGGGCCGAGATCGCCCGGCCCAGCGGATGTTCCGAGCCCTGCTCCACGGCGCCCGCGAGCCGGATGGCCTCGTTCGCGTCCGGTCCGTCGGGCACCGCGGTGACCCGCCCGACGCTCATGTGTCCCGAGGTGAGGGTCCCGGTCTTGTCGAGCACCACGGTGTCGACGTGCTGGAGCCCCTCCAGCACCTGCGGGCCGCTCACCAGGACGCCCAGTCGTGCGCCGCGTCCGGTGGCCGCCATCAGCGCCGTAGGCGTCGCGAGCCCCAGCGCGCACGGGCAGGCGACGACGAGGACCGCGACGGCGGCGGTGATCGCGGCCTGCGGGTCGGCGCCGGCGCCGAGCCAGAACCCGAGCGTCGTGGCCGCCAGGGCCAGGACGACCGGGACGAAGACACCCGCGACGGTGTCGGCCAGCCGCTGTGCCCGCGCCTTGCCCGCCTGGGCGTCCGTCACCAGCTTCGTGATGCGGGCGAGTTGCGTGTCCGCGCCGACCGCCGTGGCCCGCACCAGAAGCAGACCGCCCACGTTGACCGATCCGCCGGTCACGGAGGTTCCCGGGCCGGCCTCGACGGGCTCGGACTCGCCGGTGACGAGGGACAGGTCGACGGCGGAGCTGCCCTCGGTCACCTCTCCGTCGGTGGCGACGCGCTCACCGGGACGGACCACGAACACGTCGCCGACCCGCAGCCGTTCGATCGGCAGCAGCTCGTCCGAGCCCCGGCGGCGGACGGTCACCTCCTTCGCGGCGAGCTGTGCGAGCGAACGCAGTGCCGCACCGGTCCCCCGCCGGGCCCGGCCCTCCAGGAAGCGGCCGGCCAGAACGAACAGCGGTACGCCCACCGTCGCTTCGAGATAGACGTGAGCCATCCCGTCGGAGGACGAGGGCACCAGGCTGAAGGGCATCCGCATGCCGGACACCCCGGCTCCGCCCAGGAACAGCGCGTACGCCGACCAGCAGAACGACGCCAGTACGCCCAGGGAGACCAGCGTGTCCATGGTCGCGACGGCGTGGCGCAGGCCGCCCAGGGCACGCCGGTGAAAGGGCCAGGCCCCCCAGACGGCGACCGGCGCGGCGAGCACGAAGCACAGCCACTGCCAGTTGTCGAACTGCAACGGGGGGACCATCGACAGGACGAGCACGGGCAGGGACAGCGCCGCGGTGATGAGCAGCCGCCCACGTTCCTGCCCGGCGTCGGCCTCCGCGGAGTCCTCGGTCCGCGCGGGCCGCTGTTCCTCCGCCGGCGGCACGACCACTCGTGCCGTGTACCCGGCGGTCTCGACCGCCGACGTCAGTTCGTCCGTGGTCACCCGCGCGGGGTGGCTGACCCGGGCCCGGCCGGTGGCGAGGTTCACCTCCGCCGTGACACCGTCCAGCTTTCCCAGCTTGCGCTCGACCCGTCGGACGCAGGCCGCGCAGGTCATGCCGCCCACGGCGATGTCGGTCACCACCACCGTGGGCGCCGCGTCGGATGTCATCAGTGCCCGCCCCCGTGGTCCATGGGCATGTCCCCGTCGCCGGCGGGCGAGTCGCCGGTGATCCCGGGGCCGTGCATGCCGGGCGCGACCGGGCCCACAGCGGCCCCCACGGCGTAGGCGCCCGCGAACAGCACCCCCAGGAGGAAGAGAAATCCCCACAACGCGGGCGGTGGGACGAACCGGACGGTCTTCGCTTCGGGCACAGGGTCTGCCGTCTGCTCCACGGAGTGCTCCTCGACGTTCTCGACGCGAGCCGTGGGAGAACGGCTCGTGGCAGTCCAGAAGTCGAATGCGACCCGACCGGAGTTCCCCGGCGCGGGGTGAACAGCGTCACAGCCTCCGTTCGGGTGACCCCGGGAGCTGCGCGGAGACGCCGCGCGATCACTGTCGTGACGGGCGAAGCCGTCCGGCACCGGCGCCCGATGAACGCATTGCCTCCGCCGCCCGTATGTGGAGGGAACCCGGCACGAGGAGCGGGGCATCGCACGCCCGGTATGCCGCTCGCCCTGATGTCCGCGAGGTCCGGGGAGCCCCACTCCCCGGGCCCCGGGCGGGAGCCCGAGGCCCGAACACCGAGGTGATTCCCGCGGCATCCGGGCCCGAGCTCTCGTGCCCTCCGGCGTGGAAGCACAGCAGGCCGCCCGCGCGCACCCGATGCTTCCGAAACCCACGGGGAGCCGGGAACCGGAAGACACTGCCGTACGACACCTCATGTGCCGGGCGAGCGGGCAGCCGGGGCGCGGAAGTGGCGGGAACGAAGCCCGGAACCCGCCGCACGGGACCCGGTCTGGAGGTGTCGCGGGGGGAATGCCAGGATCGGGTGGCATGTCGGTGGGGTGGTGGTTTCGCGCCACACGGTCCGCGCTGTTCGCGGTCGTGTGCGTGGCGCTTGCTGCCTGCGGCCACGTACTCATGTCGGGTGATCCGCTCCCCTGGTGGTCCCTGGCCCTGTGCGTGGGGGGAGTCGGCGCACTGGCGTGGCTCGTCGCCGGCAGGGAGCGGGGCCAGGCCGCGGTCGTGGCTCTCACCGTCGCGGTGCAGGCAGCGCTCCATGGCGCTTTCACGCTGGCCCAGACCGTGCAGCAGGCGCCCCCGTCCGCAGGTGGCGAGTCCACGCTCGCGCTGAGATGGGCGGACGCCCTGCTCTGCGGCCCGCACGGCGACACCGGCGCGGCAGCGCGAGCCTACGACGTCGCCGAGCAGGCCGGTCTCACCGACAGCATGCGACTGCCCAGCCTCGAAGGCGGTTCCTCCGCGATATCGGCGCTCGGACATGCCGCCCACGGCGCCCACGCGGCCCAGCCCGTGCACGACATGGGGGCGATGACCGGCACGGCCTCCTGGGGAATGCTGGCCGCGCACGCGGCAGCGGCCGTGCTGTGCGGCCTGTGGCTGGCTCGCGGCGAGCGTGCGGCCTTCCAGATTCTGCGGGCGCTGGCGGACCGCTTCCGCCTCCCCCTGTCACTTCTCGACGCGATCCGCCCGCTCCCGTCCGCGCCCCCCGCGCCCGGCGTCGACCGTTCCGGCGGGCGTCCGCGCCCGCGGCTGCTCGTTCACACGCTCGTCACCCGGGGACCTCCGGGGGAGACCGCTGTCCGCTGACAGCTGGATCACGTCGGCCGCGGCATCCGCCGCCGACGTACGCCCGCGCATCTCGGCGCGGGCGAAATCTCCCTCTCCCCGGACCGCGCATGCCGGCCGGCAATGCCCTGTCCGGGATTCCCGGAAGGACCGCAGTCTCCATGTTTCCTGCCCCAAGACACCCTGCGGCGACGGAAGACGACGTCACCGCATGGGCCGTCGACGCCGCAGCCGGCGACGCCGACGCCTTCGAACGCGTCTTCCGCGCGCTCCACAACGACGTACGGCGGTACGTGGCCGCCCTCGCCGACGATTCCCAAGTGGCCGACGACCTGATGCAGGAGACCTTCCTGCGTGCCGTCAGCACGATCCACCTCTTCCAGGGCCGCGGTTCGGCTCGTGCCTGGCTGCTGACCATCGCCCGCCGAACCGTCGTCGACAGCCTCCGGCGCGCCGCCTCCCGACCTCGGCTCGCCGACATCCCCGACTGGCAGTACGCCGCGGAGTGCGCCCAGCCGCGGCACCTGCCCGGCTTCGAGGAGGGGATCGCCCTCATGACCCTGGTGGAATCACTGCCCGACGACCGCCGGGAGGCGTTCTTGCTGACCCAGGTACTGGACATGCCGTACGACGACGCGGCCCGCACCAGCTCGTGCCCCGTCGGCACCATCAGATCCCGGGTCTCACGAGCCCGTACGACGCTCTGCGCCATGCTCGACGACAGGGCGCAGCCGGCTCTGGCCTGCTGATCGGAGGAAAACCCCCTCGCACCTGCGACCGCTCGGGGCGCCGCCTGCGCTCCGAGCGGCGATGCGTCGCCTCGTCACCGCGTGGTCGGCCCCGGCTCAGCGACGACGTCCCGAGGCCGTGTCCCGGTGGCCGAGGGCGAGGAAGCATCGTTGGCCGCATCTCCACTGGTCGGTGACGCTGAGGGCAAGGTCCTCGGCGATCCTGTGGAGTGCCGGTGCTCCCAGACGTGCCCAGGGAAACGGCGGACCTTCGTGGCCATGGCCGTCTTCGAATTGGGCGGTGCAGCGTTCCTCGACGTCGTCGGGGTCGACCTCGACGAGGAGAAAACCCGTCGGGGCGGTGACCTGGATGCAGCGGTACAGCAGGGCGCGCGGGTCACCGCCGATACCGATGTTGCCGTCGATGAGCAGGGCGGTCTCCCAGACTCCCTCGGCCGGTACCCGGTCGAACACCGATTGGCGCAGGGCGATTCCGCCGAGGGCGACGGTGTGGGCCACCGCGCGGGGAGCCACATCGACGCCGAGCGCGAAGGCTCCGCGACCCAGGAGTGCCCTGCACAGCCGGCCGGGCCCGCAGCCGACGTCGAGAACGGGGTCGACGCAGCGATTGAGCACGGATTCGTCGGCCACCGTGGGGTGTGCGTACCAGCGATCCACCGGCATCCGGATCCGGCGCCCGTCCGCCAGCCGCAGGTACACCAGTTCGCGGCCACTGCGCAGGGCCAGTGCGTAGGGGTCCGCGTCGGCACAGGGCGACCGCTCCTCGCCGGGCGTCATGACGCGGCGTCGTGACCCGATGCGGGTCGTTCCTCGTCGGCGCGGGCGGCCCGCCGGAGGCGGCGGAGCCTGAGGGCGAAGGCAAGGGCGGAGGTGCCGAAGAGCACGGCGGTGATGGCCAGCCATCGGCCGAGGTAGACGCCTTCGGACAGTCGTGCGGCATCGGGGTAGGGGATCGCGAGGTCGAGGATGAGGGGGAACCAGACGAGCAGGAGCACGCCGGAGAGGAAGGCGGGCACCCGCAGGTAGTTGATCCACGGCGGTCGCGGCATGCGGGGGGCGCGATGCCGCAGGACGGCTTGGGCCGACAGATCGGCGAGTGAGTACAGGGGGAGCAGGATCAGGTCGTGGACGATCGCCGCGCCGACGAGCCAGATCGCGACCTCGATCGGGCGGACGGCGAACAGTCGCACCAGGGCGTAACCGGTGAGGGCGAACGAGGCGATCAGGACGAGAAGGTGGAGGGGGCCGGAGCCGTACCAACGGACGAAGCGCGCCATGGTCACGTCCTGAAGGTGAGCCGGCGCACCCACTTGGTGTTGTTCACGCCGGGATTGGCCGGGACGATGACGCGGGCCGGGTGGCCGTGGTCGAGCGAGAGGTCCGCGCCGTTGACCCGCAGGGCGAGCAGCGATCGGAGATCGTGAATCTGATTGCCCCGCAGTACCACCGCGCGGTAAGGGCCGCGTGGCTGGACGGACTCCACCAGGACGCTTCCGGCGTCGGGGAGGCCCGCCAGGGCGGCGAGGTCGGTCAGCCGAAGGCCGCTCCAGTCCTGGTCGTCGGTGGACCACCCCTCCACGCAGGCGATCGGCAGCGCGGCGGCATGCTGGTGCATCGCGAGGAGTTGTGCGCGGGTGAAGACGAGCGTCGGCCCGTGGCCGCGGACCTCCAGCCGCCAGTCCGGCCCGACAAGGGCGGGGGTGACGCCGACGGAAGCGGCCGTCTTGTTGACCTGGAAGTCCTTCGGGCCGCCGCCCGGGTCACGGTTGTGCGGCGCGAGAAGGGCGGTCCTTCGCAGCCGGCCGCCGATGCTCTGTCCCGCGGTGACCACCAGGAGGAGCAGCGACCCAGCCCCCACCATGGCGAGTGCGCCGCGCCGGGACATGGTCGGCGCCGCGGGTTCGAGCGCGACCGGACCGTCCGGGTCGGGTGGCTCCGGCCGGGTGCCGGCGAGCCCGGTGCGCAGCTCCGTCAGCAGGTTGCGGGAGCGCAGGGAGCGTGTCATCCGGCCGAGTTTCAGGCTCACATGGACGACGAACGCGGCGATGAACACCCAGGCACCATAGAAGTGCAGGGTGTAGAAGGAGCCCGGGAAGACGTAGTAGAGCTGGATGTTGAGGATCCCGGTGACGAACTCGAAGACGACCCCGCCCACCAGCGCCAGCAGCGACAGCCGCTCCAGCGCGTGGGCGGCGCTGCGGACCGGCAGCCACTCGAACAGCTTCGGGATCACCGACCACAGTTTGGCCAGCACCACCGGCACCAGGACCACGCCGAGCGTCACGTGCACGCCCTGGGTGAGCCGGTACAGCCAGTAGGGGTGCGTGGGCCAGTCGAACAGGTAGAAGCCCAGCAGGCCCTTGTCCGGGGTCTGGTCGTTGAGTGCGCCGAGGCCGGGGTTGTAGGCGGCGTAGGACAGCGCGCCGGTCACGAAGAGCAGGGGGATGCCGATCAGCAGCACCAGGCCGAACACGGACGTCAGCCAGGGCCCGCGGAGGGGACTGCGCCAGAAGCCGGGACGGAACGGCCCCGGGGGCGGAGGAGTCCGCTCGACCCGCCGCACGAGGGTCCGGGCACCAGCGGCCCCTCTGGTGACCCTCGCCGCCACGGTGGCGCGAACGCGCTCCATGCGCCCCGGCGCGTGCTCCTCGTCCGGTCCCGGGCGCCGCTGCCCGCCGGAGTCCGGTGCCGACTGCCGTCCGCCACTGCCCACCGGCCGCCTCCTCTGCCTCCGTACCGGCTCCCCGAGGGGTGGATCGAATCCCGCCGCGCCGCAAGGGTCTGTCGAGTCGTCAGCTACAAACTGGCACAGATCGGGACGTCCTTCCGTGCCCGGCGTGCATGCGGGTGTCCGTCGCCAGCCGAGCGGCCGAACCGGCGCTCCGCACGGCTCGACGGGTCGCCCGGTGGCCTCATGATGGTGGGGTGCGACGCCTCGGCACACAGCGCAGCGCCTCCACCCGGCCCGGCCGCACCGCGCTGACCAGGGAAGCGTTCTGGTTCGTCGTGATCGGCGTCGCCTCCACGGCTGCCCAGGCCCTGCTGTACTGGGTTCTGCGTCACTGGTCGCCGCCCGTCCTGGCCAATTTCGCCTCCCTTCTCGCCGTCACCGTCCTCAACACGGAGGCCAACCGCCGACTGACCTTTCGCGGGTCCCCGGTCCGGGTCCTCCAGGCGCATCTGGCCGCAGGGGGCCTTTTCGTCCTGGCGTACCTGGTCACCTCGGGCGCTGTCCTGCTCTTCCGCCACTACCGGCCCACCGCCTCGCCGGCGGCGGAGACCCTGGTGCTCGCGCCGAGCTTCGCCCTGGTGACCGTCGTGCGCTTCACCGTCCTGCGGCTGGTCGTCTTCGGACGCCGCCACCGATGACCCCCTCGCGCCCGATGCGGCCCGCACGCCTGCCCTCCCGCACCGTCCCGCCGCCCGTCTCCGCCGCCACGCGCCCGCGCCCGGACGAGTACACCGGCGAGCACCGCCACAGCGGCCGTCCCGTACGCGGCTGCCTGGACGCCGGGCCAGTGCAGTTCGTTCGCGACGTACAGCACGGTGCCCGAGGCGGCGACGGCGAGCCACTCCCCTGGGCCGCCCATGGCCACGAGAGCCACGACGAGCAGCGCATACCAGTAGTACGCGGGCGAGGCGAGCAGCAGCGCGGTGCCTGTGACCAGCAGCGATCCATACCACGGCCGCTCCGGATCGCCGTGCCGCAGGACGTACCAGGCGGTGAGCGCCACCAGTACGGCAGCGGCCGGACCGGCCCACGCGTCCGGCAGCACCAGCCGCAGCAGCGCGAACCGGCCGACGTCGTCCGGCTCGTACCCCTCCTCCCGCAGATAGCCGGGGAGATAACCCAGGACCGCGGAACCGGATGCCAGCAGGTACGGGAGATAGACGAGCGCCACGACGCCGACGGCGGCGAGCAGCACGCTCGCCGCCTCCCGCAGCCGGGTACGCGGGCTGCGCCCGGGGGCCAGCACCCCCGACAGTGCGCCCGGAAGGGTGAGTGCGGGCAGTAGTTTGGCGGCGATCGCCGCCCCGAGCAGTGCTCCACGGCGTGCTCCTGCGGCCGCGCCCAGCGCGACCACCGTGAGCAGCACTCCGACGGTGTCCACATGGGCGTCGTTGACCGCGGCGATCGGCACCGCCGGACACCATGCCCACAGCGCCACCCGCCGCACGTCACCACACGTACGCCGCCGCACCAGCAGCAGCGCCACCGTCGTGGCGACGCAGAGCACCGCACCGGCGAGTTGCAGGGGCTTGTGCCGCCCGCCCGCCGGGGAGACGGCGTGCACCAGCAGGAACCATCCCTCGGCCATGGGCGGATAGATCGTGGGTGCGGACGGCCTGTTGATGTGCGTGCACACACCCGCCACCGAGTGGAGGTCCCACCCGCGGCACGCGGTCCCGGCGGGGAAGAGCCACGGATCACGCAACCGGGCAAGCTGTGGCGCGTCCGGTGGGTAGGCGTACGGGGAGATCCCCGCGGCCTGCACGCGACCGTCCCACGCGTAGCGGTACATGTCGTCGCTGGTGCGCGGCGGAGCCGAGAGCGCCGCCGCGCACAGGGCGATCCCCCCGGCCAGGATCAGCGCCACGGCGGTGCGCACCGGCACGCGCCGCACGGTCCACACCGCTCCGGCGAACAGCACCCACGCGGCGGCGTACCAGTACAGCAGCGCGGCCGGATGGCCGAGATCACCGCCCACGCGGACCGTCGCGGCGACGACGGCGACGAGGGCGGCGAGCAGTGCCGTGGCGCAGAGCGTGCGTACTCCCACACCGGCCATCGTGGCAGTCGCGAGTACGGCGGTCGGCCCTCGCAGCGCCGCGTGTCGGATCCGGCCGTAGCCTCGAAGGCATGCTGGTGCTTGTCACTGGAGGGGCCGGGTTCATCGGCTCCCATGTCGTCGGTGCGCTGGTCGAGGCCGGGCATGAGGTGCGCGTACTGGACGCGGTGCTGCCCGCGGCGCACGGCGCGGCGTCCTTCCCGCCCTCACGGCCGCCCGGTGTGGAGTTCGTGCGCGGCGACGTGCGGGACCGGGCGGTGGTCGAGGAGGCGCTGCACGCGGTGGACGCGGTCAGCCACCAGGCGGCGATGGTCGGCCTGAGCCGGGACTTCGACGACGCGCCCGCCTACGTGGGGTGCAACGACCTGGGCACCGCCGTCCTGCTCGCGGCCATGGCCCGGCTGCGGGTGAGCGAGCTCGTCCTGGCCGGATCGATGGTCTACTACGGCGAGGGCCGCTACGCATGTGCCCGCCACGGGGCCGTCCGGCCCGGCCCGCGCCGGGTCGCCGACCTGGACGCCGGACGGTTCGAGCCCCTCTGCCGGCGCTGCGGCGATCCGCTCGCCCCCGGCCTGGTGCCGGAGGACGCGCCGCCCGACCCGCGCAACGTCTACGCGGCGACGAAAGTCGCCCAGGAGCACCTGGCCGCCGCCTGGGCGCGGGCCACCGGCGGCCGGGCGGTCGCCCTGCGCTACCACAACGTCTACGGACCGGGAATGCCACGCGACACCCCCTACGCCGGGGTGGCCTCGCTCTTCCGTTCCGCACTCGCCCGCGGCGAGCCGCCCCGGGTCTTCGAGGACGGCGGTCAGCGCCGGGACTTCGTCCACGTCGCCGACGTGGCCGCCGCCAACCTGGCAGCGCTCGGCGCGGTCGGCGCCGCGATCCCGGACGGCACACTGCGCGCCTACAACGTGGGAAGCGGAAGCCCTCACACCGTGGGGGAGATGGCCACCGCGCTCTCCGCGGCCCACGGCGGGCCCGCGCCGGTGGTGACCGGTGAGTACCGGCTGGGCGACGTCCGCCATATCACCGCCTCCTCGTCACGGCTGCGCGAGGAACTCGGCTGGCTGCCCCGGGTGCCGTTCGCCGACGGCGTGCGCGAGTTCGCCGGAGCCCCCCTGCGCGGCCTGGCACCGAAGCCTCGGTGACGCGCGTGCGGGAGACGGCCTCGGCCCTCGATCGCCGGAACCGTCGCGGCCCGCACCGGTTCGAGGCGCCCGCCGCCCGGACCCCGCGTCGCCGTCGAAGAGGGCGACGGCACCCGCCCACGCCGTACGGCGACGGCGGACCGCATCAGATAATCCGGATGCACCACCCTATTTCCGCCCATACATTGACATCCGTACGCTGAAAGACATGACCGAGAGGCATCGGCCCCTTGTGGACGTCGTGCTGCCATGTCTTGACGAAGCGGCCGCCCTTCCCTGGGTGCTGGAGCGGATACCGCCCGGGTGGCGCGCCGTGGTCGTCGACAACGGCTCGACCGACGGCTCCGCCGAACTCGCCGCGTCGCTGGGCGCGCACGTCGTGAGCGAACCGGTGCGCGGCTTCGGCGCGGCCTGCGCGGCCGGGCTGCGCGCCGCCACCACGCCCGTGGTCTGTCTCTGCGACTGCGACGCCTCCCTCGACCCGGGGCTGCTGCCGTCGCTGGCCCACGCCGTCCTGGACGACGAGGCGGACCTGGTGCTCGGGCGGCGCAGGCCGACGACACGCCGCGCCTGGCCGGCGCACGCCCGGCTCGCCAACCGCGAGCTGGCCCGGCTGATCCGCCGCCGCACCGGCCTGCGCCTGCACGACCTCGGCCCGATGCGGGTGGCCCGCCGGGAGGCCCTGCTCGGCCTGGACCTGACCGACCGCAGGTCGGGCTACCCGTTGCAGATGGTCATCCGCGCCGCCGACGCCGGATGGCGGGTGCGCGAGGTCGACGTGCCCTACCGCCCACGCGCCGGCCGCTCCAAGGTCACGGGCACCTGGCGTGGCACCTGGTACGCGGTGCGCGACATGCGCGCGGTCCTCGGCGAGCCGCCCCGCCGTCCGGCGGGAGCCCCCCGGTGAGCGGCCCGGCCGGACCGACCGCGCTGCTGGTGATGGCCAAGGAACCACGGCCTGGACACGTCAAGACTCGGCTCACGCCGCCGTTCACCCCTGCCCAAGCCGCCGCCCTCGCGAAGGCGGCGCTCGCCGACACCCTGGAGACCGTGCTGCGCTGCCCGGCCCGCCGCCGGACGCTCGTCCTGGACGGCGCGCCCGGACCCTGGCTGCCGCCCGGCATCGAGGTGATCCCGCAGGCGTCCGGCGGCCTGGACGAGCGGCTGGCCGCGGCCTTCGCCGCCGTGCCGGACGGCCCCGCCCTCCTGGTCGGCATGGACACCCCACAGCTCACCCCGAAGCTCCTCGCCCCCGCACTGGATCCCGGCGCGTGGCTGGAGTGCGACGCGTGGTTCGGCCCGGCGGAGGACGGCGGGTTCTGGGCGCTCGGCCTCGCCGCGCCCGCCCCGGCGCTGCTGCGAGGCGTCCCGATGTCCACCGCGTACACCGGCGCCGCCCAGCGCGACCGCCTCACCGGGGCGGGCCTCCGGGTGCGCGACCTGCCGCTCCTGCGCGACGTGGACACAGCGCCCGACGCCGCCGCGGTGGCGGCCGCGGCGCCGGGATCGAGGTTCGCCGCCCTCGTGAAGAGCTGCTCGCCCGGCCTTGTCCCATGACACGCCCGCGAGCGTCGGTGACTTCGCTCCTGCGAGCAGACCGCCGATACCGGCAGCCCCCGCCCGGGACCGCGTGCGCCTTCGGCGCGGTCAGCCGGCCGGCGATCCGTCAGAAGGCCCGGCGCCCACGCCAGAAGGCCCGGCCGTCACGGCAGTCGAAGGCGCTCTGCCGCAGGCCGGCCCCGGCGCTTCCCCGCAGCGGCTCGATCCCCGGGAGCAGTTCGTGCACGACGCTCGTCGCGGAGCCGCACAGGATCAGCCGTGGCCCCGGCCCCGTACCGGGCGCACCGCCGAGCACGGCCGACCCCGTCAGCGCGCCGTGTCGATCCGCTTCGCCAGCGCCTGGAACCGGTCCCAGCTCAGCGTCGGCCTGCCCGGGTGCCAGAGCTTCTGGGCGGTCGCCCGCAGCGGCATCCTGACCCCTGCCGCCACCTGCTCCGCTGTCTGGGCCTGCGGGAGGTCGCCCCAGACCGCGAACCGCCCGCCGAGGATCTGGCCGGACCAGCGCGACGCGACCGGCTGGGTGCCGCGCAGCACGAGCGGGGTCCACTGCTCGTAGATCCGCTTGCCCGTGGGGTAGATGAAGTTGTTGGGCTGGCCGAGCACGTAATAGAGGAACTCGTCGTTGAGGTTCACCACCTTCCGCCCCTCGCCCAGGTACTCCTCCGGCGGCCGGGCGCCGTACTCCCTGCCCGTCCAGTACTCGACCTCGATGTCCTTGTCGGCGTGGACGACACCGTCGCGGAAGAAGCCGTCGTTCCACGCCTTGGGCTGCTTGCCGTGCGGACGCACCACCGCCGCGCGGTCGTTGAGCCAGCCGGTGGCGAGGTCCTTGATGCCGGCCTGCGGCCCGTACTTCTGCTGTGCGGCGCGCTGCAGCTGCGGGTAGGAGGCCGCCGGGTCCCGCGCCATCAGCGCGAGGTACTCGTCGGCGCCGAGATGCCAGTACCGGCCGGTGAACAGTTCGGTGAACTCGCCGAGGAGTTCGTCGATCAGCTTGGCCGCCCCCGGATCGGAGATGTCGAGCGAACCGGGCGAGGGCACCCCCGAGACATTGCGCAGCTGGAGGCCGGGGTGGGCCTTCAGGACCGCCCCCAGGTGGCCGGGCGAGTCGAGCTCGGGGACGACCTGGATGTGCAGCCGGTTCGCGAGGGCGAGGATCCGCCGCACCTCGGCCTTGGTCAGGTGCTGCGGCGACACCACCTCGGGATGGGTCTCGGACTCGATGCGGAACGCCTGGTCGTCGGAGAAGTGCAGGCCGAACTGGTTGAGCTTGAGGTCGGCCATCTCGCGCAGCCGGTCCTCGATCCACGGGACGGGGTAGTACTTGCGCGCGATGTCGAGGTTGAATCCGCGCTGCGGCCGGTCGGGACGGTCGCGCACCTCGCCCTCGGGCATCACGCCGTCGGCGCGCACCGACTGCTTCAGGGTGCGGGTCCCGTAGAAGACACCGGCCTGGTCGGGTCCGCTGATCGTGACCCGTCCGTCGCGGGCCCTGAGGGTGTACGACTCCGGGGTGCCCTTGCCCGGGGTCAGGGCCAGCTCCACGTCGCCCGGGCGGGCGGGGACGTCACCCCGGTAGTGGATGCTCAGCTCCTGTGCGAGCGACCGGCCCTCGTCCGCGAGCGCGCCGCTGCCGCTCGCGAGGACGACCCCGGCGTCCGGTCCGGGCCGCCAGCCGGGGCCGCGCGCCGCGATGTGCTCGCGCACGGCCGGAATGGTGCGGGGAGCGGTGGAGAGCGGATAGGTCCGGTTCGGCGAGGGGGTGGCCGGGGAGCCGGTGGGGGTACGGGCCCCCGTCTCCCCGGCGGGTCCGCCGCCCGAGCCTTCCTGCCAGACGACGACGGCGACCGTCACGGCAGCCGCCGCGGTGAGAACCGCCCCGGTCACGAGAGCGCCGCGTGAGGGCGACATCGGTCAGAAACCTCCGGTACGAGAAAGGAAACGGGAAGCGGTCGAGAGCGAACGGTGGGCTGCGCCCCTCCATGGCGCGGAGGGAGACACCGGGACGGCCGGGTCGCCGCGGCGAACGAACGCCGGGCCGGACGACACGCCGTGACGGCGAAACGCCGACGAACTCCTTGGAACACGGCCGCCGAAACGTTTGGATACATCCCAACGGCCCCTCAGACGTCGCGAAACTCTCCCATCCGGGTGAAGTTCGCGCATCCGTCATACGACTGTTGCCCGGTCTCGCTAGCTTTGAGGCCCATTCGTCTCTCTCTTCACCCTGTCTCCGCCTGGTCTCACCCGTCCCACCGAATCCAGGTGCGCAGAACCCGTTGATCCGAGGAGCACCACGCTGTCCAGGTCCAGCGAGTCCCACGCCGGCCTCCCGGAGAGACCGCGGCAACCGGCCATCCGCACGGCCCTGCCCGTTCAGCACCCCGGCCGGGCGGCACCTGCCCCCGCATCCGCGCCCGACGCCGTCCACGCCCCCGCTCCCCACCGCTTCCCCGGTCTCGCCCGCTTCAACGCCCTGCCGCCCGCCGACGCCGAAGCCGCCCTCCTCGCCTGCTGCGGCAGCCGTCGCTGGGCGCGGCGGCTGGCCGCCCACCGCCCGTACCCCGATCCGGGCGCGCTGCTGGCCGCCGCCGAGGAGGCGGGGTACGACATGTCCCCCGCGGAGCTCACGGAGGCGCTCGCCGCCGAGCCCGTGCCGGGGCTGGGCGACACCGCCCCGCACTCCGCCCATCTGGCCCTGCGGGCCGCCCACGCCGCGTACGAGAGCAGGTTCAGGTATGTCTTCGTGATCTGTCTGGACGCCTACGAGCCGGCCGAGCGGCCGGACCAGGTGCTCGCCGGGATCCGGGCCCGGCTGGGCCACGACGAGGAGAAGGAGCGGCTCGTCGCGGCCGATGAGATGCGGCGACTCGCCCGGGGTCGCCTCATCGACCTGATATCGGATTCATAACGACCTGGGGAGCAATAGGGAGTGGATCAGCGAGCGGCGTCGTGCGGCTTCGAATCCAAGGCGGAGGAGAGAGGCGGATGGGGTCTCCCCTGCTCGAAAGCAGCTGAGAGCTCGGGGAAGGAGCGTCGGTGACCGACGACAACGCGGGAGGCGGAGTCGCAGGGCGTCGGGAGCCCGCTCCCTATTGCTCCCCAGGTCGTAACGGAACGGAGCGGTCCGGCCGTGCCGAGACGTCCCGTTCTAGCCCGTCCGTGGCTGTTTGATTGCCACTTTGATCACACCACAGGCCCCGGCGCGAACGAACCGACAAACCGTCGCTACGATGGCCGGGGCCGGTGGACCGTACCCGGCCGGGTCAGACCGACAGTGAAGCCGGCCGGCCCCGATCCCCGCTCCCGGAGGGTTTTTCCGTGCCGGCTGGAACGCTGTACCGCGGCCGGGAAGGCATGTGGTCCTGGGTGGCTCATCGAGTCACCGGTGTCCTCATCTTCTTCTTCCTGTTCGTACATGTCCTGGACACCGCTCTCGTCCGTGTGTCCCCCGAGGCATACGACGACGTCGTGGCCACGTACAAGACGCCGATCGTCGCGCTGCTCGAATACGGCCTGGTGGCCGCCATTCTCTTCCACGCGCTCAACGGTCTGCGCATCGTCGCCGTGGACTTCTGGGCCAAGGGCCCGCGCTATCAGAAGCAGATGCTCTGGTCCGTCGTGGGCATCTGGATCGTGCTGATGGTCGGGGCCCTGTACCCGGTCCTCGGTCACGCCGTACGCGAAGTCTTCGGGAGCTGAGGCCCATGTCCACCGAGTCCTCCGCCGCGATCGGCTCCGTCGAGGGCGTCAGCCTCTACGACGTCGACAACCCGGCCCCGGTCATCGAGCCGCCGCGCAAGCGCACCGGCAAGACCCCCAAGGGTTCGCGCACCAACTTCGAGATGTACGCCTGGCTCTTCATGCGCCTGTCGGGCATCGTCCTGGTCGTCCTGGTCCTGGGCCACCTGCTGATCCAGCTGGTGCTGGACGGCGGCGTCTCCAAGATCGGCTTCGCCTTCGTGGCGGGCCGCTGGGCCTCGCCGTTCTGGCAGATCTGGGACCTGGGGATGCTGTGGCTGGCCATGCTGCACGGCGCCAACGGCCTCCGTACGGTCATCAACGACTACGCCGAACGGGACAACACCCGCTTCTGGCTGAAGATGCTCCTGTACACCGCCACGGTGTTCACCGTCCTGCTGGGCACGCTGGTGATCTTCACCTTCGACCCGAACATCCGCTAGGCGCGCCGGGCCAGAGGGACCAGAGGAAATCATGCAGATCCACAAGTACGACACCGTCATCGTCGGCGCCGGCGGCGCCGGCATGCGCGCGGCCATCGAGTCCACGAAGCGCAGCCGTACCGCCGTGCTCACCAAGCTCTACCCCACCCGCTCCCACACGGGCGCCGCGCAGGGCGGCATGGCCGCCGCGCTGGCCAACGTGGAGGAGGACAACTGGGAGTGGCACACCTTCGACACGATCAAGGGCGGCGACTACCTGGTCGACCAGGACGCCGCCGAGATCCTGGCGAAGGAGGCCATCGACTCGGTCCTCGACCTGGAGAAGATGGGCCTGCCGTTCAACCGCACGCCCGAGGGCCGCATCGACCAGCGTCGCTTCGGCGGCCACAGCCGTAACCACGGCGAGGCCCCGGTCCGCCGGTCCTGCTACGCCTCGGACCGCACCGGCCACATGATCCTCCAGACGCTGTACCAGAACTGCGTCAAGGAGGGTGTGGAGTTCTTCAACGAGTTCTACGTCCTCGACCTGCTGCTCCAGGACGTCGACGGCGTCACGAAGTCCTCGGGCGTCGTCGCGTACGAGCTGGCGACCGGCGAGATCCACGTCTTCCAGGCGAAGTCGATCATCTTCGCCTCCGGCGGCACCGGCAAGTTCTTCAAGGTGACGTCGAACGCGCACACCCTGACCGGTGACGGCCAGGCCGCCGCGTGGCGCCGCGGTCTGCCGCTGGAGGACATGGAGTTCTTCCAGTTCCACCCGACGGGCATCTGGCGCATGGGCATCCTGCTGACGGAGGGCGCCCGCGGTGAGGGCGGCATCCTCCGCAACAAGGACGGCGAGCGCTTCATGGAGAAGTACGCGCCGGTCATGAAGGACCTCGCGTCCCGTGACGTCGTCTCCCGCTCCATCTACACGGAGATCCGTGAGGGCCGCGGCTGCGGTCCCGAGGGCGACCACGTCTACCTCGACCTCACGCACCTGCCGCCGGAGCAGCTGGACGCCAAGCTCCCGGACATCACCGAGTTCGCGCGTACGTACCTCGGCATCGAGCCCTACACGGACCCGATCCCGATCCAGCCGACCGCGCACTACGCCATGGGCGGCATCCCGACCAACGTCGAGGGCGAGGTGCTGGCCGACAACACCACCGTCGTCCCGGGCCTGTACGCCGCCGGCGAGGTCGCGTGCGTGTCCGTGCACGGCGCCAACCGCCTGGGCACCAACTCGCTGCTCGACATCAACGTGTTCGGCCGCCGCGCCGGCATCGGTGCCGCCGAGTACGCCGCCAAGAGCGACTTCGTGCCGCTCCCGGAGAACCCGGCGCAGCTGGTCGAGGAGCAGATCGAGCGGCTGCGCAACTCGACGGGCTCCGAGCGGGTCGCCGCGCTCCGTCAGGAGCTGCAGGAGTGCATGGACGCCAACGTGATGGTGTTCCGCACCGAGCAGACCATCAAGACGGCCGTCGACAAGATCGCCGAGCTGCGCAGGCGGTACCACGACGTGTCCATCCAGGACAAGGGCAAGCGGTTCAACACCGATCTCCTGGAGGCCATCGAGCTGGGTAACCTGCTCGACCTGGCCGAGGTCATGGCGGTCTCCGCGCTGGCCCGCAAGGAGTCGCGCGGCGGCCACTACCGCGAGGACTTCCCGAACCGCGACGACGTCAACTTCATGCGCCACACCATGGCGTACCGCGAGGTCGCCGACGACGGCACCGAGTCGATCCGGCTCGACTACAAGCCGGTCGTCCAGACCCGCTACCAGCCGATGGAGCGTAAGTACTGATGGCAACCCCGACTCTGGACAAGGTCGAGGCGCAGTCCGCCGCCTCGCCGTACATCACGGCGACCTTCCGGATCCGCCGCTTCAACCCCGAGGTCTCCGAAGAGGCCCAGTGGCAGGACTTCCAGATCACGATCGACCCGAAGGAGCGTGTGCTCGACGCGCTCCACAAGATCAAGTGGGACCTGGACGGCACGCTGACGTTCCGCCGCTCCTGTGCCCACGGCATCTGCGGCTCCGACGCGATGCGGATCAACGGCAAGAACAGGCTCGCCTGCAAGACGCTGATCAAGGACATCAACCCGGAGAAGCCGATCACGATCGAGGCCATCAAGGGCCTCACGGTCCTCAAGGACCTCGTGGTCGACATGGAGCCGTTCTTCCAGGCGTACCGCGACGTCATGCCCTTCCTCATCACCAAGGGGAACGAGCCGACCCGCGAGCGTCTGCAGTCCGCCGAGGACCGCGAGCGCTTCGACGACACCACCAAGTGCATCCTGTGCGCCGCGTGCACGTCCTCGTGCCCGGTGTTCTGGAACGACGGCCAGTACTTCGGCCCGGCGGCGATCGTCAACGCGCACCGCTTCATCTTCGACTCGCGCGACGAGGGCGGCGAGCAGCGCCTGGAGATCCTCAACGACCGTGACGGCGTGTGGCGTTGCCGCACCACGTTCAACTGCACGGACGCCTGCCCGCGTGGCATCGAGGTCACCAAGGCGATCCAGGAGGTCAAGCGGGCGCTGATCACGCGCCGCTTCTGACCGGCCGCGCACGGCACCGCCGTCTCCCAAGGCCCCGTCCCGCGCTTCGGCGCGGGACGGGGCCGTTCGCCGTGCCGGCCGCAGGAACACGCACGGAGCCGCCCGCCCCTCCCCGGCCGCGCGAGAAGCAACCTCCGTGCGAGAAGCCGCGCGCCGTACGAGAAGCCACGACCTGCACAGTTCCGTCACGATTCCGACACTTCTGATGCGACACGTTCCGGCCAGGACGTACCGTGTCTCCTCACGCCAGCATCCTTTGGGGGGATCACGCATGTCTCAGGGCTTCCCGCCGCCCGGCCCGCAGCCGCAGCAACCGCAGCAGCCTCCGCAGTGGGGTGGACCGTCCCCGCAGCAACAGCCGTACCCGCAGCAGCCCTACCCGCAGGGGCCGGGATGGGGCGCCCCGACGCCACCGCCGAAGCAGCGCCGGACCGGGCTCATCATCACCCTGTCCGTGCTCGGCGGCCTGGTGCTGCTCGGCGGGTGCGGGGCCCTGGTCGTGTCCGTGGTGAGCAACGGGACCGTGCGCGAGGGCAGTTCCTCGGGGGAGTCGTCGGTGGACGAGGCGCCCGGGAAGGACGCACCGGCGAAGGACGACGCCTCCGGGGAGAAGCCCGGCGAGAAGAAGCCCGCCGGGAAGGAGGACGGTGCGAAGGCCGACGCCGCGGCGGACGTGCAGCTGTCCAAGTGCGAGGTCAACGATCTGACCAAGTGGCCGTCCGTGGACGTGGAGATCGTGAACCACGGCGACGTGAAGTCGAACTACATCGTGACCGTGGAGTTCGTGGACGGGTCCGGCACACGGGTGGCCGAGGGAATTGCCGCGGCGAACAACCTGGCCCCGGGGCAGAAGTCGACGCAGAAGGCCCAGGGGCTGGGCGACTCTCCGGCGGACACGAAGTGCAAGGTGACGAATGTGACCCGGTACCCGTCGGCCGGGTGACGACGGTTCGGCCGGTGTCCGGCGGAACGGTCGTGTCCGAACCGGTCCCGCCGGATGCGGGACCGCTTGCTGCGCCGTTCCGGTTCGGGCGGTACGGTCGTGCGGAGCGGACACCGGTGTGCCGCTTCCGGCGCGACAGAGCCCGGGGCACAGGCTTGATCGAGAGCGGGGAACGTTGAGCGATCCGAATCCGCATGCGGACAACTCGTACCAGTGGGGCCCTTCCCAGCCGGGCGGGCAGGGGAACGGACCCGCCGGTGCGGGGGCTCCGGCCTAC
Source organism: Streptomyces sp. NPDC002476 (assembly GCF_042889785.1). Taxonomy (NCBI): domain Bacteria; kingdom Bacillati; phylum Actinomycetota; class Actinomycetes; order Kitasatosporales; family Streptomycetaceae; genus Streptomyces; species Streptomyces sp. NPDC002476. The sequence continues at coordinate 54,434 of NZ_JBIARH010000030.1, read as the reverse complement.
GGGTACCCGCAGCCGCTGCCCGAATCCGCCGCGCAGCCCGGCCCCGCCTACGGCTATCCCCCGGGGCCCGCGGCCCAGCCGATGGCGCCCGGTCACGGCTATGCGCAGCCGGGCGCGCCGGTGGCCGGCGCCCCGTTGCTGGCACTCGGGGACATCACCATCGTGAACGACCAGATCATCACGCCGGTCGGCACCATGCCGCTCAAGGGCGCCGTGTGGTCCGCCACGGACCTGTCGCACACCGAGGAGCGGATCCCCACGGTCGCGATCGTGCTGGCGATCGTCTTCGCCCTGCTCTGCCTGGTCGGCCTGCTCTTCCTCCTGATGAAGGAGAAGAAGACGACGGGCTTCATCCAGGTCTCGGTGACCAGCGACGGGAAGCATCACTCGACGATGATCCCGGCAACCGGTCCGGAGACCTTCCCGTGGGTGATGGCCCAGCTCAACTCGGCGCGTGCGATGAGCGTCTGACGCCCCACCGCGACACCCTCCCGCGTACCGCTCACCGTCGTCGCCCCTGCCCCCTTCGCACCTTTCGCACTGCCGCCGTACGGCCTCGGTGACCAGGGGCAGACCTACCGGGGGACGTCGGCCTGGATCGTCTGCCTCCGGGCGCCGGCCGAGCACCGGCCCGCGTCCCACCGGCCGGCCACTCCGGACACTGCCTGTACGGTCCGCGGAGCCGTGGACCGACCGGGGCGGATACGCTCGGGGCTGTGGTGAAGGAAGCGAAGGGCGTGAAGGAAGCCGGGGCATCCCAGGGGAAGGATGCCAGGGTCCCCAAGAGCGAGCAGACCCGCACACTCATCCTCGAAACCGCCCTCCGGCTCTTCCAGGAGCGCGGTTACGACAGGACGACGATGCGGGCCATCGCCCAGGAGGCCGGGGTCTCCGTCGGGAACGCCTACTACTACTTCACGAACAAGGAACACCTCGTCCAGGGCTTCTACGACCGGCTCGCCGCCGAGCACGAGGCGGCGGTGCGGCCGGTCCTGGAGGGCGACAAGGACCTCGCGGTGCGGGTGCGCGGGGTCCTGCTGACCTGGCTGGACGTGGCAGAGCCGTACCACCGTTTCGCCGCCCAGTTCTTCAAGAACGCCGCCGATCCGGAGAGTCCGCTCAGCCCGTTCTCGGCGGACTCGGTCGCGGCCCGGGAGGCCGCGATCTCCATCCACCGGCGCTGCCTGGCCGGTTCCGACACCAAGGCCGATCCCGAACTGGCCGAACAGCTGCCGCAGTTGATGTGGCTGATACAGATGGGCCTGGTGCTGTACTGGGTGTACGACCGCACGGAGCACACCGAGCGCAGCCGCCGCCTGGTCGAGCGCGCCGCGCCGATCGCCGCACGCGCCATCGCCCTGTCACGGTTCCGGGCACTGAGGCCGCTGGTGCGGCAGATCCACGAGGTGCTGATGGAGTTCCTGCCTGGCGCCGCCGGACGCACGCCCTAGGGCGTGCGGTCGCAAGGCGGATGCGACTCTATCCGGCTCCGGCCGCACGCCTCGTGGTCCGGAAACGGTGGACGGCCCAGCCGGCACCGAGCGCAGCGCCCGTCCAGACGACGACCTCGGCGAGAAGGGTCGCCGGGGTCGAGGTGAGGTGCGGTCCGGGCGGGAGCACGACCATCTGCACGGCAGCACCCACCGGAACCGTCAACGCCGCAAGCAGCCCGATCAGTCCGGGCCGCCTGATGGCCGCACCCACCGCGCCCAGGATCAGCCCGAGCGGCAGTCCCGCCACCCACCACCTGACCATCTCCGTTTCGGCCCCCGCGGCGTAGGCGTCCGTCACGTAGTACGCCCCCGTGGCGGCGAACAACGCCAGCGCCCCGGCCAGCGCGCCTCGGACCGGTGTCCCGGCCAGCCAGCCCATCGCCACCGCCAGCGCGGCCCAGGACCAGCCCGCGTCCACCAGCAGGCTGAGCACCTTGGCGGCGTCGGCCCAGACGGTGCCGACAAGCGGGGCGCCGAGCTCCGCGTACGGGGAGGAAAGCGCGTTGATGAGCGAGGTGGCCGCCCCGAATCCCACCCCAGCCGCAAGAGCACCCACCATGATCTTCATACCGGGAGCGTATCCGGCGGACGCCTAGTGCCGCGGCAGGCGACGTTTGCCCCGTCGCTCCGCCTCGATCCGGGTGCTGCCCGGGGGCTGAACGTCCGTCGCCCGCTCTCGCGGACGGTGCCGGGCAAGGGACACGGCCGGGGCGGGTGACCGGCCCCGGCCGTGCGGACCGGCGGCGTGTCACCGCCCGGGGGCCCTGGCCGTGACCATCAGCCCGGCGAGCAGGCTCGCGAGGAGGGTGAGCCCGGCCGCCCACCAGAAGGCGACGGAGTACCCCTCCAGGACCGCCGCGTCCAGCTTCGCCACGCTGTCGGAGAGCCCCACCGGAAGAGCCTGTCCGCCGAGCAGGACCCCCTTCTCGGCCGCCTCGGCCAGGCCGTCCGGAAGACCCGGCACGTGGCCCGTCCGTACGGAGACCACCGCCGCGACGAGGCTGCCGAACAGGGGCATGCCGGCCCAGCCGCCCAGTTGCTGGGCCGCGCAGACCGCCGCGGCGGTCCCGCCGGAGTCCTGCGGGGAGATCCCACCGGTCGCGGTGGCGAGAAGCGGCATGAAGGCCAGGCCGATGCCGAAGCCGAAGAGGAGCATGCCGGGCAGCACCTCGGTGGCGTATGCGCCGTCGGCGTCGAGACCCGTCAGGAGCAGCAGGCCCATCGCCGCGGGCACCAGTCCGGACACGATCAGGACGCGGGGCGCCAGCCTGCGGTACAGCAGGGCGGAGACCAGGACGGAACCGATCGCGACCGCCCCGGCCATGGGCAGTACGGATACGCCGACCGCTCCAGGGCTGTAACCGAGGGCGCCTTGGAGGTACCTGCTCAGGACCAGGCACACGAGGAACACGCCCACACCGGCGAGGGCCAGGGCGAGAAGGGAGCCGACGCGGTCGCGGTCCTTGAAGACGTACGGCGGCAGGAGCGGGCCGGCCGCCCTGGTCTGCCACCACGCGAAGGCCGCCAGCAGCGCGACCCCGCCCACGAGGAGGACCACGACCAGGAGGTCGGTCCAGCCGCGTTCCCCGGCCTCGGTGAAGCCGTGGACGAGGGCGACGAGGCCGACGGCGCCGAGCAGCAGACCGGGGATGTCGGGACGGGCCGGGGTGCGGGCCGGATGGTCGCGCGTGATCAGGGCCGTACCGATCGCGGCGACGACCGCCACCGGGACCGCGGCGTACAGGCACCAGCGCCAGGTCAGGATCTCGGTCAGCAACCCGCCGGCGAACAGGCCGATCGCCGTGCCGCTGCCGATGACCACCGCGTAGATCCCGAAGGCCACGCCGCGTTCGCCGGGGGAGGTGAAGCTGCTGGACACCAGGGCCAGCACGGCCGACGAGAGCAGCGCGGCGAACGCGCCCTGCAGGATGTTCGCCCCGATGAGCGCACCGGCCGAGCCTGCGGAGCCGCCGACCGCGCAGGCCACCGCGAAACCGGCCAGGCCGATGACCACCGACCGCTTGCGGCCCAGGAGATCGCACAGGTGCCCACCGACCAGCAGCAGCAAGCCGAAGGCCAGTGCCCTGCCCTCGGTCATCGAGCCCAAGTCGTCGGGCGAGAGGCCCAGGTCGGCGTAGACGGTCGGCAGCGCCACGCTCGTGGTCGTCGTGCCGATCAGCACCAGCAACTGCGCCAGCACGGCCGTCACCAGCCCCCACCACCGTCCGGGGAGGGAGACCGCGGCACCGGCCGGGGCCGGGCCGTACCCCGCCCAGGCCGTCGGTGTGTACCCGGGCGGCGGCGGGACCGGCCGGGGCGGCTGCGCGGCGGGCCCCGGGGGCTGGGGCCGAGGGGACGGAACCGTGGGCTCGGGCTGCGGGGACGGGACGGCGGGCTCGGGCCCGGCCGGGATGCGCGGGTCGGGGAGCGCGGCTCGGGTCTCCGGCGCGAAGTCGAGCAACTGGGCCGCATGTCGGCCGAGTTGGGCCAGCACGGAACCGGGCAGCCACTCCCCCGCCTCGTCCGCGGCCGTACGGGCGGCCACCTCGGCGGGTGTGGGCCGCCGCGCCGGGTCCTTGTGCAGGCACGCGCGTACGAGGTCGACGAGCGACTCCGGTACGCCGGTCAGGTCCGCCTCCTCCTCCGCGATCCGGAAGAGGTGCGCGTTCAGACCGGACTCCGCGGCACCGAAGAGGAGGCGGCCGGTGGCGGCGTACACGAGGACCGCGCCCAGGCAGAACACATCGCTGGCCGCCGTGAGTTCGAGCCCTCGCACCTGTTCGGGCGACATGAAGCCGGGTGAGCCGATCAGCATTCCCGTGCGGGTGTGCAGGCTGTCCGGGCCGAGGCTGTCCATGGCCCGCGCGATGCCGAAGTCGATCACGCGCGGCCCGTCCACGGTCACCAGCACGTTGGACGGCTTCAGGTCGCGGTGGATCAGCCCCGCCTCGTGCACCGAACCCAGGGCCGTGGCAAGGCGGTTGGCGAGAACCCGGACGGAGTGCTCGGGCAGCGGACCGAAATCCTCGGCGACCACGGTGGTCAGGTCGGGGCCGGGGATGTACTGGGTGGCCACCCAGGGCACCGGCGCCTCGGTGTCGGCGTCGAGCACGGCCGCCGTCCAGGCCCCGCCCACCCGCCGGGCGGCAGCGACCTCGCGCGCGAACCGCTTGCGGAATTCGGGGTGTTGGGCGTGCTCGGCCTGCACGACCTTCACCGCCACGGTCCGGCCCGCTTCCGAACGGCCGAGATACACCAGGCCCATGCCGCCCGCGCCGAGGCGGGCTATCAGTCGGTACGGGCCTATGTACGCCGGGTCATCGGTGATCAACTGGTCCACGTTCGTACGATAGTTCAGGCACCGGGAAGCCGGTGCCTCTTCCCGTGAACCACCGAGGAACCGGCCGCGGGCCCGGCCGGGCGGCGGGCCCGCCGCGTACGCACCGCTCAGGCGGCACGCACGCCCGCGCCGTCCGTCAGATCCGCCGCAGCTCCCACAGCCGCCAGATGCCGGTGCCGTTCGAGAGGTACTGCGAGCCGGAGACCGCGGTCTTGCTGAGGACGTAGTCCTTCTTCTGCCACAGCGGCACCAGCGGCACGTCCTCTCCGACCAGCGCCTGGAGCTCCTTGTAGTCCGCGGAAGTACGGCCGCGGTCGCTGTACTGGAGCGTGGACGAGATCAGGGAGTCCATCTTCTTGCTGGAGTAGCCGTTGTGGAGGCTGTTCTGGCTGCCGACGAGCGGCTGGCTGAACGTGTCGGGGTCCGGGTAGTCGGGGAACCAGCCGATGGCGTACGCGTCGTACTTGCCCGCCGCGTACTCCTTCTGGAACCGCTGCCACTCGACGGGCTTGAGGGTGACCTTGAACAGCCCCTCCTTCTCCAGCTGGCGGCGGATCTCGGCGCTCTCCTTGACGGACGCCTCGTCGCCCTGGCCGTAGGCGAGGTTGATCGCCACCGGGGTCTGCGCACCGGCCTCCTGCAGCAGCTTCCTGGCGCGCTCGGGGTCGGGCGAGGGATAGGCGTCGAAGAACGGCGTGCTGTGCCCGATGACGCCCTGCGGGATCAGTGAGTAGAGGGGCTCGACGGTGCCCTGGTAAACGTCGGTCACCAGCGGTCCGCGGTCGAGGACCGAGGCGACCGCCTGCCGGACCTTCTTGTCGGCGAACGGGGAGTCGGGGCGGACGTTGAAGACGAGGAAGCGGATATCGGCGCTGTCCGCCTCGGTGATGCGCAGATCGGGGTCGCCGGGGTTCAGCGCGGCGAGCGTGGCCGGCGGGAGCTGCCGGTGGGTCACTTCGAGCTTGCCGCCCTTCCAGGCTGCCAGCAGCCCCTCCGCCCCCTTGTAGTAGTGCACGGTGACCGGCACACCGGACTTCTTCACCGCGCCCTTGTAGTGCGGATTGGGAACGAACTCGGCCACCTTGCCCGGCTGGTACGACTTCAGCAGGTACGGTCCGGAGCCGTCGACGGTGTTCCCGGTCCGGAGCTTGTTCGCCGGGTACGACTCGCGGTCGACGATCGAACCGGCTCCGGTGGCCAGCTTCTGCGGGAACGTCGCATCGCGCGAGGAGAGGTTGAAGGTGATGGTGCGGCCCTCGGTCACCACGTTCTTCAGGCTCGGGAACAGCACCCATGGACCGACATCCGTCTTGATCTTGATCATGCGTTCGATGGAGAACTTGACATCGTCGGCGGTGATCTGGCGCCCGTTCGAGAAATGCAGGTCGTCCCGGAGCTTGCACTGGTACGTCTGGAGTTTCTGGCCGATGAACTGGCAGCTCTCGGCGGCGTCGGGCTCGGGAACGGTCCCGCCGGGCTTGAACGTCAGGAGGGACTGGTAGACGTTGCTGTACATCGCCCAGGAACCGACGTCGTACGCACCGGCCGGATCGAGCGAGGTCACCTCGTCCGTGGTGCCGACCAGGATCGGATCGCGTTTCACCTCGTTGGAGGGGAGCAACTGCCAGACGATGACGCCGGCGATGACCAAAACCGCGAAAATCGCGAGAATCCGTACCCGGATCGACCGCATGGACGTGCTCTCCCTATTACCAGCCCCACCTTGGTGTCGCGCGCAGACACGCAAGCCACCGCACGCTCGCGCTCACCCAATCACACGATTTTCACATCAGGAAGACCAAAACAGGGACTCATAGCCTTTTGTTCGGCACTTGAAACCTTGCGAGTTTCAACAGGATCTGTAACAAGACAACGACGGAGTGTCAGGCCTGCGGCGAGGCCAGTTCCACGACGGTGATGTCGGAAGGCGCGCCCACCCGTACCGGCGGCCCCCAGGCTCCCGCTCCGCGCGTGACGTACAGCTGGGTGTCGCCGTAACGGTCGAGCCCGGCGACGGTGGGATTGGCGAGTCCGGCGACCAGGTTGCCCGGCCAGAGCTGCCCGCCGTGGGTGTGTCCGGACAGTTGGAGGTCCACGCCCCAGGCGACGGCGTCGTCGATGACGACGGGCTGGTGGGCGAGGAGGACGGAGGCGCGCGCGGGGTCGCGGTCGCCGAGCGCGGCCTCGAAGTCGGGCCCCTGCCCCTCGGCCTCCCCGGCGATGTCGTTGACACCGGCGAGGTCGAATCCGTCGATCTCGACCCGGGTGTTCTCCAGCGGGTGGAGGCCCAATTCCCGTACGTGGTCCACCCATTGGGCGGCTCCGGAGTAGTACTCGTGGTTCCCGGTGACGAAGAAGCTCCCCTGGCGGGCGTCCAGCCCGGCGAGCGGTTCCGCCGCCGCACCGAGGTCGTCGACGGTGCCGTCCACCAGGTCGCCCACGACCGCGACCAGATCCGGCCGGGTCCGGTTGACCGTGTCGACGATCCGCTGGGTGTGGGCGCGGCCGAGGATCGGCCCGAGATGGATGTCGCTGACGACGGCGATCCGAAAGCCGTGCGCGGAGCGCGGCAGCCTGGCGAGCGGGACGGCGACCCGCTTGACCCGCGGCCCGCGCAGCACGCCGTACGTGCCGTGGCCGACCGTGCCGAGCCCGGCGACGGCGGCGGCGCCGCCGACCGCCCGCGCGACGAACAGGCGACGCGTGAGGGCGGCGGCGACGACGGGGACGGCGGCAGGGGCGGCGGTGCCGGTGCCGGTTTCAGTGCCGGTGCCGCTGTCGCTGTCAGTGCCGCTGTCGGTGCCGCTGCTGCTGTCGGTGTCGCTGCTGCTGCCGGTGTCGGTGTCGGTGTCGGTGTTGGTGTTGGTGTCGGTGCCGGTTTCAGTGCCGGTGCCGGCAGCCCCGGAGTCGGTGCGCGCGGCTGCGGAGCCGCCGTCACCGTCACCGTCAGCCACCATCACGGCCGAGGGAGCCTGCGTCACCGGGGAAGCCGCGGCCAACGGCCCCTCCGCCGCCGGGGAAGCCGCCACCGAGGCGGCCGACGCCGCCGGGGCCCCTCCCGCGTCCGCGGCCCCGCCCCGCGAGACCTCGTCCGCCGCGCGCCCTTCCTGTCGCCCGCGTACGGCGTCCCCTCGTCCCCGTACGGCGTCCCGGCGCGCGAGCACCCGGCGCAGCACCGGCCGTACCGCCTCGCCCACCAGCAGCGCGAGGGTCAGGTACAGCACCGCCGCCAGCCACAGGTAGCCCGGCCAGGCCAGCGCCTGCTGGAGCGGGAAGGGCGCGCCGACGCGCCCGGCGACCAGGGCGCCGATGCTCAGCAGCGGCAGCAGATACGCCGCCACCGTGCCGGCCCGGCGCAGGGCGCTGCCCCTGGTCGTCGTGTCGCCGACGAGTCGCTGCCAGAGGTAGCGGTGCACGCCTGCCAGCAGCGCGAGCACCACGAGCACCACCAGCGCGAAACCCGCCACGGTCATGTGCGTCTCCCCCGCCGCTCGTCCGTCCGGTTATCGACGCTCGCGGCGCAGGGCCCGGAGACCTCGGAACCCGATCACCCCGACTGCCGTCCCCAGGAGAAAGGACGTGACGGCGAGCAGCAGATGCACCCAGAAGTAGGCAGTCGGGTCACCCGCGTCGTCGAAGGCGAGCCCGCTGGCGTCCTTCGACAGGTTCTTGACGAAAGTGATCCAGATGACCCAGCTCCACACCCCGAAGGCGAGCAGGAACCAGGAGACGGGGCGGCTGAGCTTCATGGACCCAGTATCACCGCCACGCTCCGGCGGTGCCGCCCGGGGTGGGCCGTACTGGCGGAGCATACGGCGGGTCAGGCCATCCACGCCCGCGCTCATATCTTCACCCTGTACGTTTTCGACCGTGCCCGCACTGAAAAAGATCGCGCTGACGGTTGCATCTGCCGCAATGTTGTCCGCTTTTGTCGTCAACCCGGCATCGGCGGCCGACGAGGACTCCTCCGACAAGCAGCCGAAGCCACCCTCCGACATGTCGCAGGTCGGAGGCGAGCGGCTGAGCCGGGCCGGTACGCAGGTCGAGTTGGGGGCCGGGGCGCCGGTCCTGCCCAAGGACCTCACGGGCAGATCATGGATCGTCGCCGACGCGGAGAACGGCGATGTGCTCGCCGCGCACAACGCGCACTGGCCGCTGCCGCCCGCCTCCACCCTGAAGATGCTCTTCGCGGACACCGTGCTGCCCAAGCTCCAGCCGAAGACCCGGACCTACACGGTGCGGCCCGAGGACCTCGCCGATCTCGGCGAGGGGAGCAGCCTGGTCGGGGTCAAGGAGAACCTCACCTACACGGTCCACGACCTGTGGCTCGGGGTGTTCCTGCGGTCGGGCAACGACGCCGTGCACGCGCTGTCCGCGATGTACGGAGGCGTCCCCCGGACGGTCACCGACATGCAGGCGCACGCCGAGGAGTTGCAGGCGCTCGACACGAAGGTGGTGTCGCCCGACGGGTACGACGCTCCCGAGCAGGTCTCCAGCGCGTACGACCTGACACTGATCGCCCGCAGCGGGCTCCAGAAGGCGGACTTCCGGGAGTACTGCTCGACGGCCGAGGCGGATTTCCCCGGCGAGAAGAAGAAGAACGGGGACCGCGAGACCTTCGCGATCCAGAACACCAACCGGCTGCTCACCGGCGCGGACGGGGTGGCCCCGTACAAGGGCGTCGCGGGCGTCAAGAACGGCTACACCACGCACGCGGGCAACACCTTCACCGGGGTCGCCGAGCGCGACGGCAGGGTGCTGCTCGTCACCGTCATGAACCCGTCGTCCGGGGAGCACCACGCCGTCTACAAGGAGGCCGCGAGCCTCCTCGACTGGGGCTTCGAGGCGAGCGGCAAGGTGACCCCGGTCGGCGAGCTGGTGCCGCCGAGGTCCGCCGGGACCGGTACGAAGGACGACACCGGCAGCGGGGCGGGGAAGGGCCCCACGGCCGCGAACGGGTCGGGCGACGGCCGAGGCGGCTCCTCGGACGCCGCCGGGACCGCGGCCTCCGTCGGCGGCGGGAGCGGTGCCGGGATCGCGCTGGGCATCGCCGCGGGTGTCGCGGCGCTGCTGGGCGGAGCGGCGTTCCTGATCAACCGGCGCTGGCCGCTGCCGGACCTGGTGCGTCGCCGCTCCCGTCGCTGACGGGCCCGGCGCCCCCTCCGTCGTCCTCGCCGCTGTCCTAGTGCCGCATCAGGCAACGTTTGCCCCGTCGCGACGTCGGGCACGCACTCTCGCTGCACCAGCCGAAAGCCCAAGTACGTCCAGTACAAGGACTTCCGGCCGGCACACCGAAAGCACGCACCCCACGCCGCTCCTTGACGGGCAAACGTTGCCGGTCACGGCACTAGCCCTCGTCCTCACCGGCCTCCTCGCCGTTGTTCGGCGTCGCCGTCCAGGCGGCGCAGAACAGCAGCAGCCGCGCGGTGAAGTTGAGCCACAGCAGGAGCGCCACCGGCACCCCGAAGGCGCCGTACATGCTCTTCGAGGCGACGCCGCTGATGTAGCCGCCGAGCAGCAGTTTGAGCAGTTCGAAGCCGACCGCGCCGATCACACCGGCGACCAGCAGCCTGCGGCGCGGCGGCTCCACACCGGGCAGCAGTGTCAACAGATAGAGCAGCAGCAGGAAGTCGGCGAGGACGGCCACGAGCAGGGCGGCCACCTGGAGCACCACGCCGCCCGCGCCCCGGTCCGGGATGTCCAGCAGTTGGGCGGTCCAGCCGACGGCGACGGAACCGGCCGAGGAGATCGCGAGCGTCGCCAGCACGGCCCCGCCCAGCCCCAGCAGCAGCCCCGCGTCCTTGAGCTTGCGGACGACGGGGTTGCCCGTGTCCGCGTCGTCGATCCCCCACACGGCGCGCAGGCAGTCCCGCATGGCGCCGATCCAGCCGATGCCGGTGAACAGCAGCACCGCACCGGCGACCCCCCCGACCGTCCCGGCGTGGGCCACCAGGTCCGCGATGCCGAGCTGGTCGGAGATGCCCGGCACCTGCTCGGCGAGCACGTTCTCGATCCGGTGGAGCTGCCCCTCGGTGAGCAGTGCGGCACCGATCGCCGCGCCGACCGCGATCAGCGGGAACAGCGCCAGGAAGCTGATGAACGTGATCGCCGCCGCGAGCCTGGTCCAGTGGACCCGTTCCAGGGTCTCGTAGGAGCGCCAGGTGTGAGTCGCCATCAGCCGGGAGACGATCGGCCCGATGACGGGGAGGTTCTTCAGCCAGTCCATGACATACGACTACCTGTCCGGGCGTCGAAACCCGAAACTCTCCTCACCGGCGAACGAGTCGAAACGCATTGAAACATCTTGAATCGCCCATATAGGTGAGCATATTGACAAATCCCCTGAATGGCTTTTCTCAGGCGATACGGTCACCCCCATGTCCGTCGACACCGTGTCCCTGACCGGCGGGGGCCGTACCGCCCCGACGACCGCCCTGCGTTTTCGCCCGCGCACCTACGAGGAGGCGGCGGCGACGGTGCGCGGCTGCGGGCCGCGCGGCTCCATCGCCCGGGGGTTCGGCCGGGCCCACGGCGACGCGGCGCAGAACGGCGGCGGCTCCGTGCTCGACATGACCGCGCTGAACCGTATCCGCACCATCGACGCCGGGGCCGGTCTGGTGGTCTGCGACGCCGGGGTCAGCCTGCACCGGTTGATGGAGGTCCTGCTGCCGCTCGGCTGGTTCCCGCCGGTCACGCCGGCCACCCGCCGGATCACCGTCGGCGGCGCGATCGGCTCCGACGTCCACGGGCCGGACCACCACGTCTCCGGCTCCTTCAGCCGCCACGTGCGGGAGCTGGAGCTGCTGACCGCCGACGGCGAGATCCGTACGGTCCGGCCCGGCACCGCCCTCTTCGACGCGACCGCGGGCGGGCTGGGGCTGACCGGGGTGATCCTCTCGGCCACGCTGCGGCTGCACCGCGTCGGCAGCGCGTGGATGTCCGTCGACACCGAACGGGCCGTCGACCTGGACGACCTGCTCGCCCGGCTGTCCTCCGGGGACCACCGCTACCGCTACTCGTCCGCCTGGATCGACCTCCAGGCCCGGGGCCGGTCGACGGGACGTTCCGTACTCACCCGAGGAGAGCACGCGCCCGCGTACGCGCTCCCGGCGGGTGCCCGGCGCGCACCCTTCGTCCTTCGCCCGGCACGGCTGCCCGCCGCCCCCGTCCTCGTACCGGCGGGACCGCTCGGCCGCGCCTCCGTGGCCCTGCTCAACGAACTTCGGTACCGCCGGGCACCGTCGTACCGGATCGGCGAACTCCAGCCGCTGTCCACGTTCTTCCACCCCATGGACGGCCCCTCGCACGGCAGCCGCCTCGACCGCCTGCACGGCCCGGCCCCTCACGGCCGCCCGAACCGCGCGCAACGTCCCGACCGCCTCGATCTCCTCGACCTTCTCGACCGCTTCGACCACCTCGACCGTCTTCACGGCCGCGCCGGATACGTCCGGTACCAGTTCGTCGTCGGACACGGGCAGGAGGAGACGCTGCGCCGGATCGTGCGCCGGATCTCGGGGCGGCGCTGCGCCTCGCCCCTCGCGATACTGAAGCGGCTCGGCACGGGCGACCCGGGCTGGCTCTCGTTCCCGGTGCCCGGCTGGACTCTCGCCCTCGACCTGCCCGCCGCCCTGCCCGGTCTGGGCCGGTTCCTGGACTCGCTGGACGAGGAGGTGGCGGCGGCCGGCGGCCGGGTGTGCCTGGCGAAGGACGCGCGGCTGCGGCCGGAGATGCTCGCCGCCATGTACCCGCGGCTGGACGAGTTCCGGTCGCTGCGCGCGGAACTGGATCCGAACGGGGCGTTCCGCTCGGACCTGTCGCGGCGCCTGTCGCTCTGACCGGGCCCCGGCCGGGGCCGCCCGCATCCCCGCCCCCGTCCCCGTCCCCGTCCGTGCCCCATCCGCACCCCGCCCCCATCCGCACCCCCGTCCCCATCCGCAAGGAGTGTTCCGTGAAGGACGCCTTCGGTGCTCCGCAGTCCCTGCTCGTGCTCGGCGGCACGTCGAGGATCGCCCTCGCCACCGCGCGCCGGCTGGTCGCCGCGCGCACCCGTACCGTCCGGCTGGCCGGGCGCCCCTCCCCCGCCCTCGAATCGGCCGCGGAGGAGCTGCGCGCGTACGGCGCCGACGTCAGCACGGTCGACTTCGACGCCCTCGCCCCCGAGACCCACGAGACGGTCCTCGGGAAGGTCTTCGCCGAGGGCGACATCGACGTCGTGCTCCTCGCCTTCGGCATCGCGGGCGACCAGGAACGGGACGAGGAGGAACCGCTGGGCGCGGTCCGGGTCGCCCAGACCAACTACACGGGAGCCGTCTCCGCCGGGCTGGTGTGCGCCGGCAGACTCCAGGCGCAGGGGCACGGCTCACTGGTGGTGCTGTCCTCGGTGGCCGGCGAGCGGGCCCGCCGCGCGGACTTCATCTACGGATCCAGCAAGGCGGGCCTGGACACGTTCGCCCAGGGCCTGGGCGAGGCACTGCGCGGCACGGGCGTGCACGTGATGGTCGTACGCCCCGGCGTCGTACGGCCGAAGACGGCGACGCCCGCCGAGCCCGTGGCACCGCGCCCCGCGGCGCCACGACCCACGGCGCCACGGCCCACGGCGCCACGGCCCACGCCCTCGCGGCCGATGCCGCCACGGTCCACGCCGTCACAGTCCGTGACCTCACGGATCACGGCCGCACGGATCACGGTCGCACGGCTCGCCTCGTACGGGGACGCCGCGTCCCGGATCGCCGCGGCACCACTGGAGGCACCGCCTCTCGTGACGACGCCGGACGCGGTCGCGACGGCGATCGTGACGGGGCTGCGACGACGCTCGGGAACGGTGTGGGTGCCCGGCGCGCTGCGCGTGGTGATGTCGGCGCTGCGGCACGTGCCGCGCCCGCTGTTCCGACACCTGCCGATGTGACCGATGTGACCGTACGTACCCCCGGTCCGACATGCGTACGTGCCCGCCCCGGCGGACCGGGACGGGCACGTACGCGGGACGGTCAGGACCGCAGGGAGGGCTCGTCCACGGCGGAGCCGCCCTGCGCGGGCACGGCGGGCGCGCCGCCCCCGCCGTCGAACGGGAACTCGTTGATCTTGCGCCACACACGGTCCGGGCCCTGCTCGTACAGCGCGAAGGAGCCGCAGGTCCAGGCGGCCTCGTAGTCGGCCAGCTCCTCGTACGCCCGGTCCATCGCCTGCTCGGGGATGTCGTGCGCCACGGTCACGTGCGGGTGGTACGGGAACTGGAGCTCGCGCACCAGCGGCCCGGAGGCGTCCCTGACCCGCTTCTGGAGCCACGAGCAGGCCGAGGCGCCCTCGACGACCTGCACGAAGACGACCGGCGAGAGGGGCCGGAAGGTGCCCGTCCCGGACAGCCGCATCGGAAAGGGGCGGCCGGCCGTCGCGATCCGGGCGAGGTGCGCCTCGATCGCGGGCAGGTCGGCCGCGGCGACCTCGGTCGGCGGGAGGAGGGTGACATGGGTGGGAATGCCGTACGCGGCAGGATCCCCGAAGCTCGCGCGCCGCTCCTGGAGCAGACTGCCGTAGGGCTCCGGGACCGCGATCGAAACGCCGAGCGTTACGGTCCCCACGTCGTTCTCCTCAATCCTCGAAGGTCGGTGGTCCTCAAGTCGGTGGTCCTCAAGGGTGGACAGCCCTTTTTCGGCCATCCGCCCGGTGGATTCCCATCGCCAGTGTGACGCCTGGGGCGACAAAACCGCCAGGGCCCTTGGACTCAGTGCTTGGCGGGCAGAAAGCCCATCCGGTCGTACGTCCGGGCCAGGGTCTCGGCCGCCACGGCACGGGCCTTCTCGGCCCCCTTGGCCAGGATCGAGTCCAGCGTCTCCGGGTCGTCCAGGTATTCCTGGGTGCGGGTGCGGAACGGTGTGACGAAGTCCACCATGACCTCGGCGAGGTCGGTCTTGAGCGCACCGTAACCCTTGCCCTCGTACTTCTGCTCCAGATCCGCGATACCGGTACCGGTGAGCGTGGAGTAGATGGTCAGCAGGTTGCTCACGCCGGGCTTCTCGGCCCGGTCGAAGCGGATGACGGTGTCGGTGTCGGTGACGGCGCTCTTGACCTTCTTGGCGGTGGCCTTCGGCTCGTCGAGGAGGTTGATCAGACCCTTCGGGGTGGCCGCCGACTTGCTCATCTTCGACGACGGGTCCTGGAGGTCGTAGATCTTCGCCGTCTCCTTGAGGATGTACGGGTCCGGCACGGTGAACGTGTCGCCGTAGGTGCCGTTGAACCGCTCGGCGAGATCGCGGGTCAGCTCCAGGTGCTGGCGCTGGTCCTCGCCGACCGGGACCTGGTCGGCCTGGTACAGCAGGATGTCGGCGACCATCAGCATCGGGTACGTGAAGAGGCCGACGGTGGTGCGGTCGGCGCCCTGCTTGGCGGACTTGTCCTTGAACTGCGTCATGCGGGACGCCTCGCCGAAGCCCGTGAGGCAGTTCATGACCCAGCCGAGCTGGGCGTGCTCGGGCACGTGGCTCTGGACGAAGAGCGTGCAGCGCTCGGGGTCGAGACCGGCGGCGAGGAGCTGGGCGACGGCGAGCCGAGTGTTCGCGCGCAGCTGCGCGGGGTCCTGCGGGACGGTGATCGCGTGCAGGTCCACCACCATGTAGAAGGCGTCGTGGGAGTCCTGCAGCGCCACCCACTGGCGCACCGCGCCGAGGTAGTTGCCGAGGTGGAACGAGCCTGCGGTGGGCTGGATTCCGGAGAGCACGCGGGGACGTTCAGAGGCCATGGCCCCATTGTCTCAGGTGCGGCACGCAGTTCCGGCAGCCGGTGGCGCAGCCGTGCGGCGCGGACAGCGATGTCGCGGGGGCCGGGCGGGCGCGCCGTGGATCGCAGGTTTCCCCGCCCCGGTTGTGACCGACGATACAAAGTGGGCACCACCCTCCGCCCACGCCGCACGACGATCGGAGATCCCGTGTCGACCACGGACAACGCCATCGCCTCCGCCGAGGCGCACAGCGCGCACAACTACCACCCGCTGCCCGTCGTCGTCGCCTCGGCGGACGGCGCCTGGATGACCGATGTCGAGGGCCGGCGCTATCTCGACATGCTCGCCGGATATTCGGCGCTCAACTTCGGCCACGGCAACCGGCGCCTGCTCGACGCGGCCAGGGCCCAGCTGGAGCGGGTGACCCTCACCTCGCGCGCCTTCTACCACGACCGGTTCGCCGACTTCTGCACGCGGCTCGCCGAACTGTGCGGCATGGAGATGGTCCTGCCGATGAACACCGGGGCGGAGGCCGTGGAGACCGCGGTGAAGACCGCCCGTAAATGGGGCTACCGGGTGAAGGGCGTCCCGGACGGCATGGCCAAGATCATCGTGGCCTCGAACAACTTCCACGGCCGTACGACGACGATCATCAGCTTCTCCACGGACCCGGAGGCGCGGGAGGACTTCGGCCCGTACACACCGGGGTTCGAGATCGTTCCGTACGGAGACCTGACCGCGCTCGCAGAGGCGATGACCGAGAACACGGTGGCGGTGCTGCTGGAGCCGATCCAGGGCGAGGCCGGGGTGCTGGTGCCGCCGCCCGGCTACCTTCCCCGGGTGCGCGAAATGACCCGGGAGCGGAACGTCCTGTTCATCGCGGACGAGATCCAGTCGGGCCTGGGCCGGACCGGGAAGACCTTCGCGTGCGAGCACGAGGGGGTCGTGCCGGACATGTACGTGCTCGGCAAGGCGCTGGGCGGTGGCGTGGTGCCGGTGTCGGCGGTGGTCTCCTCGCGGGACGTGCTCGGTGTGTACCGGCCGGGTGAGCACGGCTCGACGTTCGGCGGCAACCCGCTCGCCTGCGCGGTCGCCCTGGAGGTCATCGCGATGCTCCGCACCGGCGAGTACCAGCAGCGGGCGGCCGAACTCGGCGAACACCTCCACCAGGAGCTGAACCTGCTGGTGGGCGGCGGCGCGGTGGAGGAGGTACGGGGACGCGGCCTGTGGGCGGGCGTCGACATCGCTCCGCGCCACGGCACCGGCCGGCAGATCTCCGAGAAGCTGATGGACCGGGGAGTGCTGGTCAAGGACACCCACGGCTCGACGATCCGGATCGCCCCGCCGCTGGTGATCAGCAAGGAGGACCTGGACTGGGGCCTGGAGCAGATCCGCGGCGTGCTGCGCGACTGAGCCGACGACTCCCGACGGGTCCCGACGGATCCCGACGGATCCCGGGGACCGTCGAACGGTCCCCGGGGCCCGTTCAGAGAATGACGTGGGGCAGGAATCGGGCGTACTCGTCCGTCACCGGCCCCTCCGACTCCCGGATACCGAGACCCGCCGCCTCACCCTCGACGACCCACGCCCCGAGCACGACCCGATTGCCGTCGAAGTCCGGCAGGGGCGCCAACTCCTGGTAGCAGCACGGTTCGTCGCGCAGCACCTCGGGGCTCCCCGGCTCGGCGCTCTCCGGCTCGTGGATCGTGACCCCGGCGCCTTCCCGGCCCAGCAGCGGCTTGGCGACGTAACCGGTCCCGGCATCCGTACCGTGCCCGGCCAGTTCACGTGGGCCGTCGAGGTAGGAGGCGAGCAGGTTCGGATGGCCCGGATAGAGCTCCCAGAGGATCGCCATGAGCGCCTTGTTGGAGAGAAGCATCTTCCAGGCGGGCTCGATCCAGCAGGTGGTACCGGTGCCGCCGCCATTGTCGAGGGTGTCCAGGACGTGCGGTCCGAACTTGTCGGTCGCCAGCCACTCCCACGGGTACAGCTTGAAGCAACTGCGGATGAACCCCAGGCGTTCGTCCACGAACCTGCCCGTCAGCCGGTCCCAGCCGATCTGTTCCACGGAGAGCGCCTCCGTGTCGAGGCCGGCCTGTTCGGCGGTCTCCCGCAGATAGGCGACCGTCATCAGGTCCTCACCGATCTCGTCGCCCTCGGAGTGCGCGAAGTGCACCGGCCCGGGCGGCAGCAGCCCGGCCTGCCGACGCCACGCCTCGACGAGGCGTTCGTGCAGGGAGTTCCACTGGTCGGCGTCCGGGAAGCGGTCCTCCATCCAGAACCACTGGGCGCTCGCGGCCTCCACCAGCGAGGTGGGGGTGTCCGCGTTGTACTCCAGCATCTTGGCCGGCCCGGTCCCGTCGTAGCGCAGATCGAACCTGCCGTAGATGGACGGGAGTTCGTCGCGGCGCCCCCAGGACTCCGTGATCAGATCCGCCAACCTGCGGTCGGTGATGCCGAGTTCGGCGAACCGGCCCCGCTCCACGATGTGCGCGGCGGCGGCCAGGCACATCGCGTGCAGTTCCTCGACGACCTCCTCCAGCGCCTCGACCTCGGGCAGCGAGAAGACGTAGTAGGCACTCTCGTCCCAGTACGGCCGCAGCGACCCGTCGGGGTAACGCGTCAGCGGGTAGACGACGCCTTGGCTCTCGACCGTCTCCTGCCAGCCGGGACGCGGCTGTGTGGTGCGGCGTTCCATACCGGTTCAGCCGCCTCCGGTGCCAGAGCAGCCGAAGCCGCCGCGTTCGACGGCCGCCTTGTCGAAGCTGCCGCCCTCCACCCTGCCGTTCGTGCTCTTGCCGCCGTAGTAGTACGAACCGCCGCCGCTCCCGCTGCTGCTGCCGCTACCGCTGCCACTTCCACTGCCGCTCTTGCACTTGTAGCTGGGCAGTTCCTTGTGGGTCAGCGGGTCGACACACCGCTTGTCCGGCTCCGAACCGCATGAGGTGATCACCGCGGCGAGCATCCCCATGCCGCCGAGCACCACGGTGCTCGACCTCAGCTTGCGTATGGCCATGTTTCCGTCTCCCCCGTCGTATGAATCCAGCCAGTACGGCCATTCGTCAGATTAGAACGAGGCGGATCGCGGCGGGAAGTGGGGGCACGAGGCTCGTACCGGACACCACTGACGTGCCGGGCAGCACCATGGGAGGCGAGAGACGCGTTCCGGGACGAGACGACCGCGCCGGGCAACCTCGGGTACGCCATGCCCCAGCGTTCCGGCAACGTCGAATGCCGGCTCACCGCCCCTCCCCCACCCCCAGCAAAGCGTGATCGCCGAGCACTCCGGACGGGAGGAGAGAGGCGAATGCCAGATCCGACGACTCATCAGAAAGCGACTCCGCACCGACAATCCCCGTCGAACGAGAGTCGCCGCCGAGTAGCCTCGAAGCCATAGGGTCTCTCAACTCCGGATATGCGTGCAGCAGCAAGGCGCGACCACACCAGCACACAGAAAGGGCTACTTTGACCCCGATGTCGCAATTCAAAGAAGTAAGTAAAAACAGCCCTCGCGCCACCTAAACCCGCAGGCCAGGAACTGTGGTCCCCGCGCACGCGGGGGTGGTCCCGCCTTGCGGGACCATGCGGTGGCCACGGCCTTGTGGTCCCCGCGCACGCGGGGGTGGTCCGCAGGGCGGCATTCCGGCTCTGGTGAAGGACAAGTGGTCCCCGCGCACGCGGGGGTGGTCCGGTGGCCGTAGCTGAGTTGGCGTTCGAGGCCGGGTGGTCCCCGCGCACGCGGGGGTGGTCCCTGCTGCCGGACCCCTGGACCCAGGGCAGGCTGGTGGTCCCCGCGCACGCGGGGGTGGTCCCTCATGGGTACACAGGAAGCGCGGCACGGGGCGGTGGTCCCCGCGCACGCGGGGGTGGTCCCGCGATTGTCGGTGCCCTGGTTCCGCTGCTGCCGTGGTCCCCTCTCGTCTCGCGGGTCCGCTTTCGGCTGTCCGTGGTCCCCGCGCACGCGGGGGTGGTCCGTTCTTCGCCCGCTGGCCCGACGCCCGCCTGGCGTGGTCCCCGCGCACGCGGGGGTGGTCCCCCGTTCCCGGATGGGGTTCCGGAACCCGTTCCGTGGTCCCCGCGCACGCGGGGGTGGTCCCTGCGCGCTACTGCGCACAGTATGGTGGTCCCCGCGCACGCGGGGGTGGTCCCATCATCACGAGCAAGGGGAGCGCGGCCACCCAGTGGTCCCCGCGCACGCGGGGGTGGTCCCGTCTGATGAAGCTGCCTCGCGTGGAGTGCCCCGTGGTCCCCGCGTACGCGGGGCAATCCGGCCCTGGCTGGACCAGCCTCCGCAGAAGGGAAGACGACCACACATGCGCCCCCAAAGGTTCCAGGAATTTGCCGTAGATAGCCTTCTCAAGGCACCTGATGTGAAGACCGTCTCCCCCTGGCAGGACGATCGCCCGTTCGGCATCCACATCACCTTCAGCACTGGGGCGCAACTGTGGGCGGCCATCACGGCAGCCGCTCTCAGCGATGACTACGACAGCCCCGAAGCACCGGTGCTGGACGTACCACCGGCAGAGGTTCCGCTACCGGATCTGTACGAGAACGGAAAGATCACTGCTGCGAGGGCGGAGCAGTACATCGCGGCCACGCTTACGAACACAGGCAACCCGGAGATTGCACAGGTCTACGCCTACACGTCCGGCGATAGATCAAGCGTGCCCAACAGCTACCCTGGCCTCGCCTTGGAGTTCCATAGCAAGTCCCGGATCTTCATGCTGTTCCAGCACACAGCACGTCCCGGCCAGGGCAAGGACAGCAAGCCGTTCAACCTGCAAGAATCCTTCTAACTCCTCGCCCTGACTGCCCGGTCGAAGCGAGGCACAAGTGCACCACCTATCAGCACCACCCCACCGCGGAGGAACTGATATGTGCGACACCACCAACCATCGCTTCGAGCCGGGTCAGTGTGCAGGCTCCTGCCCCGTCTGCGGGGCAGGAGTAGGTGCACCAACCGGCCAGCCCACCACGATGCACCAACGCGCCGGAAGCGGCACCGAAACATGCCCGGGAAGCGGACAACCTGCGCTGTAGCTCCACAGGGCCGAGTCCCGGCCTGGTGCACGGCTGCTGAACGGTCGGAACTCGCTTCCGCCCACGAGGATGACCCTTCACCTACTCAAGTAGGAGAGTGTCGCGCGGCAGCCGCTTCCCACGTACGCGTCGACAGTTGAATCCCATCGCCCCATGGCGTGTTCTTGCACGGTGAAGCCCCACCACGCAACGCACGATGGGGCAACCTCAACCGGTACGCGAACCGGACGGTCAGAACGCGCCGAACTCTCCAGCCTTGACGCCCGCAACGAAGGACGCGAACGCACTGGCAGAGGCGCTCAGCACCGGACCACTCAGGTTCTTCGAGTCACGGACAGGGACGAGGCCGTGAAGGGCGACGAGGTTGGCAGCTACCTCAATGCAAGCGCCGCCGTTCTCGCTGTACGAGGACTTGAACCAACGGGGGGATTCGGTCGTCACGGGGTGCCCTTTCGCAACTGGTTGATCACGGCCACGGATTCTGCCTGGGACAGCGCTTCTGCCTGCAACTGATGGTATGCCGTCAGCAGGGGCACTACGGAAGGGCTTTCCCGTTCCAGCCGCCCCCGCTGCGCGGACTCCGCGTATGAGAGGAGAGCGCGGTTCTCCATCGTCAGGATGTATAGCGGCAGACTGAGTGGGCGACGATCACCCATGGCGAACGGGGCGACTTGGAGCACGCTGTTCGGCAGTGCGGCGAACTCGACCAACCGCTCCAGCTGCGCGTCCATGATGTCCGGGCTGCCAACGGGTCTTCTGAGGCAACTCTCGTCGAGCACCACGAATACCAACGGCGGCGGCGTGCGTTTGAGAACTGCCTGACGCGCCGCTACGAGTGCGTTGCGCTCATCTCCTTGCTCAGGGGTGATGGCACCCCGTTCAACCGCACGAGTGTTTAGCGCCGATGCGTACTCCGGTGTCTGAAGTATCCCGGGCATGACACCAACCTCATAGAGTCTGATCTCTGCCGCGCGCATCTCATGGGTGACGTACTCCGGGAACCCCTCAAGTAGCGACGTCTGCCTCACGGATCGACTCTGGCGTTCGAGTCTGTCGCCAGTACCGAGCGCTCTGTCAGCGGCTGCTGCGAACTGGCGAGTTGGAGGGCGACGACCAGTTTCAACGGCTGAAATGTGCGTCCCTGAGCAGCCCATGCGCTGACCCAGCTCATCCTGTGTCCAACCTCGCTTGTCCCGCAGCATGCGTAAACGCTGCCCGAACGCCGCACCCGGCGACTCCTCTGGGTCCAACTCCTTGCGGTTCACCATCTGGACATCCAACTCTCTGATCAATTCATGCAAGTTGAGGAGAGGCCGACTGTAGGTCACGCTGGGCCGCCTTGGTAGTGGAACCACTACGGAGAGGAGTGGCCCGTGTCCGCGAAGAACGGCGCCTCGAACCGACAGGAACCCCCACACACCCCGACTCCAGCCCCGAACCCGATCCCAGCCTCGACCTCGACCCCGGCCCCCGGCACGCTCATGGTGGACCTATCACAGGACCGGGTCGGTGAGTTCCGCGGTGAGTGGTGCGGGAAGTGGTCCTTGCGCCCCGTCGGTGGCGGGGTCGAGTGGACCGCCGCCCCCGAAGACGTACGGCCGGCCGACCCGATACAGCGGCTGCGCGCCGAGCTCACCCGCGCCAACCGACGCAGCCGTGGTGAGCTGCTGTGACGGGGCCGTTCCTCGCCGCAGCGCAAGCGGGTGACGGCCGGACGACCGTCCAGCTCGGCCGAACCGTCGCCGCGACTCCTCGACTCGCGCTCCGGTGGCTCCGGGGCCAGGCCGTACGGATCGCGAACGGACTGGACCCGGAACCGGGCACCCCGTGGATTCCCCCATACGTGTTACGGCCTGCGCCCGCGCCTCTGCCCCGTACCTGTGCCTGTACCCCGTACCCCATTACCCCGTACCCCGCCCCCGACGCACCCACCGATCTGCGCGCCTGGGCCGCTGACGACGAGCTGCAGGCCGAGGCGCTGCACCGACTCGCCACCGGCACCGGGATCTCGTTCGTCGCCAGGGACGAGGTGTGCTGGTACGGGCTCACCGCCCGCCCGCTGCTCACACCGCGGCCCGCTCCCGCACCCGTGCCCACCCCCGCACCCGCACCCGCACCCGCACCCGCACCCACGCTCCGTGCGTCGATGGCGGCGTAACCCCCTCACCCCACCCGCACAGCCCGTGCCCCCTCCCTCCCCATTGCCCTCGCCCGGCCTGCCGAAAAGGGAAGCGCCCTCATGCCCCTCCTGACGCCGTACGTCGCGTCCCGCACCACCGAACAGCCAGTACGGGAAGCGGAATTGACCATCGAGTTCGCCCCGGGCGGACCCCGCCTCGCCTACCGCCACCCGCGACCGGGGGACCGCGACCACCACGGCAACCTGTGGGTACGCATGGACCAATCCACCACCGGGCGCGTGCAGTACAACCGCATGCACGTCCACCGCCAACGCACCTGCATGGAACACCTGCTCTGCCAGATCTGCGGCACCCCCGCCGACCGCAACAAACAGGGCTGGCTGTTCCTCGACTGGCGCCGCCCCGACTCACCCCCGACCTGGCCCGAACGCTCCCTCACCTCCATGCCACCCCTGTGCACCGAACACGCCCACACCTCCCTCCACCAGTGCCCCTTCCTGCGCCGCACCGACCACGCCGTACTGCGCGTACGCAAACCCCGCCTCCACGGGGTCTCCGGCACCCTCTACCAACTCACCGACACCGGATGGCACACCTCCGACAACGACGTCCTCGCCCCCTACGCCGAACCCCGCCTCCCCGGCATGCTCGCCTCCCGCCTCCACCGCGAACTACACGACGTCACCGTCACCCGACTCCCATGACCGCCCACCCCACACCCCACGACCGGGCTCGATCAGGCAGGGCCCGATCTGCCCCGACGACCACCATCCCGCCTCGCACTCCTGGGACGTGATAGACCCGCTCAGGGACCTGCTGGTGGAACAGGTCCTCGGAGAGGTCCGCCGCAACCACGAGGACGTGTCCGGCCTGAACGGTACGGACCACTGCGACGACGACAGCACAGGACAGTCGTGAACTCGAACCGCGAGCAGCAGGAAGCGCGACAGGGATTCAACCGGTGAACAGTTCCAGCAAGTTTTCTACCGACGAGCGGTTCGGGCGTCATCGACGACTGCTCATCGTCGTCGCGCTGGCGTTCGCCGCCTGCGCCGCCTGCGCCGCCGTTTTGATCGGCGTGTTCGCTTGGGCCGTCGACGATGTGGAGACGGACCTGCTGGACCAGGAGATGAACTGCTGCTGGGAGGCGGGAGCCACCCCGGCCTGGATGAGCGGGCAGCTGGGTATCCGCATTCCGGAGGCGGCATCGGACCGGCGTGCGGGCTACAAAGTGGGCGAGCGTCACGACACGGGGCTGCTGTCCTTCGTCCTGCCCAGCAAGGAGGCGGAGACGTACACGGGCCGACTTCTCCCGGAGGACACCACGCTGATCGGAAACTTCCATCCCAAGGAGAAGGACTACCGGCCCGCCGCCGCCTTCTCCCATCTCGGGCTGGCAGAACCCGAGACGCTCGTGCGGGGACTGCGGCAGGTCAGCCTGTGCCCCGATGACCTCGACTCTCCCGAAGGCACGTACCTTCGGCGTTGCGTCGACCTGTTCGCGCACGAATTCAGGCCCGGTACCACCCGGGTCTACGTCCGATCGACCATCGAGCCGGGCGTGACGCCACCTCCCGCGAGCCCCGGTCCGTAGATGTGCTGCGGTCGGCAGGCCGACACGGTGCGGTCACGCCGACCACCGTGCCCGGCCCCGTCAGGGCGGTGAGCCATCCCTCCGCGACCAGTTCCGCGTACGCGTCGGCGACGGTGTTCCTGGCGATGCCGAGGTCGGCGGCGAGGCTGCGGGAGGACGGCAACCGGGTGCCGGGGGTCAGCCGTCCCGTGCGCACGGCCTCACGCAGGGCGTCCATGAGCCCGGCCCGCAGCCCGGTCGAACCCTTCGTCTCCAGGTGAAGGTCGGCTCCGAAAGTGGCCCAGGAATCCTTCATGGAAATGGACCAAATCGCTGCGCCACCCTCCCGTAACGTCGCCCCCATGACAACGAACGAGAACGACCGCACCACCTCCGAGCTCAACCCCGAGCACACCCCCCGTGCGGCCTGGGCCGAGCTGGCGCCCGATGTCTACAAGGCCATGGTCCGGCTCGACGGGGCGTCCCGCAGGGGCCTCGACCCGGTCATCGGCGAGCTGGTGAAGATCCGCGCCTCCCAGATCAACCACTGCGCCTTCTGCCTCGACATGCACACCAAGGACGCCCTGGACGCGGGTGAGTCCGTCCAGCGGATTGTCCAGCTCAGTGCGTGGGAGGAGTCGCGGCACTTCTACACGCCCAAGGAGATCGCGGCCATCGAGCTGACCGAGGCGATGACTGTGCTGACCGACGGGTTCGTGCCGGACGAGGTGTGGGAGAACGCCGCCAAGCACTTCGACGAGACCGAGCTCGCCCATCTCGTCGCCGCGATCACGACCATCAACGCCTGGAACCGGTTCGCCGTGACCACGCGCATGGTCCCGGGCCACTACCAGCCGGGCGACCACAAGCACTGACGGGCGCACCAGCCGGTGCCGCACCGGGCCCGTGCACTCCCGTCGCACGGGCCCCGACCGTGTGCGGCCACCCAGATCACGGGGCGGTCCGAAAGGCACGAGTCACCGGGCAGTCCGAAGGGCACGAGCCACGGGGCGGTCCGAAGGGCACGTGCACCTCGAAGGACGCGGGGCGGTCCGAAGGGCACGAGCACCTCGAAGGACGCGGGGCACGAGTCACTCCGCCGGTCGCGCGCCTTTCGTGCCTCGTGCACCACCGCATTCCTCTGCGCGGATTGCGCGCCTCGTACGCCCTGCGCGTCCCGCATGTCCCGCGCGCCCGCTGACCTAGCATGCCGCCGCAAAGGCCCTGCGCATCCCATGCGCCCCTGGGCTCGCCCGCAGGCCCCGATCGCGCCGCGCGCTCCCGCTCGTACTCCGCGCGCCCGCCCCGCACATGGCCCTCTTCTTCCGGGAGTCCACGATGACCGTGTCAGTCCTTCGAGCCCTCCACCTCGACCGCGCACCCGATGACCCGCTGATCCTCCCGGGTCCGTGGGACGCGGCGAGCGCCCGTGTCCTCGTCGAGGCGGGTTTCCCCGCGCTCGCCACGCCCAGCGCCGGTATCGCCGCCTCGCTCGGCCACAAGGACGGGGAAACACCCGCCGACGAGATGTTCGCGGCTGTGACCAGGATCGTGCGCGCCGTCCCGTCGACCGTTCCCGTCTCGGCGGACATCGAGGCGGGGTACGGGCTGCCGGCTGCGGAGCTGGTGGAACGCCTTCTGGAGACCGGTGCCGTCGGCTGCAACCTGGAGGACTCGGTCGACGGCGTCCTCGTCGACGTCCAGCGGCAGGCGGACCGGCTGGCGGAGGTGCGCGCGGCGGCCGGTGACCGGCTCTTCGTCAACGCACGCGTGGACACGTACGTCCTCGGCGTCCCCGACGGCACGGATCAGGAGGCGGAGACGGTCCGCCGCGCCAAGGCGTACGTGGCGGCGGGCGCGGACTGCGTCTACCCGATCATGGCACCGCCCGAGGCCCTGCCCCGGCTGGCCACCGCCGTCCCGGGGCCGCTCAACGCGGTCGCCCTGCCCGACGGGCCGCCGCCGCGCCGCCTGGGGGAGCTGGGCGCCACCCGGATCACGTTCGGCCCCGGGCTGCAGCACCGGGCCATGGCCGCCCTGCGCGAGATCG
Source organism: Streptomyces sp. NPDC002476 (assembly GCF_042889785.1). Classification (NCBI taxonomy): domain Bacteria; kingdom Bacillati; phylum Actinomycetota; class Actinomycetes; order Kitasatosporales; family Streptomycetaceae; genus Streptomyces; species Streptomyces sp. NPDC002476. The sequence goes on along the minus strand of NZ_JBIARH010000030.1, from coordinate 28,083 downwards.
CCGACGAACTGCTCAAGGGCTGACCACCCGCCGACCGCCCGCTGTCCGACCAGTCGCACGGCCGGTCGGACAGCGGGCGGGTACGCCATCGCCCCCGGCGGCGACTGCGGATGCAGCGCCTCCGGGGGCGATGGTGTACGCGCGTGAGGACGTACGCCCCGGACCGGAACGGGTCAGATCAGGCCGAGCTCGCGAACCGCGTCGCGCTCGTCGGTGAGCTCCTTCACCGAGGCGTCGATGCGGGTGCGGGAGAACTCGTTGATCTCCAGGCCCTGGACGATCTCGTACTTGCCGTCCTTCGTGGTGACCGGGAAGGACGAGATGAGGCCCTCGGGCACGCCGTAGGAGCCGTCCGAGGGGATACCCATGGAGGTCCAGTCGCCGGGGGCGGTGCCGTTGACCCAGGTGTGGATGTGGTCGATGGCGGCGTTGGCGGCGGAGGCGGCCGAGGACGCGCCACGGGCCTCGATGATCGCGGCGCCGCGCTTGGCGACGGTCGGGATGAAGGTGTCGGCCAGCCACGCCTCGTCGTTGACGACCTCGGCAGCGTTCTTGCCGGCGATCTCCGCGTGGAAGATGTCCGGGTACTGGGTCGCCGAGTGGTTGCCCCAGACCGTCAGCTTCTTGATCTCGGAGACGGCGACACCGGTCTTGGCGGCCAGCTGCGAGATCGCGCGGTTGTGGTCGAGACGCATCATCGAGGTGAAGCGCTCGGCCGGTACGTCCGGGGCGGCGGCCTGCGCGATGAGCGCGTTGGTGTTGGCCGGGTTGCCGACGACAAGGACCTTGATGTCGTCCGCGGCGTGGTCGTTGATGGCCTTGCCCTGCGGCTTGAAGATGCCGCCGTTGGCGGAGAGCAGGTCGCCGCGCTCCATGCCCTTCGTACGCGGGCGGGCGCCCACCAGCAGGGCGACGTTGGCGCCGTCGAACGCCTTGTTGGCGTCGTCGGTGATCTCGATGCCGCGCAGCAGCGGGAAGGCGCAGTCGTCGAGCTCCATCGCGGTGCCCTCGGCGGCCTTCAGGCCCTGCGGGATCTCCAGGAGACGCAGGTTGACCGGCACGTCCGGGCCGAGCAGGTGGCCGGAAGCGATGCGGAAGAGCAGGGCGTAGCCGATCTGGCCGGCTGCGCCGGTCACGGTGACATTCACGGGAGTGCGGGTCATGGCGATCTCCGTTAGACAGCTGGCGGTGGGGGTTCCTGGCCCCTGGAGCTGGACATCCCTGAATCTTGATGTGAAGAGATATCCAGCGGCCAGGCTATCCGACCCGGAACCTCCTGGCAGTCCGGCCCCCTGTGGGACCACGCGCGAGCCGTCCCGCTCTGCTCACCCGGTCGTATCCACTTCCCTCTCCGTTCCCTCCCCTTCGCCCCCCTCCTCGGGGCTGCTTCCCGGCCGCTTCCCGGCCGCCTCCGCGCACGACGCGCCCGTTTCGCTCGTACGCGCACGGTCCGTATTGCTCGTATGTGCACGGGTCCGTTTCGCTCGTACGCGTTTGGTCGTGTGCCTGCACTCGTACGCGTACGAGTGCACGCCGTACGGCCTCGTCCGTCGTTCTACGGGGAGCCGTACGGAACGGGGCCGACACCGTTGCGCGGCGATCACACCGTGGCGGAATGGTCACTTCCGTGCCACAGGCCCCAGCGTTCCCTTGAACCGCTCTCCGCCGTCCACGAGGCTGAAGTCAGGACGGGGGCAAGGCCACGCAAGTCGCCACAATGCGGAACGCGAGTTCCGGTGGCCCCCCGACCCGGGTGTCCGTCCCTCCTCGGGGGAAGGGACGGGCGCCACGACAACGGCGCCGCCCACAGGGGCGGCGCCGTTGTCGTGGCGGGCGGGAATCAGCGGATCGTGAAGTGGACCGCTTCCTCCAGGAACGGCATGTCCAGCCACGGCTTGGGCTGGGCCACCAGCGCGAGCATCACGATGAGGAAGCCGAGGGTTCCGTACGTCACCAGGTCGGTGAAGCGGGAACGGACCGCCAGCATGCCGACCGACGGGACCACGAGCCGCAGCACCGCGCCGCCGAGGAGGGAGGCACCGATCAGGATCGTGCCGACGCGGAACGCCTCGGCGAACGGGTCGACGGCCACGATCAGCAGCCCGAGGCCGGCCACGCAGAGCACCGCGAGCAGCGGCCACTGCCGGGCCGGTGCGGGCGCGTCCCCGGGCGCGGCCCGGCCGCCGCCCTCGGGACGCGCGGTGTCCCGGGTGAACAGGGGGGGCCGCCGCGACGAACCGGAACCGGAGTCACCGCCCTCGCCGGAAGCTACCTCGCTCGAAGCCGTCTTTCCGGACGCGTCCTCGCCCGGAGCGGCGTCGTTCGGCGTGGCCTCGCCGGACGCACCCTCGCCCGCAGCGGCCTCGCCGGACGCGTCCTCGTTCGACGCGGCCCGGCCCTGCGCGCCCTCGTCCGCCGTGGCGGCGTCCGCCTCGGCGGCCGGGCGGGCCGGGCTCCTACCAGCACCCATGGGGTTCCTTCCGGATTCGGGTCCGCCGGGTCAGGCGGCTGCGGACGCGGCGCGCTCGGCCGCCTCGACCACGTTGACGAGCAGCTGGGCGCGGGTCATCGGACCGACACCGCCCGGGTTCGGGGAGATCCAGGCGGCGACCTCTGCCACGCCCGGGTGGACATCCCCGATGATCTTGCCGTTCTCGTCGCGGCTGACGCCGACGTCGAGCACGGCCGCGCCCGGCTTCACGTCCTCGGGCTTGATGATGTGGGGCACCCCGGCGGCGGCGACGATGATGTCGGCGTGCTTGAGGTGCTTGGAGAGGTCACGCGTACCGGTGTGGCACTGGGTGACGGTGGCGTTCTCGGACCTGCGGGTAAGCAGCAGCGGCATGGGACGGCCGATCGTGACGCCCCGGCCCACGACCACGACGTGCGCCCCGTTGATCTCCACACCGTGGTGGCGGAGCAGCTGTACGACGCCCTGCGGGGTGCACGGCAGCGGACCCGTCTCGTTCAGCACGAGCCGGCCCAGGTTCATCGGGTGGAGACCGTCGGCGTCCTTGGCGGGGTCCATCAGCTCCAGGACACGATTGGTATCGATCCCCTTGGGCAGGGGCAGCTGCACGATGTACCCCGTGCACTCGGGGTCGGCGTTGAGCTCCCGGACGACGTCCTCGATCTCTTCCTGGGTGGCGGTGTCGGGAAGTTCGCGCTGGATGGAGCCGATGCCGACCTCGGCGCAGTCGCGGTGCTTGCCGTTCACGTACCAGCGGCTGCCCGGGTCGTCCCCGACGAGCAGGGTTCCGAGGCCAGGGTTGACGCCCCGTGCCTTGAGGGCCGCCACGCGGACGGTGAGATCGGACTTGATCGCGGCTGCGGTGGCCTTGCCATCGAGAATCTGGGCGCTCATGTCCCCATACTCGCGGATGACCCCGCCCGTATACCAATTCCAGGCTGCCAGGAACAGCCCTCATGTCTCGCTTGGGCAACATCCAGCCAACTCGACTGGACAAACTTACATTTTGCTTATAACGATTATGAGCGCTGTGCCGCAGTAGTACCGGGGGGCGGACCACAGGCTTCTTCTTTCCTCCGTGCGGCCGCATCGTCCCCATTTGCACGTTGGAGGAACTCCCCAGATGAGCTTCGGCGACCCGAACAACCCCTACGGGCAGCAGCCCAACCAGCCGCCGCAGGGCCAGCCCGGTCAGCCGCCGCAGGGCCAGCCGGGATACGGCTACCCGCAGCAGCCCGGTCAGCCGCCGCAGGGCCAGCCCGGCTACGGCTACCCGCAGCAGCCCGGTCAGCCGCCGCAGGGCCAGCCCGGCTACGGCTACCCGCAGCAGCCCCCGGGCACGATCCAGGCCAACAACGGCTACATCAACGTGCCGAACCTGGGCACGGTCCAGATCGCCACGATGGGGCTCCGTCTCTGCGCGCGCCTGATCGACGGGGTGGCCGTCTTCGTGGTGTACCTGATCATCGGTGCGATCGGCCTGGCCGGCGCCGTGGGCCTCGCGAACAGCGCCGAGGACTGCACCTACGGGACTGACTACGACTCCTGCGTGGACGACGCCAGCGCCGGCTTCATCGCCACCATGTTCAGCATGCTCCTGATACTCGGTCTGATCACGCTGCTCTACGAGTGGCTGATGGTCTCGCTGGTCGGTGCGACGCTGGGCAAGATGGCCCTCGGCCTGCGCGTCGTCAAGGAGAGCACCGGTCAGAAGCCGGGCCTCGGCGCCGGTTTCATCCGCTACATCATCCCGATCGTCGGCGCTTTCCTCTGCTACATCGGCGCCGTCCTCGTCTACCTGTCGCCGTTCTTCGACAACTCCGGCAAGCTGCAGGGCTGGCACGACCGTGCCGCCGGCACGCTGGTGGTCAAGAAGAGCTGACGCAGACCTGACGTCGGTTCACGAAGGGCCGGAACTCCTCGCGGAGTTCCGGCCCTTCGTGCTCAGGCGCGCGGCGCTCAGTGGAAGAAGTGGCGCGTGCCCGTGAAGTACATCGTCACGCCCGCCTTCTCCGCGGCCTCGACGACCAGCTCGTCACGGACCGAACCGCCCGGCTGGACCACGGCCTTCACGCCGGCGGCGGTCAGGATCTCCAGGCCGTCCGGGAACGGGAAGAACGCGTCGGAGGCCGCGTACGAGCCCCGTGCGCGCTCCTCGCCCGCCCGCTCCACGGCCAGCTTCGCGGAGTCGACCCGGTTGACCTGTCCCATGCCTACGCCCACCGAAGCGCCGTCCTTGGCGAGCAGGATCGCGTTGGACTTGACCGCGCGGCACGCCTTCCACGCGAAGGCGAGTTCCTTCAGCTCGTCCTCGGAAAGCGCCTCACCGGTGGCCAGGGTCCAGTTGGCCGGGTCGTCGCCCTCGGCCTGGAGGCGGTCGGTGACCTGGAGCAGCGCGCCGCCGTCGATCGGCTTGACCTCGACCGGGGCGGTCGGGGCGTCGGGGCAGCGCAGCACGCGGATGTTCTTCTTGCGGGCCAGGACCTCGACCGCGCCGTCCTCGTACGCCGGGGCGACGATGACCTCGGTGAAGATCTCCGCGACCTGCTCTGCCATGGCCACGGTCACCGGACGGTTGACGGCGATGACCCCGCCGAAGGCCGACAGCGGGTCGCAGGCGTGCGCCTTGCGGTGCGCCTCGGCGACGTCGTCGGCGATCGCGATGCCGCACGGGTTGGCGTGCTTGATGATCGCGACGCACGGCTCGGCGTGGTCGTACGCGGCACGGCGCGCGGCGTCGGTGTCCGTGTAGTTGTTGTACGACATCTCCTTGCCGTGCAGCTGCTCCGCCTCGGCCAGGCCACCGGTGCCGGAGGTGTAGAGCGCGGCGGGCTGGTGCGGGTTCTCGCCGTACCGCAGGACGTTCGCACGCTCGTACGTCGTACCGAAGAAGTCCGGGAAGCCCGAGTCGTCGGCGGCGGCGTAGTCGGCGGCGAACCAGGAGGCGACGGCGACGTCGTACGCGGCGGTGTGCTGGAACGCCTCGGCGGCCAGGCGCTTGCGGGCGGCGAGGTCGAAGCCGCCCGCCTTGACGGCGGCGAGGACGTCGGCGTACCGCTCGGGGCTGGTGACCACGGCGACCGACGGGTGGTTCTTGGCCGCGGCGCGGACCATGGACGGGCCGCCGATGTCGATCTGCTCCACGCACTCGTCGGCGGAGGCGCCGGAGGCGACCGTCTCCTTGAACGGGTACAGGTTGACGACGACGAGGTCGAACGGCTCCACGCCCAGCTCGGCGAGCTGCTCGCGGTGGGCGTCCAGGCGCAGGTCCGCGAGGATGCCGGCGTGGACGCGCGGGTGCAGCGTCTTGACGCGGCCGTCGAGGCACTCGGGGAAGCCGGTCAGCTCCTCGACCTTGGTGACGGGCACCCCGGCGGCGGCGATCCGCCCGGCGGTGGAGCCGGTGGAGACGAGCTCGACACCCGCCTCGTGCAGACCGCGGGCGAGGTCTTCGAGCCCCGTCTTGTCGTAGACACTGACCAGGGCGCGGCGGATGGGCTTATTCACCGACATGACCGAGATGAACCTTTCGTCCCTCAATGCGATAGCCGTCGCGGGCGAGCCGCCGTACGGCCTCGACGAGCAGCTTGCGCTCGACTTTCTTGATGCGTTCATGGAGGGCCGCTTCGCCCTCCGCCGTGTCCTCTTCGGTCACCTCGACCACGCCCTGCGCGATGATCGGACCGGTGTCGACCCCGTCGTCGACGAAGTGGACGGTGCACCCGGTGACCTTCACGCCGTACGCGAGCGCGTCGCGCACCCCGTGGGCACCGGGAAAGCTGGGGAGCAGGGCGGGGTGGGTGTTGATGAACCGGCCGCCGAACCGGGCGAGGAACTCCTTGCCCACGATCTTCATGAATCCCGCCGACACCACGAGATCCGGGTGGTGCTCGGCGGTGGCGGCGGCGAGCGCCGCGTCCCACTCCTCGCGCGTGGCGTGGTCCTTGACCCGGCACACGAAGGTCGGCAGCCCGGCGCGCTCCGCCCGCTCCAGACCGACGATGCCGTCGCGGTCGGCTCCGACCGCGACGATCCGCGCGCCGAAGCCCTCGGCGTCGTCACCGATGGCGTCGAGCAGTGCTTGGAGGTTCGTTCCGGAGCCGGAGACCAGCACGACCAGGCGGGCCGGTGCGGCGGAAGGGGGCGGGGAGGCCACGGCTGGGCCCTTTCTCGCGTGATGAAGCAGGCGACGATGAATCAGGCGACATGGAGCAAGTGACGCTGAATTTGTATGGTCGTACGAAAGAATCGTGCCCCTCGATACGGGGAACTCTACGAACGGTCGACCGCCAGCAACGATACCGGGAGCCGTGCGAGCCCCCTCGGGACGGGGTGAGAGACCGCGCATCCTTCGCATATCGGCCACCCCGGGGCCCGGGGCGGGCCCCGGGCGGGCCGGGGGCCGCGGTCCGGCCGCCCGGCCCGGCCACTCCCAGCTTTCGGCCCCTCCTGGCCGGGAGGTAGCGTCAGGGGACAGGGATTCGTCCGCAGGACGGAAATGACGAGATGGGGAAGACGTTCACCACATGACGGACCGACGCCGCCGCACCGCCTTCCACCACTCGTCGCAGCCGTTGCCCGGGCCGGCCTCACTGCTGCCGCAGCCGTCGTTCGAAGCGTTCTCGCCGTTGTTCGGGGCGCCCTCGGCGTCGTCGCGGCCGTTGTCCGCGCCGGGCTCGCCGTTGCTGCGGGAGCGCCGGTCCCCCGCCGACTCCTCGCCATCCTCCCCTGACGCCGCGGGCACCCCCGGTTCCGCGGGTCCCGCGCGTTCTCAAAGGTCCTCCGGTTCCGCCGACGACAATCCGTTCGCCGCACCGCCCGAGAACCGCCCCGACCGGCCCTGGCAGCCCCGCCACCCCTCCAACGCCGACGACGGCCGGGAGAACGACGGCGACGGACGCGGCGGGAACGGGGGCGAGGGCGGCTCCTCCGGCGACCGGCCGGCCTGGGGCAGCCAGTGGAGCAATCGGCAGCCCGGCCGGCAGAGCGGCGGTTTCGGCGGACGGCCCGGGGGCTCGGGCGGCCCGAACGGTCCGGGCGGTCCCGAGGGCAGCCCCGGCGGACTGCGCTGGGACCCGACCGACCCGGCCCAGCGCCGAGCGCGCTACGCACTGCTCGGCGGCATGTGGTCGTTCTTCTTCGCCCTGTTCGACTTCCCGGAGATCGCCCTGCTGCTCGGCGCGCTCGCCGTGTACTGGTCGATCAGCGCGCTCCGTAACAAGCCGAAGGCCCCCTCCGCGCCGGGCGGCGCCGGAGCGGCCCGCCCGGCCGCGTCCTCCGGCGCACCGGCCACCGGCTCCCTCCAGGGGTCCGGCACCGGGCACGTCCCGGCCGCCGGGTCCGCTCCCGGCTCCCCCGCCCCGGGCTACGGCCGCCAGCAGACCACGGCCGCGCTCAGCGGTCTGGTGACGGCCCTGCTCGCGCTCTCGGTCGTCGCGACGACGTTCACGGTGCAGCTGGTCTACCGCGACTACTACACCTGCGTGAACGACGCCCTGACCAAGTCGGGCCAGCTCGCCTGCAACGATCTGCTGCCCAAGCCGCTGGAGCCCATCTTCGGTATCAAGAACTGACCGTCCTTCACGGAGGACCGAACGTTCTTCGCAACGTTCTTCGGATTCGAGGACCGGCCGTCCCCCCGGCGGCGGCCCGTCTCACGGCTTCCCCGACGGCCCGGCGTCTTCTCCTGCACGCCGGGCCGTCCGCGCATGCCAGGGGTCGGTCGGCAGGAAGTCGTACGGCTCCGCGTCGTCGTCCTCGGTCCCCTCCGCCCCGCCGACGGTCACCACCCCGCGTGGCGTGGACGCCCTCGCGGAGCCCCGGCGGGTCCGAGCCTTTCTCGGGCGCGCGGGCGGAACGGGTGCCTCGGCGGGTCCCTGACCGACGGGCCTACCCGCCGCTCCCTCCGCCCCCGCCACCCGCTCCGCCCCCGCCGTCCGGTCCGTGCTTCGCGCCGCTCCCTCCACCCTCGCCGTCCCCACCGCTCCCTCTGTCCCCGCCGTCCGGTCCGTGCTTCGCGCCGTCCGGCCCGTCCCCGCCGTCTCCTCCGCCCCTCCGGCCGTGCTCCGGCGACGGCCCCGTCTCCGTCCGCCGTTCCGTCCGCGCAGCCGCCAGGCCCGCAGCAACAGCGCCCCGGGAACGGCCAGCACCATCGTCCACGCCGCGGCCGCCGCACCCGTCAGCCACCACACCGGGCCGAACTCCGCGAGCGCGCGGGTGCCGAGCGGCCCGCCCGCGGCGGCGGCCAGCACGGCCATCAGCGACCCGCACCCCAGGGCGCCGAGCGCGGCCGTCAGCGCTGTCCCGCCCGCGCTCCACGCCTCCTCCGGACCGCCCGTGTCCGCGTCTGCGCCACTTCCGCCTCTGCCCGCGTCTCCGCCTCCGTCCGTGCCGTGGACGGGGACCGCGCTCCGAACCGTGAACCGGGCGACCACCACCCCGGCGGCGACCGGCACCACCGCGGCCGCCCAGTTCGGCCACGTCCCCTCCCCCTGTTCCGGCACCGCGGCCAGCAACGGGAAGACCGGCAACGCCGGGGACCCCGAGAAGGCGAGCGGGGTGACCGTGGACGCCGTACCGAGCGCGAAACCCGGGCCGAGCCCGTACGCGGCAGCCCACACCGCCGCGTTCGGCACCAGGACCAGCGCCAGCAACAGCACCGCGCCCCGGTCCGCCCAGCCACCCACGAGCTGGTCGAACGCCTGCTGAGCCGCGTCGGCGTGCCAGACCAGCGCCACGGCGACGAGCAGCGCCCCACCGCCCAGCAGCGTCATCACGCCCGCCGCGGCCGACCGCCACACCGTCGCGGCGCGTTCCCGGAACAGAGAGCGCGCCAGCGTCGCACGGACGCGCATCGGCACCCGGGCCGGGAGCGGACCGACCGGGTGCCCGTACGCCGTCCACACACCGGCCGCCGCGGCAGCGGCCACCACCAAGGCCGCGGGAAAAAGCAGCGACACCGCGCGCACGGACGGCGAGCCGCCTCGCGCGTAGAGCGCGACCGCTGCCATGACCACCGCGTACCCGCCCGTGACCAGGCCGAACACGGCCGACGCCGAAGGCGCCGCGCCCCCCTCCTCGGCCTCCGAGGCGTCCCGGGCCGCACGGTGCACCAGCCACAGCGGCAGCACGGCCGGCAGCAGGGGGACGAGACCGACCGGGGCGGGGATCCCGTCGAGCGTGTCGGTCCTGATCAGCTCGGCGCCATGGGCGAGCAGCCAGAGCCCGGCCGCCGTGTGAAGGGCGTCGGAGGGCCCGTCGTAGGGGCTCGGGGAACTGATCCACAGCACCATGACGAGCACGGTGAGCGCGCCGAGTCCCAGCCCTGCCGCGATCCCTCCGCGCAGGAAGGTGAAGACCAGTACGGCGGAGCGGCTGCGTCGTTCGGATCGTTCCGCCGCCCGCACGCCGGCCGGCCCCTCGGTCTGCCTCCCGGTCTGCCTCCCGGTCTGTTCCGCGGTCCGCCCCGCGGCCTGTCTCGCGGCCTGTCTCGCGGTCTGTTTCGCGGCCTGTTCCGCCGACAATGGCGGGCTGCCTCCGGTCACTTGGGTCACGCCGTCATGCTGCCAACGACACGCGCCCATTTCGTGCAACGGGAGAACGACCGCCGTGTCGCTCAATATACGTTTATGTACTTAATGACTCGGCTGTGTACTCAATGACTCGGCGCAGGCCCACGAGGGTCCGTGGCCGGGCGCACGGGCGGTCCTGCGGCGGAACGAAAACGGCGCGGGACCGCACCCCTCACCAGGGGTGCGGTCCCGCGCCGTCTGTGCGGTGCCGCGCCGGGGCGCGCCGCCCCGGTCGGAGCGGCGGTCAGGCGCCGAGGATCTCGCGCGCCAGCTTGGCGGTCTCGGTCGGCGTCTTGCCGACCTTGACGCCGGCGGCCTCCAGGGCCTCCTTCTTCGCCTGCGCGGTGCCGGAGGAGCCGGAGACGATGGCGCCGGCGTGGCCCATGGTCTTGCCCTCGGGGGCGGTGAAGCCCGCGACGTAACCGACGACCGGCTTGGTGACGTTGGCCTTGATGAAGTCGGCGGCGCGCTCCTCGGCGTCGCCGCCGATCTCGCCGATCATCACGATCAGGTCGGTGTCGGGGTCGGCCTCGAACGCGGCGAGGGCGTCGATGTGCGTCGTACCGATGACCGGGTCGCCACCGATGCCGACGGCGGACGAGAAGCCGATGTCACGGAGCTCGTACATCATCTGGTAGGTCAGCGTGCCGGACTTGGACACGAGACCGATGCGGCCGGGCTTGGTGATGTCGCCCGGGATGATGCCGGCGTTGGACTGGCCGGGGGTGATCAGACCGGGGCAGTTCGGGCCGATGATCCGGGTCTTGTTGCCCTTCGAGCTCGCGTACGCCCAGAAGGCGGCGGAGTCGTGGACGGCGATGCCCTCGGTGATCACGACGGCGAGCGGGATCTCGGCGTCGATCGCCTCGACCACGGCGGCCTTGGCGAAGGCCGGCGGCACGAAGAGCACCGACACGTTCGCGCCGGTCTTCTCCATCGCCTCGGCGACCGTGCCGAACACGGGTACCTCGGTGCCGTCGAAGTCGACCGACGTGCCCGCCTTGCGCGGGTTCACGCCACCGACGATGTTCGTGCCGTCGCCGAGCATGAGCCTGGTGTGCTTCATACCGGTGGCACCGGTCATCCCCTGGACGATGACCTTGCTGTCCTTGGTGAGGAAGATTGCCATGGTGTTGGAGTCCCTCGTCCCTTACTTCGCAGCAGCCGCGGCGAGCTCGGCGGCCTTGTCGGCCGCGCCGTCCATGGTGTCCACGCGCTGCACGAGCGGGTGGTTGGCGTCGGAGAGGATCCTGCGACCCAGCTCCGCGTTGTTGCCGTCGAGGCGCACGACCAGCGGCTTGGTGACGTCCTCGCCCTTGGACTTGAGCAGTTCGAGCGCCTGGACGATGCCGTTGGCGACCTCGTCGCACGCGGTGATGCCACCGAAGACGTTGACGAAGACGGACTTGACGTCCGGGTCGCCGAGGATGATCTCCAGGCCGTTCGCCATGACCTCGGCGGAGGCGCCGCCACCGATGTCGAGGAAGTTGGCGGGCTTCACGTTGCCGTGCTTCTCACCGGCGTACGCGACGACGTCCAGGGTCGACATGACCAGACCGGCGCCGTTGCCGATGATGCCGACCTCGCCGTCGAGCTTGACGTAGTTGAGGTTCTTGGCCTTGGCGGCGGCCTCCAGCGGGTTGGCCGCGGCCTTGTCCTCCAGCGCCTCGTGCTCGGGCTGACGGAAGTCGGCGTTGTCGTCGAGCGAGACCTTGCCGTCCAGCGCCAGGATGTCGCCGGAGGCGACCTTGGCGAGCGGGTTGACCTCGACGAGGAGCGCGTCCTCGGCGACGAAGGTCTTCCACAGGGTCACCAGGACCTCGGCGACCTGCTCGGCGACCTCGGCCGGGAACTTCGCCTGGGCGACGATCTCGCGGGCCTTCTCGATGGTGACGCCGGTGTTGGAGTCGACCGGGACCTTCGCGAGGGCCTCGGGGGTCTTCTCGGCGACCTCCTCGATGTCCATGCCGCCCTGCACCGAGGCCATGGCCAGGAAGGTGCGGTTGGTGCGGTCGAGGAGGTACGAGACGTAGTACTCCTCGACGATCTCGGGCGCGGTCTCGGCGATCATCACCTTGTGGACCGTGTGGCCCTTGATGTCCATGCCGAGGATGTCGGTCGCGCGGGCGACCGCCTCGTCGGGGGTGGAGGCCAGCTTGACGCCGCCGGCCTTGCCACGGCCTCCGACCTTCACCTGCGCCTTGACGACCGACTTGCCGCCCAGCCGCTCGGTCGCCTCGCGGGCTGCCTCAGGCGTGTCGATGACTTCACCGGCCAGCACCGGTACACCGTGCTTGGCGAAGAGGTCCCTCGCCTGGTACTCGAACAGGTCCACGCGCGTCCGTCCCTTAATCAGTGGTCTCGCGGTTCGTTTTCTGCGTGGGCGTGCCGCGAGGGGCAAATGCGACTGCTCTGTCACGAGGAAGGCGCACAGGGTGACCCGGTGTACGCGGCATGTCCATCTCGCAGGTTATCCCCGCGCTCCGCGTGACCCTAAATCGCAGATCACACCTGAGCGGTGATTACGGTCACAGACCCGGCGGGGGGCCGGGGCGCGGTGGACGGAGTGGCGGCCTGCGTGGCAGGGCTTCCGGGACGGGCTCAAGGGGCCGTCCGGGGGTCGCGGGCGCGGGGGGCCTCCCTGTCCGGTACGGGTATCGGTCTCTTCTCGATCGCCGCGGCCATCACCTCCGGGAAGAGGTCCGGTGTGCAGGCGAACGCCGGTGCACCCAGGGCCGCGAGGGCCGCCGCGTGGTCGTGGTCGTAGGCGGGCGCGCCCTCGTCCGACAGCGCCAGCAGGGCCACGAACTGCACCCCGGACGCCTTCATCGCGGCGACCCGCTTCAGCATCTCGTCGCGTATGCCGCCCTCGTAGAGATCGCTGATGAGCACGACGACGGTGTCGGCGGGGCGGGTGATCCTGGACTGGCAGTACGCGAGCGCGCGGTTGATGTCGGTACCGCCGCCGAGCCGTGTCCCGAACAGCACGTCGACGGGGTCGTCCAGCTGGTCGGTGAGGTCGACGACGGCCGTGTCGAAGACGACGAGCCTGGTGCGCAGCGTGCGCATGGAGGCGAGGACCGCGCCGAAGACGGCGGCGTGGACGACGGAGGCGGCCATCGACCCCGACTGGTCGACGCAGAGGACGACGTCCTTCCGCACGGACCGTGCGGCCCGCCCGTACCCGATGAGCCGCTCGGGGACGACGGTGCCGTACTCGGGAAGGTAGTTCTTGAGGTTGGCCCGGATCGTGCGGTCCCAGTCGATGTCGTGGTGCCGGGGGCGTTCGTTCCTCGTCGAGCGGTCCAGCGCGCCGGCGAGGGTGGCCCGGGTGCGGGTCGCGAGCCGCTTCTCCAGGTCGTCGACGACCTTGCGCACGACGGCCCGCGCGGTCTCCTTCGTCGTCTCGGGCATGGCCCTGCCGAGCGAGAGGAGCGTACCGACGAGGTGGACGTCGGCCTCGACGGCCTCCAGCATCTCCGGTTCGAGGAGCAGCGCGGAGAGGCCGAGCCGGTCGATGGCGTCCCGCTGCATGATCTGGACGACGGAGCGGGGGAAGTACGTGCGGATGTCGCCGAGCCAGCGGGCCACGGACGGGGCGGAGGCCCCGAGCCCGGCCGAGCGGCTGTTCCCGTCCCGGCCTCCCGCCCCGGCGGCGCCGCCGTACAGCGCGGTCAGCGCTCCGTCCATCGCGGCGTCGCGGCCGGTGAGGCCGCGCCCGGTGCCCTCCTCGCCGTCCCCGCCCAGCACCAGCCGCCAGCGGCGCAGCCGCTCGTCGGCCGTCGTGTCGGACCGGATGTCGTGGGTCGGGTGGGTCGTGGTGTCTGCCGTGTGCGTGGTCATCCCGTTGCCCCCAGCGGTTTCTCGGCCGGTGATTCCTCGGCGGTTCGGGTCCTGTCGTCCCGGTCGCCTCCGCCCGGCCGCGCAGCGGGGACCACAGCCGGGCCGGTGCGGGTGCCGGTGCCGGTAGGGACGGCGGCGTCGGCGGTTGTGCCGGTAGGGGTACGGGCGCCGGCGGTCGTGCCGGCCCCCGGATCGGCTTCGGCTCGGGCTTCGGGCTCGGCTTCGGCGATCGCGTCGGTGGTGGTGCCGAGCAGGAGACGCAGAATTGCCTCCACCGCCTCGGCCCTCGCCGCGTCGAGTCCGGGCCCGAAGCCGGGGGCCACCGCCCCGGCGCCCGTACCGGCGCCGGTGGCATCGGCAGCCGCCCCGCCCGCGGCCGGACCACGCCGCACGCGTTCGCCCAGCGTGCGCAGCACCCCGGCCTCGTAGGCCGAGAAGGTACGACGCAGCAGGGGCAGTACGTCGGCGAAGGCGTCGGCCGGGACGCCGGTGATCCAGGCGTCGACCAGCCCGAGCAGCCGTGCGTCGTGGACGAGGAGCATTCCGCCGCCCGCCCCTCCGACGAACCCCTCGATCCAGGCCGCCGCGTCGGCGGGCGGCGTGCCGGGCGAGAGCGCCAGGCCCATCAGCCGTGCCGCGTCGTCCTCCGCGATCCGCCCCTCGTCGAGCAGCAGGCGGGCCGCGCGTCCCCTGATGATTCCCGCGACGGTGTCCCGGGCGGCGAGCCGGTGCAGTACGGCGGTCCAGCGCCCGCGCAGCCCGTCCGCTTCGGAACGCGCGGCAACGGCCCCGCCGAGCAGTCCGATCGCGGTGTGGACGCCGTCCATCCGGCGGCGCATCTCGGCGGCGCCGTCGGCGTCGAGTCCGGTGCACGCCGCCGGCAGGCCGACGCAGACGCGCTCCGCCAGCCCGGCGGCGACCTCGCCGAGCGCCCCGGTGTCCGTGGACCGCACGTCGCCGTAGCGCAGGGTGCGGGCCAGTGCGGGCAGGGCGTCGGCGAGCCGGCCGACGTCGGCGTCGAGCGCGGCGCGGTCGGCGAGGGCCCGCATCACCACGGGCAGGGCGTCCGGCAGTTCCGCGAGCAGGCAGTGCTCGGCGAGGGCCGTGATGTCGGCGAGGGAGGCGGCGGAAGCGGTCCGGGACCCGGCGCTGGCCGTCGCGGCGGAGAGCACGGTGGTGCCCCACGTCCCGGCCTCGGCCACCCGCACGTACAGTTCGGGTTCCCAGCGCAGCCGCCAGCTCTCGCGGAACGTGCCGGTGCTCGCCCGGCCGGTCGTGGGCTCGCCCCAGTCGACGGCGAGGATCCGCAGCCGGTGCAGCAGCCGGCTCCGTGCCGCGTCGGTGTTCTTGCGCAGGTCGAGCTCCAACTCCCGCTCCTGCGCCTCCGGTTTGAGCCGGAGGGAACGCTGCTGGCGGGTGAGGTCGCGTTGCAGCGGTACGGCGGGGGCGGTGTCGGGCACCTCGCCGAGGGACTCACCGACGACCAGCCGGTCCCGTACGAGTGCCAGCGGGACGTCGGAGCCGTCGCACATCACGGCTCTGACCGCGTCCGTCGTCTCGCTCAGCCCGGCAAGCGGGCGGTCGCGCACGGCGGCGAGGGACGCGGCGAGCCGGACGGCCTCGATGACATGGGCGGACGACACGAACCGGTCCTCGTCGCGCAGGAGGCCGGCGACCTTGGTCATCCACCGCTCGATCGGGCGGTCGGCCGCGTCGAAGAGGTGTCCGTACCAGCCGGGCGAGTCGATGCCCGCCCCGTATCCGCTGTTCCGCGCCAGCCTGCGATGCGACCAGGGCACCCAGGTCAGCTCGGTCCTGACCTTGGGCAGTCCCTTGAGCGCGGCCCTGTCGGCGGCGAGCGTGGTCCTCGTGGCGAGCGCGGGGACGTGCCAGGCGCCGCAGACGACCGCGATGTCGTCGCCGAACTCCTTTCTCGCCTTGCGTAGTTGAATACGCATGTGTGCCTCGCGAACCGTGTCGCGGGGATGGTCACCGTCCCCGTACACCTCGCGCAGGGCCGTCATCGCCTCGGCGAGCGCGGCGAAGGGGGCCATCGGGTCGGTGCCGCCGCCCTGGGCGCGGTGCTCGACGACGTCCTCCCACCAGCGCTCCGGGTCGTCGTGGCCGGCGGTCCGCGCGAGCACGCGGAGGGGGTCGACGGGGGCGCACCCGGACGAACCATCGGCACTCGGCCCTTCCTCCCCGCCGCGGTCCGGGTCTCCTCCCCCGGCCGTCTCCTCCTCCCCTGCCGCGTCCTCCCCGGCTGCCCGCTGCTCGGCCGCCCTCGCGATGGCCAGGGAGTTGGTGGCGGGAAGGTCGATGAAGCGGACCGGCACGTCGTGCGCCAGGGCCCAGCGGATCGCGACCCATTCGGGGGAGAACGCGGCCAGCGGCCAGAACGTCGCCCGCCCCGGGTCGTCGACGGCGTGGGCCAGCAACGCGACCGGCGGACGCATCCGTTCGTCGGCGGCCAGCGGAAGCAGCGGGTCCCCTTCCGGCGGGCCCTCGACCAGGACGGCCCGCGGGCGTGCTGCCTCCAGGACCGCGCGCACGGCGCGGGCCGAGCCCGGCCCGTGATGGCGCACCCCCAGCAGGAGGGGGCCGCCCGATCCCGCGGTCCGCGTCATGCGGACACCTCGCGGCAGGCGCGGTAGAAGTCCTTCCACCCGTCCCGCTCCCGTACCACCGTTTCCAGGTACTCCTGCCAGACCGCGCGGTCGGCCGCCGGGTCCCGGACGACCGCGCCGAGGATGCCCGCCGCCACGTCGCCGGGGCGCAGCACCCCGTCGCCGAAGTGGGCGGCCAGCGCCAGTCCGTTGGTGACCACGGAGATCGCCTCGGCCGTCGACAGCGTCCCCGTCGGGGACTTGAGCTTGGTGCGTCCGTCGGTGGTGACTCCGTCGCGCAGCTCGCGGAAGACGGTGACGACGCGTCGGATCTCGGCCAGTCCGTCGGTCCCGGACGGCAGGTCGAGCGCGCGCCCGATCTGGTCGACCCGCCGGGACACGATGTCGACCTCCGCGTCCGGTGTGGCGGGCAGCGGCAGGACGACCGTGTTGAACCGGCGGCGCAGGGCGCTGGACAGTTCGTTGACCCCTCGGTCGCGGTCGTTGGCCGTGGCGATGACGTTGAAGCCGCGGACCGCCTGGACCTCCTGTCCCAGTTCGGGGATGGGGAGGGTCTTCTCCGACAGGATCGTGATCAGCGAGTCCTGCACGTCGGCGGGGATGCGGGTGAGTTCCTCGACGCGCGCGGTCATGCCTTCGGCCATGGCGCGCATCAGCGGACTCGGCACCAGCGCGTCCCGGCCGGGGCCGTGCGCGAGCAGTCGCGCGTAGTTCCAGCCGTAGCGGACGGCTTCCTCGGGGGTGCCCGCCGTGCCCTGGACGAGCAGTGTCGAGTCGCCGCTGACGGCGGCCGCGAGATGCTCGGAGACCCACGTCTTGGCGGTGCCGGGGACCCCGAGGAGCAGCAGGGCCCGGTCGGTGGCGAGAGTGGTCACGGCGACCTCGACCAGGCGACGCGGACCGACGTACTTGGGGGTGATCACCGTGCCGTCGGGCAGGATGCCGCCGAGGAGATAGGTGGCGACGGCCCAGGGGGACAACCGCCAACGAGCGGGCCTGGGGCGGTCGTCGGCCGCGGCGAGGGCCTTCAGCTCATGGGCGAAGGCGTCCTCGGCGTGCGGTCGCAGGGCCTGTGTCGCGACATCGGCGGTGGCAGCGGCGGTTTCGGACACGGTCATGGGTCCCCCTCCAGATCGGTCGACCTGTTGCGGTTCCCACCGTGCACCATGGCACTGACAATCGGCCCCCGTCGCAGGTCGGAGGCCGGTTCGTACGTCCCGGCCGGTACGCCTGCGGCCGCCGGTACGTCCGCGGCCGCGGGGTCCGTTCGTACGGCCCGTTCGTGCGTCGCGGCCGGTTCGCGTCGTCGCGGTGCGTTCACGCGTCGCCGGTTCGCTCGTCGCCGCCGGTTCGCCCGTCGCGGCGAGGCAGTTCGCCCGCGGCGGATGGACGCCGCGGGCGGTGTGCTCAGCCGGCCACCGGCGAGACCGCGACGCAGCCGCCCGCCGTGAGGAGTCCCTCGCCCTCGGCCTTCTTGATCACCTTGCCCTTGTACGTGATCGAGCAGGTGATCTCGGCGCCGTCCTCCTCCACCGTGACCGGCATGACGGCGGGCGGCATGATCCCGCGCAGCGTGACGGTCTTCCGCCACGGCAGCTGGGGCGACTTGACCGACTCGATCTCCGGCTCCATCGCCTTGCCCCCGCCGGCGTGGAACTGGATCTCGTCGACGCCGGTCCCGGTGACCTCGTAGGTGACCTCGTACTTCTCGTCGACGGCCTTGTCCACGGCCTCGTCGACGGCCTTGTCGACCTTCTTGTCCGCCTCCTCGATGGCTCCGGAGCAGGCGCCGAGACCGAGAGCGAGCCCGAACACTGCGGCGGCGCAGACAACGGTCCGAACGCTCCGGGCACCAAGGCTGTTACGGGTGGTGTGACTCATCCCTCGACTCTCCCGGGTCCAGGCATCTGTCCATGCGTCTGGAGCCCGCAGCCAAGCGCAGGGAACGGCTCGGGTCAAGTGGTGTGCGTGCCACCGAATCAGCAGGTCAGACTGATTGTCAGTGGGGCGCTCTACCGTCGTTCCCATGCTGCTATCTCACGGGGGAGAACCTTCGGGCACGGCCGCCCCGGCCGTGCGGTGGACGGTGGAGCAGGTCCTGGCGCTGGCACCTGACGCGCCGTCGCGCACGGCGGGGAGCGGACTCGGTTCGTCCGGGTCGTGGTCGGGGAGCGGGCTCGACGGTTCGGGCGCGGTGTGGGGGCTGTGCGCGGGAAGCGGGAGCGAGCCGTATCGAACGGTCGTCGACACCACCGGCCCGGCGTACGGATGCAGTTGCCCCAGTCGGAAGTTCCCGTGCAAGCACGCGCTGGGTCTGCTGCTGGTCTGGGCGGCCGGTGAGTCGGCCCTGCCCGTGGGCGAGGCGCCCGGCTGGGCCGGTGAGTGGCTGACGGACCGCCGTGGACGGGCGGCGGAGGAGGAGGGGGACGCGAACGGGGCCGCGGCGGGCCGCGCCCCGGCGGCGGGTCCGGCCGATCCGGAGGCCGCTCGGCGGCGGGCCGAGCGCCGGGCTGAGCGAATCACCGGCGGCGCCCAGGAGTTGGAGCAGCGGTTGGCCGACCTGCTGCGGGGCGGCCTGGCCGCGGCCGATCAGTCGGGGTACGGGCTGTGGGAGGAGACGGCGGCGCGCATGGTCGACGCCCAGGCTCCCGGACTCGCCGCCCGGGTAAGGGAGTTGGGCGCCGTACCGGCGTCAGGGCCGGGCTGGCCGGAGCGGCTGCTGGAGGAGTGCGCGCTGCTGCATCTGCTGGACCGGGCCTGGCTGGGGATCGACCGGCTGCCGGAACCGCTGGCGACCACGGTCCGTACGCGCGTGGGGCTGAACGTCCCCGCCTCGGGCCCACCGGTCCGGGACCGCTGGCTGGTCCTCGCCCAGTACGACACCTCGGACGGCAGACTCGTCACGCGCCGCGTCTGGCTGTACGGAAGGGGGTCGGGGCGTCCGGCGCTGCTGCTCTCCTTCGGGGCGGCCGGGCGTTCGCCCGAGCTCTCGCTGCCGGTGGGCGCCACGGTCGACGCCGAGATCACACCGTATCCCGGCGCCGGTCAGCTGCGGGCCGAGCCGGGGCAGCGGTTCGGCCTCCCGTCACCGGCCGGTACGCCGCCCGTGGGCGGTACGACCGGGGACGCGATCGCCGCCTACGGGGGCGCCCTGCGGGACGATCCGTGGCTGGACGCCTGGCCGACGACCCTGCGCGAGGTGATACCGGTGCCGTCGGGTCCGGAGGGCTGGCAGCTGGTCGACGCGGCGGGCGACGGCGCCCTGCCCGTCGCTCCGTCGGCCCGGGCCCGGCCCGGGCTGTGGAAGCTGGTCGCGCTCTCCGGGGGCGCGCCGGTCACCGTCTTCGGCGAGTGCGGCCACCGCGGCTTCGACCCGCTGGCGGCCTGGGTCACGACCACGGACGCGGACCGGGCCGGGACGGCGGATCCGGACGGAGCGGTGGGTTCGGAGGGAGCGGTGGGTACGCGTACGGGAGCGGCCCCGGGCATGCCCCGGTCCGTCGGAACCGACATCGGCGGCACGGAGCGCCACGGTGCCGGAAGTGTCGGAAGTGGGGGTGTCGAGATCGTCCCGCTCATCTGACATCCGATGGCTTCCGACGACTTCCGGTGGCATCCGATTCGACGTCCGAGGAGGACCAATGCCTCGTACCACCAGGCCCGAGCCGTGGGAGGAACTCGTCACGTCGGCGTTGCTCGGCACCGACCGACGACCCGCGCGGCAGGGTGGCGGACCGGCCGAGCTGCTGGACGCCGCGGCGATCCTGACCGTACGGCGCCGAGCGGGACTGCTGCCCGCCCCCGCTGCCGCCCGGCCCGCCCCGTCCCCGGTCGATCCCCGGCCGCCGCTGCCCCCGGCCGCCCGGCGCAGACTGGCCCAGTTGCTCGCGGACCGGTCGGCGCCGGGCGGTTCGGGCGGCCGACGCGGCACGGCGCCCGATCTCACCGAACTGATCCCCCAGTGGCTGGCCATCGCCAACCGGCGCGGCTTCCGCGCCCCTGCCGCGCTGCTCCCTCAACTGCTGGACGCGGCCAGGTCCCGTACCGATCTGCGGCCGCAGGCGCTCGCCTTCGCCGGACCGCGCGGGCTGTGGCTGGCCGGGCTGAACCCCGAGTGGAGGTTCGCGCTGCGCGGCTCGTCCGGCGGCTCGGCACTGCCCGACGTCACGGACCGGGACGCGGTCGCCCGGCTGTGGGAGGAAGGGCTGTTCGCCGAACGGGTCGCCCTGCTCGGGGCCGTACGGGCGCATGACCCTGCCGAGTCGCTCGCGCTGCTCTCCGGCACCTGGACCACCGAACGGGCCGAGGACCGGCTGATGTTCCTCGATTCCCTGCGCACCGGGCTGTCCCCGGTGGACGAGCCCTTCCTTGAGCGGGCGCTCTCCGACCGCAGCCGGAACGTCCGCTCCACCGCCGCCGAACTGCTCTCCGCACTGCCGAAGTCGGCGTTCGCCGGCCGGATGGCGGCCCGTGCGCTGTCCTTCGTGAGCCCGGACGTCACGGGCGACGACGCTCGCGTCGCCGTGGAGGCCCCGCACGAATGCGACGCCGCGATGGAGCGCGACGGCGTGGTGGCGGTTCCGCCGTCCGGTCGGGGCGAACGGTCGTGGTGGTTGGGGCAGTTGGTGGAGTCCGCCCCGCTGACCGCCTGGCCGGCCCGGTTCGGCGGGCGCACCGCGCGGGAGATCGTCGCCCTGCCGGTGGCCGACGGCTGGGCCGAGGAGCTGCACGCGGCGTGGTGCCGGGCGGCGGTGCGTCAGCGGGATCCGGAGTGGGCCCGCGCCCTGCTCGGCGCCCCTTCCGTCCCTGCGTCGAACGGCCCCGGCACGGCGTCGCTCGCCGAGCGGTCGAAGCTCCTCGCCATACTTCCGGCGGCCGAACGCGGCACGTGGGTCGCCGACTTCATCGCCGCGCACGGGCTGTCGGAGGCGTTCCAATTACTCGGGGCCTGCCCCATACCCTGGGCCGAACCGCTCGGCCGCTCGGTCGTCGACGCCCTGGACATCGCGCGGGACGCGGGCAGCTATCCATGGAGCTTCAGCGGCGTGATGGGACTCGCCGAACGCTGCCTGAACCCGACCGAGGCGGACCGCCTGGAAGTCCTCACCACGCCTCAGGACGAACCGGAGGACGCGTCTCCGGGCGCCAACGGCTACTGGTCGGAGGCGTTCCAGCGCCTGGTCTCCACGCTTCGGCTGCGCGCGGCGATGGAGTCGGAGCTGCTGTCGGACTCAACGACCGCACGGCGGGACTCCTGACCGGCGGTACGGCCACGACGCGTCCGGCCTGCCCGCCCGGTCGTCCGGGCGGGCGGGCCGGGCGGGCCGGGCGGGCGGGCCGGGCGGGCGGGCCGGGCGGGCGGGCCGCTGCCTCGCGGCGCGCTCAGGCGTCCGCGGGGTGCCGGATGTTGGCGTTGACCCAGTCGACGATCGAGGCCGTCGTGGCGCCCGGAGTGAAGATCTCCGCGACGCCCTGTTCCTTCAGCGGCGCGATGTCCGCCTCCGGGATGATGCCGCCACCGAAGACCTTGATGTCCTCCGCCTCGCGCTCCTTCAACAGCTCGATCACCTTGGCGAACAGCGTGTTGTGGGCGCCGGAGAGGATCGAGAGGCCGATCGCGTCGGCGTCCTCCTGAATCGCGGTGTCCACGATCTGTTCGGGCGTCTGGTGGAGCCCGGTGTAGATGACCTCCATACCGGCGTCGCGCAGCGCCCTCGCGATCACCTTGGCTCCACGGTCATGGCCGTCCAGGCCCGGCTTGGCCACCACCACACGGATCGGACCTGTCACACCCATCACTGCCTCCACATGCGTCTCCCGTGCCTGAAGGGCCGGGGATGTGAACGAACGTTATCGACAGCATCCCGCAACCCGTCGTTTCACGGTGTACGGGGAGGGGGAAATCACACGTGGGACATGTTCGCCTGGCGCCGTTCCCACGTGATGCGGCACGCCCGCCGTCGCGGAAACGTCCGCTGGGGGAGCCGCTACGAGGTCGCCGTACCACCGCGCCGCCAGCCGCTCGGCACGGTGGTACGGCCCCCATCGGGTTTGGACCTGGGCACCACTCCCCCACGGCTTCCCATGAGGGCCCGCGGGGCCGCAGCCGCTTCCCCCCGCTCGCCGCAGCAGGAGGAGATCAGTCATGAAAGTCCTGCTCTTCCTCGCCGAAGGCGGAGGTGGAGGCAGAAGCAGAAGCCGTGGCAGAAGCCGGAACGGAAACAGTGACGGCGCCGGGAGCGATGACCGGACTCCCGTCGTTCTCCTGCACGGCTTCATCGGCCACCGTTCGGTATTCGTCCTCCTGCGCCGCGCCCTCGCCCGGCACGGCCGACGCCATCTGGAGTCGCTCAACTACTCGCTGCTGACCTGCGACCTCCGCACCGCCGCCGAACTGCTCGGCCGGCACATCGAGGAGATCTGCGCCCGCACCGGACACCACGAGGTCGACATCGTCGGGCACGGCCTCGGCGGTCTGATCGCCCGCTACTACGTGCAATGTCTGGGCGGTGACCAGAGGGTCCGCACCCTGGTCACGCTCGGCACCCCACACGGCGGGACCACCGTCGCCCCGCCGGCGAGCGCCCATCCCCTCGTGCGCCAGATGCGTGCGGGCTCCGCGCCGATCGAGGAACTACGCGGTCCGGCACCGGGCTGCCGCACGCGGTTCGTGAGCTTCTGGAGCGACATCGACCGGGTGATCGTTCCGGCGGAGGCGGCCCGTATCGATCACCCCGACCTCGACGCGCTGAACGTACGGGTCACCGGGGTCGGCCACCTCGCCCTCCCCGCGCACCCCACCGTCGCCACGGCGGTCCGGCAGTCGCTGGAGTCCGGCAGCCCGGCGGCCGGAACAGACGACGGAACGGCCGACGGAACAGACGACGGAACGGCCGACGGAACAGACGACGGAACGGCCGGGGAAGCGACGGAGGAGTCCGCAAAGGAGTCCACAGAAGGGACTGCGGAGGAGGCGGAGGCGGAGGGGACCGCAGGGGCATCGGGCATCACGGAAGCCACCGGGTCCGACGGGGCAGCTCCATCCGACGGAACGGCTCCGGTGGCCTGACCCGGACCGGCTCCGTCACACCAGCACCCGCCCGCCCTCACACCCGCCCCTGCCCCAACGCCCCGCCCTACCCCGCCCCGCCCCTGGGCGCCAGTAATAGAACGATCTTCGAACATAGAGCCAAGGCTCTGTGGACGGCCCGTCGAAAGACGGCCGATTGCCCCTTTCCCGAGTCGCCCACACCCGACGAAGATTGTCCGCGCCGCATACCGCCGGGTACAGTCGCGGCCACTGCTTCCCCCGGGATCCGCCCGCCGGACCCCGGAACACAGGTCCTGCTGCCGAGGCGAGAGAGAAGTTGGTGAACGACCAGCACCCCCACGCCGGGTATGCCGGATACGACGGCCAGGCCACCGGAAGCTTCGACATCGATCCGCTCTTCGGCTCCATGCCGGGCGGACACGACGGCACGTACGCCGACGGCGGCTACGGCACGGGACAGGCCGGGCGGACCGAGCAGGGATACAGCGGCCACTACGACTCCACGCAGTGGGACACGGGCGCGCACCCGACCGCCGCGTTCGACGCCTGCACCTCGTACGACACGCAGGCGCAGCAGATCTACGCCACGGGTCGGACGTACGACACGACAGCCACGTGGACGTCCGCCGCCGCATTCGGCACGGCCGCGACCACGACCATGACCACCACCGCCTTCACCGACGTCCCGTCACTGGCCGGTGCCCCGGACGTCACCGGCCAGTGGGACACCGGCGGTTGGTACGAGACCGGCCAGTGGGCGACGACCGGCACCGCCGCGTACAGCACGGGTGCTTACGACACCGGCGCGTACGACGCCACCGCCTGGAACACCGGCACCGCGCCCGACCCGGAGCACGAAGGGCTCGCCGCGCACACCACGCAAGCGCCGCACGAGGTGCCGACGGCAGCGGAAGACGAACGGGCCGACGAGCCCGCCACGGCCCACCGGGACCCGGTCCACGACGCCACCACCGCCACGATGGCCGCGGTCACCGCGTTCGACGGCACGGCCGGTGCGGCCGACGCGCCGGCCGGGGCGACCGCCGGCACGGAGAGCGAGGCCGGGGGCGACGCCGCCGTCGCGTGCGCCGACACGGCCGACATCGTGCTCGCCCCCCACCGCTCCCCCGGCCGCGCCGACGCACGCGGCGGCCGGAGCCGACGGCGTTCCCCCGCGAAGCGCTCCGCGCTCCTCACCGTCGCCGTGCCCTCCGCCTGCGTGATGAGCGTGGCCGGTATCGCCGCGGCCTCGGTCGGCGGCCTGGCCGGCGAGGACAAGAAGGACGACACGACCACGCTGGCGGCCTCGGCCCCCGACTCCGTGAAGCCGGCCGTCGCCAACAGCAGGCTGGACACCCAGCTCGCCAACCTCAGCGCCGACGCCGAGAACTTCGCCGACCGCGCCAGCCGCACCCAGGAACGCATCGACCTGCGGGAACGCCAGGCCGCCGAGAAGAAGAAGCGCCTGGAGGAAGCCGCCCGCAAGGAGGCGCTGCGCCCCAAGTTCGTCATGCCGGTCGCGCAGCACGGCCTCAGCGCGTACTTCGGTCAGGGGGGCGTCAACTGGATGTCCGTACACACGGGCATCGACTTCCCCGTCTTCACCGGCACGCCGGTGATGGCCGCGACCGACGGCACCGTGCGCACGCAGTGGAACAGCGCCTACGGGAACATGGCCATCGTCACCATGGCCGACGGCACCGAGACCTGGTACTGCCACCTCAGCACCACCAAGATCCGCTCGGGTCCGGTCAAGGCCGGTGACGTCATCGCGTACTCCGGGGACTCCGGCAACTCGACCGGCCCGCACCTGCACTTCGAGGTACGGCCCGGTGGCGGCACGCCGACGGACCCGCTCGCCTGGTTCCGCAGTCACGGCGTCGACCCCACCTGAGCCACCCGTCCCGCCCGGCCCCCGGAGGGCCGTGCCTCCGGGGCGTCCGGGGGGGGCGGCCGGCTACAGCTTCTCGACCGGGGCGTACCGCAGCAGCAGCTTCTTCGGGCGGTCGTCGCCGAAGTCGACCGTGGCCTTCGCCTGGTCGCCGAAGCCCTCGACCGCCGTCACCGTGCCGAGCCCGAACTGGTCGTGCGTGACCCGGTCCCCGACGGCCAGCGAGATCGTCGGCTTGTCCGAGGTCCGCCGGGTCGCGAAGCCCGAGGGGCCGGAGCGCGAACGCGACGAGGACAGCGAGGAGGAGAGCGACGAACCGATGCCGGACGTCGGCCCGGCCGGGGCGGCCATCGGCCCGGTCCGCTTCCACTCCAGGTGCTGGTCCGGGATCTCCTCCAGGAACCGCGACGGCGGGTTGTACGAGGGCTGCCCCCACGCGCTGCGCATCGCGGCCCGGGTCAGGTAGAGCCGCTCACGGGCCCGGGTGATGCCGACGTACGCGAGGCGCCGCTCCTCCTCCAGCTCCTTGGTCTGGCCCAGCGCCCGCATGTGCGGGAAGACGCCGTCCTCCATGCCGGTGAGGAAGACCACCGGGAACTCCAGGCCCTTCGCGGTGTGCAGCGTCATCAGCGTGATGACGCCGGAGCCCTCCTCGTCCTCGTCGGGGATCTGGTCGGAGTCGGCGACGAGCGCGACCCGTTCCAGGAACTCCGCGAGCGTGCCCGCGCCCTCCTCGCCCGCCTCGCCCCGCTCCTGCTCGAACTCGAGGGCGACGGCGGCGAGTTCCTGGAGGTTTTCGATGCGGGTCTCGTCCTGCGGGTCGGTGGACGCCTGGAGCTCGGCGAGATAGCCCGTACGCTCCAGAACGGCCTCCAGGACCACCGCCGGGCCCACACCGGACTCGACGACCGTGCGCAGCTCCTCCATCAGCGTGTTGAACCGCTTGACGGCGTTGGCCGACCGGGCCGCCATGCCGTACGCCTCGTCGACCCGGCGCAGCGCCTGCGGGAACGTGATCTTCTCGCGCAGTGCCAGGGCTTCGACCATCGCCTCGGCGCGCTCGCCGATGCCGCGCTTGGGCACGTTGAGGATGCGGCGCAGCGGGACGGCGTCCTCGGGGTTGGCGAGGACCCGGAGGTAGGCCAGGACGTCCCGGACCTCCTTGCGCTCGTAGAAGCGCACCCCGCCGACGACCTTGTAGGGCAGGCCGACGCGGATGAAGATCTCCTCGAAGACACGGGACTGCGCGTTGGTGCGGTAGAAGACCGCGACGTCGCCCGCCCTGGCGTCGCCCGCGTCGGTCAGCCGGTCGATCTCGTCGGCGACGAACTGCGCCTCGTCGTGCTCGGTGTCGGCGACGTAGCCGGTGATCCCGGCCCCCGTGCCCGCGTTCGTCCAGAGGTTCTTGGGGCGGCGGCTCTGGTTGCGCTCGATGACCGCGTTGGCGGCGGACAGGATGGTCTGCGTGGAGCGGTAGTTCTGCTCCAGCAGGATCGTGGTCGCGTCCGGGTAGTCCTCCTCGAACTGGAGGATGTTGCGGATGGTCGCGCCCCGGAAGGCGTAGATCGACTGGTCCGCGTCACCGACGACGCACAGCTCGGCGGGGGCTTCGCTCTCGCCCGCCGGGCCGACCAGTTCGCGTACGAGGGTGTACTGGGCGTGGTTGGTGTCCTGGTACTCGTCGACGAGGACGTGCCGGAAGCGGCGGCGGTAGTGCTCGGCGACGTCGGGGAACGCCTGGAGCAGATGGACCGTCGTCATGATGATGTCGTCGAAGTCCAGCGCGTTGGCCTCGCGCAGCCGCGCCTGGTACATCGTGTACGCCTGGGCGAGGGTCCTCTCGAAGCCGTCCGCAGCCCGGCCCGCGAAGGTCTCCTCGTCGATCAGCTCGTTCTTCAGGCTGGAGACCTTGGCCGTGAACGACTTCGGCGGGAAGCGCTTCGGGTCGAGGTCCAGATCGCGGCAGACCAGGGCCATCAGCCGCTTGGAGTCGGCGGCGTCGTAGATCGAGAACGACGAGGTGAAGCCGAGCTTCTTCGACTCGCGGCGCAGGATGCGCACGCACGCGCTGTGGAACGTCATGACCCACATGGCGTGGGCGCGCGGGCCGACGAGCTGCTCGACGCGCTCCTTCATCTCGCCCGCGGCCTTGTTGGTGAAGGTGATCGCCAGGATCTGCCCGGGGTGCACCCCGCGCGTGGCCAGCAGGTGGGCGATCCGGTGGGTCAGTACGCGGGTCTTGCCGGAGCCCGCCCCGGCGACGATGAGCAGGGGCGAGCCCGCGTGGACCACGGCGGCGCGCTGCTGCTCGTTCAGCCCGTCGAGGAGCGCCGCGGGGTCGACGACGGGGCGGGGCGCGCCGTCGCGGTAGAACGCGTCCCTGGGCGGCGGGGGCCCGTCGAACACGCCCGCGAAGAGGTCCTCCGGCACGTCTTCGGGCGCCGACTCCTCGGGGGGCGGCGGGGGCCCTTCCTCCGCGTGCTGGAGGCCGGCCAGGAAACTGTCGTCAAAGAGGCTGCTCATCGCTGAACGAGTCTAAGGGCTGTCCCGTAATCCCTGGCGGGCGCGCGACGACAGCTGCGGCACCTCGCCGCGTTGTCGGAACGTCCGCATACATCCAGTATGCGGAC
>NZ_JBIARH010000029.1:0-91565 GCF_042889785.1 Streptomyces sp. NPDC002476 | reverse complement strand
GGAGGCGACGCAGAGCGTCGGTGACCGACGACAACGCGGGAGGCGGAGTCGCAGGGCGTCGGGAGCCCGCTCCCTATTGCTCCCCAGGTCGTAAGGTTGGCGGCCATGGAATCGAGAGCGCGCACGCTGTGGCAACGCACCGAACCGCTGCACGCGGTGATCTACTTCGACGAGGAGTGCCGGGGCATCGGCAGGTCCGTCGGCCTCAAGGGCTTCTGGATGGGGTACTTCGCCACCCGTACGGCCCCGATGGGGCCGGTCCGCCCGGAGACCGCGACCTCGGTCCTGGCCGTCTTCGCCCCCGGCATGGTGGCGCGGGCACTGCCCGCCTCGTGGGAGATCGTCGGCCCCGGGGCGCTCGTCGACCTGCGCGCGCGGCTGGCGGCGCGTGCGCTGCGCGGGCTGGTGCCCGGCGTCGACGCCCTGGCCGGTCGGCTCGCCCCGTCGCTCATGGCGATGGTGGAGGCCGCCTCGGACCTCGCCCGCCCCCTGTTCGCCGCGAACCGCCCGCTGTGCGACCGCGCCGACCCGGTGGAACGGCTGTGGCAACTGACCACCGCGCTACGGGAGTTCCGGGGCGACGCGCACGCCGCCGCGCTGGCCGACCATGGTCTGGACGCCCCGGAGGCGCTCGTGCTCGCCGCCGCCACCGGCCGGGTCCCGCGCGAGGGCATCCAGCTCGACCGGGGATGGAGCGACCCGGAGTGGGCGGACGCCGAGGAGCGCCTGCGCTCGCGCGGCCTGATCGACGCGCACTCGGCCGTCACGGCGCGCGGCCGCGCCGAACGCGATCTGGTCGAGGACACCACCGACCGGCTGGCCGACCGGCTGCTGGGCCCACTGGCCGACAGCACGGCGGACGCGCTGCTGGCGGCGCTGGAGGCACCCGCCCGCCGGGTGGCGGACGCGCTGCTGCCGTTCCCGAACCCGATCGGTCTGCCCGCCTCCGACCAACACGCGTCCGGCTGAGCCCTGACGGGCGTTCGCCGACGGCGGTCCCACCGGGTGCCGGCGAACGGCGTCCCGGGCCCGATGCGCGGGGCCGGGCTTCCGGATGCGCACCGCCGCGCCCCGGAGGCCCGGACTCAGGCCGTGGTGTCGGACCAGGCGTAGGGGGGCGCCACGGGTCCGCTCGCGGGTCCCGCGCCGACCGATTCCAGTTCCTCGTCGGCCGCCTTCATGAGCTGGGCGGCGACATCCTTCATGGCGCGGCTCGCCGCGAGTTCGTCGCCGATGGCGGGGATGTCCACGTCCTGTGGATTGCAGCGGGCGACGCCGTGCCCGACGATTCTCTCCGAGCCGGTGTCCAGCACCGCCTCGGCCCTGGTCGTGCCGTCCTCCTCGGTCAGGCCGACGTGGACGTCCCATTCCAGCGTGCGGGTCATCGCGCACCTCCTGCCGCCCCTCTCCTCAGCATCCACCCGTCCGGGTCCGTCCGCGCGTTCCGGTCCGTCCCGGCGCATTGCGTCCCGTCCCGCGCATACGGGCGCGTCCTCGCCCCGCGCGTCCGGGTGTGTTCCGCCCGGGTCGCCGCCGACGCCGGTGAGCCGGCCGACACGGTCCTGCGCGCGGCGGAGCGGACGGGGCGCCGGGACGACGCGGCCGTCACCCCGCTCCGGCCTCCGACGGGCATCGCGCTGAGCGCCCTGATCCAGCTGGGACCGCGGGTCTGGCCCGGCATCGCGCTGGGTTCCCTCTGCGTCGTCGCCACGCTGGAGGACTAGCGCTCCTCGCCTGCGCCCTCGTGGGGGACGCCGGACCGGACCTCCCGCCCGGACGGCGCCGGACCTTTCCGGCCGGACCGTTTCTCACCGGGCCGCCCGGCCCCGTGAGCACCGGGAGATGGCCGCGGCCCGCCGGGGCGGTCTCCCGGGACGCGCCGGTTGATGGGACCATGCAACAGATCATGGACAGATCCGCACGCGAACGGACCCGATATCCCCACACACGAGCAGATGACCACAGAGTCAGAGATCCGGTACGGAACGGGACGAGTCCCGAGTCGGTGCGGATGTCTGAACTTCACCGGAACTCCAGCGAAATGGCATGTGTGTGGATATCGTGCACCGAGCGAGGGCGCATCCGTCAGTCCACAGGATCGGCGGATGCGCCCCGTTCATGACGATGCGACTGTGACTGGGGGGTTCATGGGGCATGTCGAGTTATCCGATTCGGACCGGTCGCAATCCGCGCGGGCGTGGGGGACGCCTCACCCACGGAATGCCGCGTCCCGGCCTCATGGCACGGAATTCGACGCCCCGCGGCAGGCGTCGGCCGTTCCTCGTGAGCGTCCTTCCCCGGCCGCGGCGAGGATGCGGCGGACCGGCCGCCACGCATCCGCTCTCATCGGGGCCGAGCTCCTCGGGCTTGGGGTCCCGGCGTGGTTGGTACTGCGTGCCGGCGGACAGCCGGGGGCCGTGGTGGCGGCAGGCGTGGCCGCGCTCGCGTGGGCCTGCGTGCGGGCCGCGCGCGGCCGGTACGCGGACGGCCGTTCCGGGGAGAGCTCTCCGCGCCCGCTGAGCACGGTCGGCGACTGGCTGCTTCTCGTCGGCGTGCTCGCCGTGCTGCAGACCGTGGCCGGCGACCCCGTCGATCCGGTGGGCGGCCTCGTGGCGCTGCTGCCCGGCCTGCCGGTGGGCGCGGCACTGCGGTGGCTGTCCCGCGCGGGGCAGCGTCGGCGGTCCGTGCGCAGAGTGCTCGTGGTCGGCGAGAACCCGGGGGTGGAGCGTGCGGTGCGGCTGCTCGGCTCCCGTTCCGGTCACCCCTACGCGGTCGTGGCCGCCGTACCGGTGGGGGCCGCGCCGCTGGAGTCCGCGGTCCGGGTGGCCGGGCGGCTCGCCCCGGAAGCCGCCGGGGACGACGCGTCGACGGTCCTGGGCGCGGCCTTCGCCCATGACGCGGACCTCGCCCTGGTCGCCCCCGGTCCGCACCTCTCCGAGGAGCGGCTGTGCCGCCTCTTCTGGGGACTGCACGACGGCGGGCTCCCGCTCTCCGTGCTGTCGGAGCTTTCGGGCATCGCGGCCGAACGGGTGCGGCCCGCCGCCGCGGCCGGGCTGACCCTGCTGCACATCGCCCCGCCGCTGCGCCGGGGCCCGCAGATGCTCCTGAAGACCGCCCTGGACCGTGCGGGCGCGGCGCTCGGGCTACTGCTCCTCGCGCCCGTGCTGCTCCTGATCGGAGCGGCGGTACGTCTGGGCTCGGACGGTCCGGCGTTCCACCGGCAGATCCGCCAGGGGCTCCACAACCGCCCGTTCACGATGTGGAAGTTCCGCACGATGGTGGTGGACGCCGAACGCCACAAGCGTCTGCTGACGGCGGCGAACGACAGCGACGGCCCGATGTTCAAGATGCGGCGGGACCCGCGGGTGACCGGAATCGGCCGTCTGCTGCGCCGCACGTCGCTCGACGAACTGCCGCAGCTGGTCAATGTGCTGCGGGGCGACATGTCGCTGGTGGGTCCGCGCCCCCCGCTGCCGGACGAGGTGTCCCGGTACGACGACCGCGAGCTGAGACGGCTCGCGGTCCGGCCGGGACTGACCGGGCTGTGGCAGGTCAGCGGGCGCTCGGACCTGTCCTGGCAGGAGACCGTCTCGCTGGACCTGTGGTACGTCGACAACTGGTCGCCGGCCACCGATCTGGGGCTCATGGCCCGTACGCTGCGCGCCGTCACCGACGGGCGCGGAGCCTACTGAGGGCGGGCGACGATGCGCGGATCACGGGGCCACCGGCGGCGCGGCCGACCGCTCCAGCCACCAGGCGTAGGTGCCGGCGATGCCGTCGCGCAGCGGAATCCGGGGAGTGAATCCCAGCGCGGCGAGCCGGGTGACGTCGAGCAGTTTGCGCGGGGTCCCGTCGGGCTTCGAGGTGTCCCATTCGACCGCGCCCCGGTATCCGGTCACCTCCTTGACGAGGGCGGCGAGTTCGCCGATGGAAAGGTCCTCGCCGCACCCGATGTTCACGGGCTCCTCGCCGTCGTAGCGTTCCAGCAGCAGAAGGCAGGCGGCGGCCAGGTCGTCGACGTGCAGGAACTCACGGCGGGGCCGGCCCGATCCCCAGAGCGTGACCGCGGGCACGCCGTCCCGTCGCGCCTCGTGGAACCGGCGGATCAGCGCGGGCAGGACGTGCGAGGTCTCCAGGTCGAAGTTGTCGCCGGGCCCGTAGAGGTTGGTGGGCATGGCGCTGATGTAGGAGGCGCCGTACTGCCTGCGGTAGGAACGGACCTGCACGACACCGGCGATCTTGGCCAGTGCGTACGCCTCGTTCGTCGGCTCCAACGGGCCGGTGAGCAGGGCGCTCTCGGGAATCGGCTGCGGCGCGAGCCGGGGGTAGATGCAGGACGAGCCGAGCAGGAGCAGCCGCTCGACCCCGGCGGCGTGCGCCCCGGAGACGACGCTCAGCTGGATGCGCAGGTTGTCCTCGAGGAACTGCACCGGGTAGGTGTCGTTGGCCATGATCCCCCCGACCCGGGCGGCGGCCAGTACCACGGCGTCGGGGCGCTCCTCGTGGAGGAACGCAGCGGTCCGTTCGGCGTCGCGCAGGTCGAGGAGGCCGCGGTCGCGGGTGATCACCTCGTGTCCGGCGGCGGTGAGGCGGCGCAGCACCGCCGAGCCGACCAGACCCCGGTGGCCCGCGACGAACACACGGGCGCCGGGGCGCAGCAGAGGGCGGACGGGTTCCTGGGAAGGGCCGGGTAAATCAGTCGTCATGTCTCGGATTGTGCCAGCGGCCACGGGACAGGGTGACGTCGTACGCCGATCTCCCGTCGCGGAACGCCGGCTCGGGACGGGCGGGATACGGGTCGGGAGGCATCGGTGAGGACCAACAGCCCATCGGGCGGAAGGCATTGGGGGATTCATGGCGAAGACCGCGCTCATCACGGGTGTGACGGGGCAGGACGGTTCCTATCTGTCCGAGTTACTGCTCGACAAGGGGTACACGGTCCATGGGCTGATACGCCGGTCGTCGAGCTTCAACACGGAGCGGATCGACCACATCTACCAGGGCCCGCAGGAGCCGGACCGGTCGTTCGTGCTGCACCACGCCGACCTGGCCGACGGGGTGGCGCTGGTGAACCTGCTGCGGGACATCCGCCCGGACGAGGTCTACAACCTGGGTGCGCAGTCGCACGTGCGGGTCTCGTTCGACGCCCCGCTGTACACGGGGGACATCACCGCTCTGGGCACCATGCGGCTGCTGGAGGCCGTGCGCGCCAGCGGAATCGATACCCGGATCTATCAGGCCTCGTCGTCCGAGATGTTCGGCGCCAACCCGCCGCCGCAGAACGAGCGGACGCCGTTCCATCCGCGCAGCCCGTACGGCGTGGCGAAGGTCTACTCGTACTGGGCGACCGTCAACTACCGTGAGGCGTATGGCATGTTCGCGGTCAACGGGATCCTCTTCAACCACGAGTCCCCACGCCGCGGCGAGACCTTCGTGACCCGGAAGATCACGCGAGCGGTGGCGCGGATCAAGGCGGGCCTGCAGACCCGACTGCATCTCGGCAATCTCGACGCGGTGCGCGACTGGGGCTACGCACCCGAGTACGTGGACGCGATGTGGCGGATGCTCCAGCGCGACACCCCGGACGACTACGTCGTGGCGACCGGGGAGGGCGTCAGCGTCCGGTTGTTCCTGGAGCACGCCTTCGCGCACGCGGGTCTGGACTGGCGCGAGCACGTCCGCCACGACGCCAAGTACGAGCGGCCGAGCGAGGTCGACGCGCTGATCGGTGACGCCGCGAAGGCCGAGGAGCTGCTGGGCTGGAAACCGGCCGTGCGGGCGCGGGAACTCGCCGCGATCATGGTCGACGCCGACATCCGCCTGCTCTCCGACCAGCTCGCCGGGACGACCGTGCGGGTGGACCGATGAGCCGCCCGGTCCCCTCCCCGCGCCCCGCCCCCAGCCCTCCGGCGGGAACCGGCACCACCCCCACCCACTCCCCCGCACCCGCGACGGGGCGGCCCGTCCCCGTCACGCCACCGGGCGGGACAGGAGCCGCGGCCCCCGGGCCGCGGACCGTTCTCACTCTCGGAGCTGAATGATGAACCCAACCACGGGGCGCGGACGCGCCGGACGCCGCCGCCGGGCGCGAGCCGCGGCCGGTGCGCTGTGCCTGCTCGCCGGGGCGCTGACCGCCACCGCGTCCGGGGCCTCCCCGGTCTCGGCCCTGACGCCACCGGTCGCCCTGACGGCGGACGATCTCACCACCTGGCAGACCAACGGCATCGTCTGGTCGATGGCGGCCTCGGACGCCGGTGTCGTCTACGCCGGTGGGACCTTCTCCAGTGTCCGGCCGCCGGGCGCGGCCGCGGGCACCTCCGAGCAACCTGCGCTGAACTTCGCCGCGTTCGACGCGGCGACCGGTGAACCGACCGGCTGCGCACTGTCGTTCACCCTCTCGTCGGGGACGGCGACCGTTCGGGCGCTCGCGCTCTCCCCGGATCAGAAGACCCTGTACGTCGGCGGGCAGTTCGGGGCGGTGAGCGGGGTCGGGGTGAGCAACATCGCGGCGATCGACACGGCGACGTGCACCCCGCGCCAGGACTTCAAGGTGTCCGTCACCGCGACGGTACGGGCCCTGGCCGTCACCTCGGACACGGTCTACCTGGGCGGCGACTTCAACAAGGTCGCGGGGCAGACCCGGAACAAGTTCGCCGCGGTCACCACGGGCGCCGTCCTCAAGCCGTGGAAGGCGGACGCGGACGACGTGGGACGGGCCGTGGAACTCACCCCCGACGGCAGACGCGTCCTGCTCGGCGGCAACTTCTTCAAGGTCAACGGCACCACCTCGCACGCCCTGGCGGTGGTGGACGCCACCACCGGGGCCGTCGTCAAGGGCTACCCGGCCGGGTTCATCCCCGACACCTCCACGGTGCAGGACATCACCACCGATGCGACGGGCTTCTACACCGCCAACGAGGGAACCGGCGGGGGTGTGTTCGACGGCCGGATCGCGCTGAACCTCGGCGACTTCGCCCAGCGCTGGCGGGACACCTGTCTGGGGGCGACACAGGCCGTGCTCGTCCACAAGGGAGTGCTGTACAGCGGGAGTCACGCCCACGACTGCGCCAGTATGGGCGGGTTCCCGGACCAGCCGCGCAGACATCTGCTGGCCCAGTCCGTGAACGACCCGAAGCTGCTGCCCTGGTTCCCGGACACCAATGACGGCATCGGGGAGCCGGTCGGGCCGCGGGTGATGGCGCAGACCGACAAGGACGGCCACCACTACCTGTGGGTGGGCGGCGAGTTCACCACCGTCAACGGGGTCCGCCAGCAGGGCCTGACCCGGTTCGCCGACGGCCCGGACACCGGGGCCCCGTGGGTGCCCAACGTCGGCCTGTCCACGGTCGCCCCGGGGAAGATCGAGATCAACTGGCAGACGAGCTTCGACGCCGACGACGGGGAGCTCACCTACCGGATCTACAAGGACGGCGCCGCCACCCCGGTGCACACCACGACGGGGTACTCGCTGTTCTGGGACCGTCCGCAACTGAGGTGGACCGACACGGACGTGGCCCCCGGCGAGACGCACTCGTACCGGATCAGCGCGAGCGACGGCACCAACACCAGTGCCAAGTCGCCGGCGGTTTCGGCGACCGTGACCGCCACCGCCCAGAAGTACCCCGCCAGGGTCCTGTCCGACGGCGCGTCGCTGTACTGGCGCTACGACGAGGGCACGTCCACCTTCGCCGCCGACACCGGCTCCGGGCGGAACAACGGCTTCCTGCGCAACTCCCCCGCCTATCGGCAGACGCCCGCCGCGGTCGCCGGACCCTCGACCGCGATCGGCTTCAACGGAACGAACCAGTACGCGTACAGCAACAAGCGCCACGCCCACCCGGCCAGGTTCTCGGTCGAGACCTGGATCAGGACGACGACCGCCAAGGGCGGGAGGATCATCGGCTTCGGCAACGTGACCATGCAGAACAGCACCCAGTTCGACAAGCACGTGTACATGCGCGACGACGGCCGCCTCGTCTTCGGCGTCTACAACGGCGGGACCAGGACCGTCACCACGCCCGCCGCGTACAACAACGGTGCCTGGCACCACGTCGTCGCCACCCAGGGGACCGGCGGCATGGCCCTGTACGTGGACGGCAAGCTCCGCGCCTCCAACACCTCCTACACCGTCAACCAGAACTACAGCGGCTACTGGCGCGTGGGCGGCGACAACCTGAACAACTGGCCGGGCAGACCGACGAGCAACTTCTTCGCCGGGCAGGTCGACGAGACCGCCGTCTACCCGACCGCGCTGAGCGCCTCGACGGTCGGTGCCCACTACGCGCTGAGGACGGGCTGATGGCGCATCCGTTCCGCACCGGCGCCGCAGCCGTCGTCCTGGCGGCGGCGCTGGCCGCCTGCGGCTCGTCCTCCTCCGGGCGGGAGACGGCGGGCGCCACCGCACCGCCGGTGTCACGGCCCCCCGTCACCGCCTCGTCGGCCGGACCCGCCGCCACCGCGGCCCCCGTTCCGCGGGCCACGCCGGACAAGGAGCAGCCGAAGCTGCCCGCCGCCGAACTCACCCCGGCCACCGGTTCGTTCACCGAGAAGGAGAAGGAGTACCTGACCGACCGGGTGCCCCGGGGCATGGACCCGGCAGCCGTGCTGCAGACCGGTCAGGAGACCTGCGACCGGCTGACGTTCCTCGTGAAGGCAGACCGGGACACCGCCGTCGGCGCCGTCGTGTCCGGCGAGGTCGCCGACGCCGAACCGGCCGTCGAGCACCTGTGCGTCCACCACCGCGATCTGCTGCGGGAGGCCGGCCGCGGATACGCGGACGGCACGTACGAGGGCCGGAAGGTCCGGCCGGGCCGCTACCGGGGCGTCTCCCCCACCGACTCCTGCACCTGGCAGATCACCGGCGACGACGGCACGGCCCTGGCATCGGGCTCCACCACCGCCGGGAAGCCGGCCCGGATCACCGTCCCGGAGGCGGCCCGTGCCTTCGTCTCCAACGGCTGCTACGCCTGGCTGCCCGAAGGAGGGGCCGGATGACGAAGCTGCCGATCGCCGTGGCGATCCCGACGAAGAACGAGGCGCTGAACATCGCCGAGGCCGTGCGGTCGGTCATCGACCACTTCGAGGCGGTCGTCGTCGTCGACTCGCACAGCACCGACGACACGGCGAGGATCGCCGCCGGGAGCGGCGCCGAGGTGATCACGTACACCTGGGACGGCGGCCATCCGCGCAAGAAGCAGTGGTGCCTGGACCACGTCCGCACGGACCTCGACTGGATCCTGCTGCTCGACGGCGACGAACGGATCAGCCCCGGCCTGCTGGCCGAACTGCGGCGGGAGTTCGCCGATCCGGGGGCGTCGAGACCGGCGGCGTACGACATCCCGCTCGGCTACTGGTTCTCCGGGAAGCGCCTGCGGCACGGCTACACCATCCGCAAACGCTCGCTGACCGACCGCACCCGCTGCCACTACCCGGAGGTCGGGGATCTCGACGCGCCGGGCATCGGCGAGGTGGAGGGCCACTACCAGCCGGTCGCCGAATGGGTCGGGGCGCTGCGCCATCCGATCGAGCACCAGGATCTCGACCCGGTCACCGCCTGGTTCGAGCGGCACAACCGCTACTCCGACTGGGAGGCGTGGCTGGAACACCACCCCGACGTCAAGGAGCAGGTGCGCAGGGTGAAGTCGCGCCAGGGTCAGCTGTTCCACAAGGCGCCGTTCAAGCCCCTGGTGTCGTTCGCGTACATGTACGTCTACCGGCGGGGATTCCTGGACGGGCGGGCGGGTTTCGACTTCGCGCTGGCGATGAGCTTCTACCGCTGGCAGATCGGCCTCAAGTCCCGTGAGCGAAAGGTGGTCTGACGCCGCGTGCCCTCCGGCGGACCACGTCCTCGTAGGTCCGCCGGAGGGTACGGGTCACCGCCTCGATGGTGAAGTGCTCCTCGACCAGTCGCCGGGCGGCCCGGCCGGCCCGTTCGCCGGTCCCGGGTTCGAGGAGTTCCAGGATCGCGCCGGCGACCTTCGACGCGTTCTCCGCGTCCTCGCCGACCCGGCTGTCGATCACCCGGCCGGCCCCGGCCCGCGCCACGTCGGGGCCGAGGCCGCAGGTGCGGGTGATGACGACGGGGGTACCCACCGACATCGCCTCCAGGACGGAGACGCCCAACGGCTCCTCGATCGACGGCAGTACGTAGACATCGGCCCGCCGGTCCGCCGCCAGGACCTCCTCGTGGTCGAGCGGTCCGACGTGGTCGAGGGAGCACGTCACTCCGAGTTCGCGGGCGAGTGCGAGGGTCTCGGGCAGGGCGCCGGTGTCGGGCCCGGCCAGCACGAACCGGGCGTCCGGATGGACGGCCAGGACCTCCGGCATGGCGGCGACGAAGTCCCGTGGCCGTTTGCGCTGCTGGATCCGCGCCAGGAACAGGACCGTCGGCGGGCTGCCCGGCTCGCGGGCGGGCTTGTGCTCCTGCGGCCGGACGCCGTTGACCAGCCGCACGGTCCGGGCGGGCGGCACGGGTGCGGCGACCGCGTTCACGTCGAGGCGTTCCGCCTCGGTGAGATGGAGCACCGCGTCCGCCCGGCGCAGCACCCTGCGCACCCCCAGCAGGTCGGTCAGCCGGGCGACCCGGTTCTCGGTCGGGTCGACCATGCCGTGCGTCTGGACGACCAGGGGGGTGCCGGAGGCGACGGCGAGCAGGGCGACGGGCAGGGTCACCAGATCACGCATCAGATGTACGTGGACGAGATCGGCGCCGCGCATCATGCGTCGGGCGGCGAGCAGCAGCGCACCGGAGGTGATCCCGCTGACCTCGTACCTCGGCAGCACGTGGCGGGCCCGGAAGAGGTGGACCGGCACGCCCTCGACCTCGCGCGGCAGCCGGCCCGTGAAGCCGTCGCCCAGGGCCATGACACGGGCGTCGTCTCCCCCGGCCCGCTGGGTCTTCGAGAGGTTGAGCGCCACCCTGGTCGGCCCGCCGAAGGCGTGGTCCGGGGTGTGCAGTGTGACGACGTGCAGGATCCTCACCAGGGCCCCCAAGACCTCGGACGACCCGTCACAGGGTAGTCGCCAGGACTGCCCAAGTGGGTTGATTCGTTAGAGTGTTCACAGGTCGGTGGAACGGGGAGCCCATGACGTCGGTGCGCGGGACGGCGCCGTCCGCACCCGTGCCGGGGAGCGGTCCCCGGGACCGGCCTCGGACGAGTCCCATGTCGTGGGCAATGCTGTCGCGCGCCCTGGCCGTCCCGCTCATCCTCGCCCTGGTGTGCTTCCTGCCGGCGGTGATCGCCGCGCAGCCGGGCAGCGGTGTCCGGGACACCGCGTACTGGTTGCAGCTCGTGCTGACGTGTTATGCGGGCACCCGGCTCGCCACCATGATCCTGTCCACCCGGCGGCGGCTGCTGCAGGGCGTGTTCTGGATGTTCGTGTACATCGCGATGGGGGTGGCGCCGTTCGCGCAGGCGGTCATCGGGCAGACCCCCACACCGCTGGTCGGCCCGCGCTCCGATCTGGTGACGGCCGTCGCCCTGGTCCTGGTCGGCTGTGCCGCGTTCGACCTCGGGGCGCTGCTGGCGTCCCGGCGCCAGTTGCGCGAGCGGGCCCCGGGCCGCCCCAGGGGCCCGTCCTCCGCGCACCGGGCGCGGCTCGGGCTGCTGGTGCTGCTGGCCTTCGCGGCGAGCGGATACTACGTCGTGAAGCTGGGCGGGCCCGCGATCTTCTTCACCAGCCGGCAGGAGATCAGCGCGTCGGTCGCGGTCAGCGGCGTCGCTTCCGAGGGATCCAACGTGGGTTCGGCGTTCCTCAAGGGCTTCGGCACGGTGCCCGCGCTGCTCGCACTGCTCCTGTACACCCGTCGGCTGGTGACCGAGCGCCGGGCCCGGCGCTCCCCGTCGACGGTGCTGGTGTGGGCGGCGCTGGCGGTTCTCAACGTGGTCGTCAACAACCCTGTTTCCAATGCCCGTTACTGGTTCCTGACCGTGCTGGTCTCGTTGGTGTTCACCGCGTTCCCGAGGAGCGCGGCGATCTACCGGACGGTGCTGGCGCTGGGGGTGGTGGGGGCGCTGGTGCTGTTCCCGTACGCGGACCGGTTCCGCTACGAGGGCGCGGGCTACCGGCCGGTCGAGTCGTCGTCGGTGTTCGAGCCGCTGGCGACGAAGGACTACGACCAGACGGTGATGGTCGCCAACACCGTCACCTGGGTCGGCACCCGCGGCCACAGCTACGGGCGGCAACTGGCGGGCTCCGCACTGTTCTTCGTGCCCCGCTCGGTGTGGCGCGGCAAGCCCGAGGACACCGGGGTGCGGGTCGGTCAGTGGATGGGGATGAACATGACCAACCTGTCGGCGCCGCTCTGGGCCGAGCTCTGGGTCGATTTCGGCGCCCCGGGCATGGCCGGGGCGTTCGCGCTGATCGGGTACGCCGCGGCACGCACCGACCGGCGTTACGCACGCACGGTCTCCCGGGCCGGACCCGGCAGTGCGACGGCCGTCGTCGTGCCGCTGGTCGCCGGGTACACGTTCATCCTGTTGCGCGGCCCGCTGCTGCAGGCCATGGGCAAACCGGCGATCGCGGTGCTCTGCCTACTGCTGGTCACCGCCCTCGGCGGCCGGGCCGGGCGGCGTCCGCACTGAGGGGCGCCGAGGGCGCGG
This sequence comes from Streptomyces sp. NPDC002476, assembly GCF_042889785.1. Lineage (NCBI taxonomy): Bacteria > Bacillati > Actinomycetota > Actinomycetes > Kitasatosporales > Streptomycetaceae > Streptomyces > Streptomyces sp. NPDC002476. Next base: position 78,963 of record NZ_JBIARH010000029.1, on the reverse strand, counting down.
CGGTGCGGCGCCGCAGGCGCGCCACCCGGGTCCAGGTGGCCGTCGCCTTGCAGAGGGATCCCAGGCACAGGCCCCAGGCCGCGCCCGGTATCCCGCCGAGCGCGTGGCCGGCGGCGAGGAGCGCGACGGAGACGAGCGAGAACACCACCTGGACGGGGAGGGTGGTGCGGGGGTCGAGCGTCCGCAGGGCCAGCAGCCCGCAGGTGCCGACGGCCATCGCCGCGTACTGGCTGCCGGTCGCCGGGAGCAGCGCGGCCGCCGTGGGCCAGGTGTCGCCGAGCAGCGAGCGGCCGGTGCCTTCGGGCAGCAGGGCGAGCCCGGTGGCCCAGATCCCGGCCGTCGCGGCGAGCACGGCGGCGAGCGTCGCCGTGGCGCGGACCCGGTGGCGCGCGGAGGGGAGCCGCCCGAGCAGGGGCGGGCCGAAACCGGTGGCGGAGGTGAACAGCACGTTCAACGGCCCGAAGAGGGTGGTGGCGCCGCGCAGGGCGCCGACGACCAGCGGGTCGCCGACCGCGCCGAGCCCGAGCACGGACAGCTGGCTCGTGGCGTTGCCCACCCCGAACTCCACCACGAAGCGCCGCCCGAGGTGGCCGCGCCGCAGCAGGTCGCCCGGGTGCAGTGGCGTTCCGGCCGTCGCGCGGTGCAGCAGCGCGGCCGAGAGCAGCAGGGCGGGCAGTGCGGACAGGCCCCAGACCAGGACGAGCCGACCGGCCGGGGTGCCGGGCTGCTGTACGGCCAGCGCGCCGAGCACCCCGGCCAGTCGCAGGGTGTCGCCGGCGAGCGCGAGATGCGGCAGGTGCAGGGTGGAGAAGGCGTAGCGCGTGGCGTCCTGCCCGAGCACCACCGGCAGGACCAGCCCCAGCGCCGCCAGGGCCCGGGGGGTGGCGCCCGGCAGCGCCAGGCAGACGGCGGCGAGCGGGAGGCCGAGCGCGGCGGCGGCGAGCAGGGTGAAGGCGACGGCCGACCGGCACGCGCCGCGCACCTCGTCGCCCTCGCCGCGCCGCAGCACCAGCGGCTGTCCGGTGTGGGCGCCGGACACGCCGAGCAGCACCGTGAAGACCAGGTAGACCGCCGAGAAGCGGGCGAACTCGGCGGCGGTGGAGAGCCGGGCGGCCGCGATCAGTACCAGGATGTTGGTGAGTGCCGCCACGCCCTGGTCCGCGACCGAGCAGACGATCGCGGTGCGTGCCCTCATCCCCGTCCCGCGGTGGGGTCGACGGCGCGCAGTCCGAGTGTCTCGGCCGGGTCTCCGGTGTGCTCGGGGCCGCTGCGGCCATGGCGTTCGCCCCGGCCCGGTGAGGTGCCGTACCGTTCGCCCGTCGTGCGGCGCCGGGCGGCCTTCTCGCGGGTCCGGCGTTCGCGGCGCCCCCGGGCGGGGTGCAGCAGGGCACCGAGGACGGTGCCGCCGGCCGCTTCGACGATCTCACGGATCCGTTCCAGGTCGCTGCGGTGGACCTCCCGCGCGTCGCAGACCGCCAGGACGCCCGGCACCCGGTCGATCAGGGCGACGGCGTCGGCGTACGACAGCACGGGCGGGGCCGACACGATGACGACGGCGCCCGGCCGGTCCGCCTCGTCGGCGATCCGGCCCACCGGCACGGAGGTCAGGGCGCGCGCCACATTGTCCGTGCGTCGGCCCGCCACCAGGGTGAAGGCGCCCGACCCCGGCACGTCCACGTTCATCCGGCTGTCCGACGGCCAGGGCAGCGGGCCCCTCGTCATCCTGCCGCCGCCCGGGTCCCGCACGGCCGGGCCCAGGGCCGCGGCCAGGGAGGGGGTGCGCAGATCGGCTTCGAGCAGGATGACGTCCCGGCCCATCTCGGCGAAGGCGGCCGCCAGGTTGGCCGCGGCGGCCGCCGCCGCTCCGCCGTCCCCGCGCGGTGCCGTGACCAGGAGCCTGCGGCGCTGGGCGAACGAGGGGTCGTAGGCGAGCCGGAAGGCGACCGCCCGGTACTCCTCGGCGAGCCGGCTCCCGCCGCTGCCGATGGCGAGCAGGGAGCCCGGCGAGGTCCGTTCCCGGGGCAGGGTGCCGAGCAGGGGGGCGCCGAGGGAGCGGACGAGTTCCCGGGTGGAGCGCACGGCCGGGTCGAAGACCAGGCGCACCCAGGACAGCAGCAGTCCGAGAGCGAGCCCGACGACACCGCCGAGTCCCAGCAGCAGGGGCAGCCCGGCACCGCTGGGCCCGGTGGGTTCGGCGGGCTTCTTCGTCAGATAGCCGGGGGTGGTGTCCAGGGCGCGCAACTCGGAGATCTTCCGGTTGAGTTCGGAGATCGTCACCAGGAGACCGGCCCGCGCGTTGGCCGCCTCGCCGCTGCCGCCGGCCTGCCCGGCGAGCTGGTCGCGCTGTTCGGTGAGCGGTTCGAGCTGGGCGCGGTAGCCGTCGACCATGTTGGCGATGCTGTTCTCGGTGCGCTGCCGGCGGATCTCCAGATAGGCGTCGGCGAGCGCCTGGGCCCGCGCCCGGGCCAGGGCCGGGGTGCGGCCGGTGTAGGCGAAGCGGAGCACGAGGGTGTTCGGCGGGTTGGTGACCTGGAGGCCCTTCAGCAGCGGCCCGACCTCGACCGGGTCGCCGCTCCGGGCGAGGGTCTTGGCGGCCAGGGTGCCCACGGTGTCGCTGACCGCGGTCTGCCGTTCGGAGCCGATGTTGATCCCCTTGTCGGCGGAGGCTCCCGCCGCGAAGGGGTCCGAGGTGGCGGAGCGCACGACCACCTCGCCGGTCGAGGTGTAGCTCTTCTCGCCGCTCAGGGCGAGCCATCCGCCGCCGAGCAGTCCGGCGGCCACCCCGGTGGCCAGCAGTGCCCGGTAGCGCAAAAGCTGGCGGAACTGGTCCCGCAGCAGCGCGGGTTCGTCCTGGTCCTCCAGGGCGCGGATCGGATGGGTCATCGGTGCTCTCTCCCTTGTGCGTCCGCGAGGGCCTCGGTGAGCAGGGCGTCGAAGCGGGCCAGGGCGGCCTCCCGGCCCAGGTGCCGGGCGACGTACCGCGGCCCGTTGGCACCGACGGCGGCGGCCTCGGCGGGCGCCTCGACGAGTTTGCGTACGGCCGAGAGCAGCGCGCCGGGGTCCTCGGGGGCGACGAGGACTCCCGCCCCCGACCGCTGGATCTCCTGCGCGGTGCCTCCCCCGTCGGCGACCGAGGCGACGACCGGACGGCCGGAGACGAAGTAGGAGGTGAGCTTCGACGGGACGCTCATGTCGAGCACGGACGCCCGCTGGGTCACGGCGAGGACGTCGGCGGCGGCGAGGACGTCGGTGAACTCGCGGGCGTCGGCGGGCGGCAGGAAGTCGATGTTGCGCAGGCCCGCCGCGCGGCGTCGCAGTGCCTCGCGCCTGCTCCCGTCGCCCATGAGGACGACGCGGACGTCCGGGGCGATGCGCGCCGCGTCGACGAGGACCTCCAGGCCCTGTTTGAGCCCCATGTTGCCGGAGTGCAGGACGACGGGGGTGCCCTCGTCCCAGCCGAGCCGCGCCCGGGTGGCCCGGCGCTCGGCCGTGGGCGCCGGTACGTGCGACCAGTTGGGGACGACGCGGATGCGTCCGGTGTCGACGCCGTACCCGGCGACGCGCGGGACGAAGCTCTCGTGGATGACCCCGACGAGGGCGGCGCGGCGCAGCGCGTGGCGTTCGGCCGCCGAGGCGACGGCCGCGGCCCGGCCCCCGCCCCTGATCCCGCTCTGTTCGGCCGCGGCCCCCATCAGGTCCTGCACGACCGGCAGGTACGGGACGCGGTGACGGCGGGCCAGCCGGGCCCCGAGGACGCCGCCCGCGAGGCTGGGCATCTGGGAGACCACCGCGTCCGGCGGGCGCGGGACGGCCGGCGGCAGCAGGCCGTGGGCCAGCACCGACGCCTCGAACGCTCCTCTGCGCAGGGCAGTCTGACGGGGCGGCACATAGTGTCTGCGCCGGTGGACGGTGACCCCGGCCCGTCGCTCGGTGATCCGCCACACGCCGCGGTAGTCCTCCTCGGTCCGCCACGACGGGTAGTGCGGCATCCCCGTCAGCACATGGGTCTCGGCGCCGGACGCGGCCCAGTGCTCGGCGAGCTGCGCGGCGTAGGGGCCGATGCCCGTCGCCTCCGGCGCGTAGTTCGTCGAGACGATCAGCAGGGTGCGGCCCCTGAGCGGATGGTGACGGCCGGTTTCGGACATGGTTGTTCGCCTCCCCCTGGGGAAAAGTCCCCTGCGGAACAGCCCCAAAAGCGAGCTTATCCGTTCACGAGATGAGCAACTGGTCCTCGCAGTAAGGTCGTTGCACCATTAGCACCGATCGCCGGAGTCCCGCGGCACCGGACGCCTCGTCCGGACGACCACCGCGGGAACGCGGGATCACGTTCACCGTGGGGGGAGAGAACGGATGGTGTACAGGGTCGGCTACGCGCCGGGGGTCTACGACCTCTTCCACATAGGACACCTCAACATCCTGCGGCACGCCCGCGACCGCTGCGACTACCTCGTCGCGGGCGTCGTCTCGGACGAGATGGCCGCGCTGGCCAAGGGCCACGCGCCGGTGATCCCGCTGCCGGAGCGGCTGGAGATCGTGCGCAGTGTCCGCTACGTGGACGCCGCGTTCGTCGAGACCGTGCCCGACAAGGTCGAGACCTGGCAGCAGGTCAGGTTCGACGTCATCTTCAAGGGGGACGACTGGCAGGACACGGAGCGGGGCAGACGGCTGGAGCGGGACTTCGCCGAGGTCGGCGTCGACGTCGTCTACTTCCCGTACACCGTGCACACGTCCAGCACCCAGCTGCGCCGGGTGCTGGACACGCTGGTCAGTCCGGAGTCCGGAACGCTCTCAGCTCCCTGAACCACTTGACGAGGAACAGCACCAGGAACAGCGCGTGCACGGCGGCGAGCGCGGCGTAGCCGAGACGGAACGCGGTCGGGTCGCCCAGCAGCAGGAACACCAGGCAGAACACTCCGTAGTCGGCGGGCAGGAGCGCGACGGCCCGAGCCCGGGAGGCCCGGGCCGGGGCGCCGCCGCCCGCCGCGGTCCGGCCGGACGCCGCCGCCCTGCCCAGTTGTTCGCGCAGCAGCCCGGCGCAGAAGGTCAGCACGGCGGCGAACAGGAAGCCCAGCGGCAGGAGCAGCCACCCCTCGGACGGCAGCTCGAAGAACCGCCGGAAGGAGATCAGCACCGCGGTGTGCGCCAGGATCATCTTGGCGCAGTCCACGACATGGTCCAGCCACTCGCCGTCCGGGCCGCCCCGCCCGGTCAGCCTGGCCAGCTGGCCGTCGGCCGAGTCCAGCGCGAAGCCGGTCACGAGACCCGCGTACACCGCAACCGCCAGCCCCCACGAGGGCCGTACGAGCGCCACCGAGGCGAGTGAGGAGAAGGTGAACAGGGCGCTGATGAAGGTGACTTGATTGGGTGTCAGTCCGATGTGGTACGCGCCTGCCGCGAACAGCCGGCCCAGCGGCCGGTTCACGTGACGCGAGTACAGCGACACCCCCTTGGCCGTCTTCTGTGCGCCGCGCAGCTCGCGCAGGACCGTACCCATGCCTCCCATACGCCCCCCAGCGTGTCCGTGCCGGCACCGGCGGGGCACCGCCGGCACCGCCGCACCGCCGCATCATGGCACGCGGGGCGCCGCTCGCGCGGGGTGTTCGACGACGCCGCCCGACGGGACCGTCCGGCGCCGCCCGCGCCGGGCCCGGGCGCCGGACGGACGCCGCGCCCGGATGCCCGGCCGGGGGCGCCCGGTCCGTCGCGAACGACGCTCAGGCGGACGCGGTGCGGCACTCCGGGTGGCCCCAGCCGTTCGGGGACTTCGCGATCATCTCCTGTGCGGCGTACGGCTTTCCGCAGTGGCACCGGCCGGCATATCTGGCCCGGATGGTGCCGCCGGAACGCCCGGAGCGGGACGGGCCGGACGTCTTCCTCGCCGGGGCGCTTCCGCTCCGCCCCTCGGTCGCGCGCGAGGCGGCGGGGGTCGGGAACCCGGTTGCGCCGTGCGCCGTGCCGTCCGGCCGCTGGGCCGCCGCGGCCTCGCTCGCCGCCTGGTCTGCGAGGGCGTTCAGCGGGTCGCCGCCCACCCGGTGCGCGGCGACGTGGACGAACCTCACGGACCGGTCCTGGAGCAGTGCGTCGATGCGGACCACCAGCTCACGGTTGGCCACCGGCTTGCCCGCCGATGTCTTCCAGCCGTTGCGTTTCCATCCGGGAAGCCATTTGGTCACCGCGTTCATCGCGTACTGCGAATCCATCCGCACCTCGATCGCCGCGGACGGGTCCGTGGAATCCAACAGCTCCCGCAGCGCGGTGAGTTCGGCGACGTTGTTGGTGGCGGTCCCCAGCGGGCCCGCCTCCCAGCGCTGCGGCCGCCCCTGCGCATCGGCCACGACCCACGCCCAGGCCGCGGGTCCGGGATTGCCCTTCGATGCGCCGTCACACGCGGCGATGATGCTCTCGTTCATCCCTCGATCATGCCAGCGCCACACCGCCCCTCCCGCGCACACCCCAGCGCCACCTCCCCCATGGGCCGTCACGCCGAGTGACCGTTCGAGGTGCGGTGACCCGGCCGCACTGGTTCTCTGATGGAGCCCGCTCTTCCCCGACCGCACAAGGAGCGAAGATGAGCGCTGCACGTGAATCCGGCGACCGTGCGCAGCAGCTGCGCGAGAAGGCCCGGCACATGGCCGAGGCCGCCGAACGCACCTCCGACCCCGAGCAGCGTCAGCGGCTCCAGGAGAAGGCCCGGAAGCTTCAGGAACAGTGCGAACAGCAGAGTGACACGAGCGCCGGCAACCGCCCGCCCCAGCGGTAGCACCGCCCGCGCGAACGGCCGGCGCACGCCGCTCCTCCCCGAGCGAGCGGCGGCGTCGGCCGCCCTCCCGCGTCCGCCCTCGCCCCGCACACGCCTCCCTCGCCATCTCCCCGGCGCCTCTCGCGCCGAACGCCCGCCGGGAACAGGTCGTCGCCGCGCTGCGGGCCGGGGCGTGGGTCTGGTGCGAGAAGCCGCCCGCACTCGGTCTCGCCGAGTGCGGCGCCATGACCGCGGCGGAGGGCGAACAGGGCCCGTACGCGCCGGTCGTCTTCCAGCACCGGTTCGGATCGGACACCGAACACGCCAGGGCCCCCCATCGCCTCCGGAGAACTCGGGCCGCCGCTGGTCGCCCACTGCCGGACGACCTGGTACCGCGACGACGCGTACTACGCGGTGCCCGGCGCGTGGGTGCCGGGGAGCGCCGCGGTGGTGCCGCTGGTCTCCGTCGACGACGCGGTGGTCGTCACGGCAGTGAAGCTCGCGGACGACGGGAGCGGGGACATGGCGGTCCGGTTGCACGAGGCCCACGGCGGGCGTGCCTCGGCGTGTCTGACGACGGGCTTCGCCCTGGCCGGCGTGGCCGTCACGGACCTGCTGGAGCGTCCGCTCGCCGACCCGTCCGACGGGTCAGGGGCGGCCGGGGCAAAGGGCGACGGAGTGCGGCTGGGACTGCGGCCGTTCCAGATCCTGAACGCTGCGGCTGACGCCGGTCGACGGGGCGTGAGGCCGCGGGGCGGATGCGGGGCGCCGCGCACCCGCCCCGTAGGCTCTGTTCCATGAACGCTGGGGGGCCTGTGCGCCGCGTGATCGACGACCGCTTCGAACTGGTGAACAGGCTGGGCAGCGGCGGCATGGGCATGGTGTGGCGGGCCCGTGACCTCGCGCTGCACCGCGATGTGGCGCTCAAGGAGGTACGGCCCCCGGATCCCGCGCTCGCGGAGAACGACCCGGAGTCGGCCCGGATGCTGCGCGAGCGGGTGCTGCGCGAGGCCCGGGCGCTGGCCCGCCTCGACCACCCGGGCGTGGTCACGGTCCATCACATCGTCGACGACGGCGACCACGCCTGCCCGTGGATCGTGATGGAGCTGGTGCCGGGGATGTCGCTGGCCGAGCGTCTGGCCGAGGGCACGCTCACCCCCGTCGAGGCGGCCCGGCTGGGCCGCGGGGTGCTGTCCGCGCTGCGCGCCGCCCATGCCGCGGGCATCCAGCACCGCGACGTCAAGCCCGCCAACGTCCTGCTGCGGCCGGACGGCAGCCCGGTGCTCACGGACTTCGGTATCGCCGCGATCCGCGAGTCCACGAGTCTGACGGCGACCGGCTCCATCATCGGCTCGCCCGACTACATGGCGCCCGAGCGGATCCGGGGCGAGGAGGGCGATCCCTCGTCGGACCTGTGGTCGCTCGGGATGATGCTGTACGTGGCCGTCGAGGGCCGGCATCCGTTGCGCAGGGCGACCACGCTGGCCACGCTGGCCGCCGTGCTCGACGAGGAGATCCCACCGCCCCGGCGGGCCGGTGCGCTGGCCCCGGTGCTGACCGCGGTGCTGACCCGGGACCCGGCCGCCCGGCCGGGTCCGGAGGAACTGGACCGGATGCTGGAGGCGGTCGCCTCCCCGGCGGACGCTCCGGTCGCCTCCCCGGCGGCCGAGCCGGTGGACGAGCCTCCCGCCCCGCCCCGCACCTCCGTGCCGCCGCGGGACGCGGTGCCGCCCGGTCACCGGCCGGGCGGTCCGACGACCGTGCTGCCGACCACCCCGTTGCGTCCGTCCGCCGTTCCCGAGCCTCCGCGTCCCGCACCGCTGGGCGAGCGGGAGGTCCGCCGCCGGGTGCGCCGGAGCCGGGCCGCCGCGCTCTCGACGGCTCTCGCGGGGACCGCCCTGACCGGTGCCCTGGTGTGGGCCCTGCTGCCCGCCCCGGAAACGAAGGCCACCGGCGGCCCGGCGTCCGTCCGGCACCACCCCTCCGACGGCCCTTCGGCCCCCGCGCCGAAGCAGACACGACAGGAGACGAAGGACACGGCGGAGCCCGAAGAGGCGCAAAAGGGTGACCTGCTGACGCCGGACGGGGCCCGGTCCGTCATCGCCGCGCTCGAACGGACCACGGGCGACAGCCGGATCACCTCCTTCACGCTGTACGAGGATTTCGCGCGGATCGAGGGCCCGGTGAAGGCCGACAAGAACCTGTACGACGTCTACACGTACCGGGACGGCGAGGTGACCCGCGACCGGGCCGGCGGCACGCTCATGCCGAACGACAAGACGGTGGATCTGAGGAAGTTCGACTGGGACGTGCTCCCGGCGCTGATCCGCCGTGCGGACAAGGAACTCGGGATCGCCAGGCCGACCAGCCACTACGTGGACATCGATCCGGCCTCGCCGTTCGACGACTACCGGCCGACCATCAGCGTCTACGTCTCCGACGAGTACGGCGGCACGTATCTGCGGGCCGACGTGCGCGGCAAGGTGCTCAAGCAGTACCCGCGCGGCGGCTGACCGGCGACGGGTCCGGCCGCTCGCCGCGGCGCGCTCCCCGGCCCACGCGGCGGGCGCGGTCAGACCAGCACGCGTACCAGCACCAGCAGCACGGCCGCGAACGCCGCGCTCGCCACGAAGGTCCACAGGCCGGCCGGCACCGCGCCGACGCTCTGTTTCACCACGGCGGGCGGGGTGATGCCGTTCGCCCGGGCCAGCCATTCGCGCGGCGGGTTGTCGGGGATGACGACCCGCCAGGGCTGCTCGGGGTCGTACTCGACGACCCCTCTGGGCCGGTGCAGCAGTCCCTGCACGTCCAGGGGGTGCCGGACCTGGACCCGGTACGCGGGCAGCCCGTCGGGCACCACGGCCAGGTCGAAGGCGAACACGGACTCCAGCGACTGCCCGTCGCGCGCGAGCCGCCCGGTCCGTTTGTCGACCGCCCTCACTCCGTGGACCAGAGCGGGGGCGAAGGCGCGCGGGCCGCCGGGGCGCAGTCCGCGGACAAGGATGTCCGACTGCGACGGCTCGCCCACCTTGCCGAACACCACCAGGGCCAGGGCCGTCGCGGGGACGCCGAGCAGCAGGAGCCAGCGGGGTCCGTGGAGGGCACCGTCCACGAGCGCGGCGAACGCGAGCCCCGCGGCGACCACGGACAGCAGACCGAGCGCGGTGAAGAACCGGCGGAGGGAGGACAGCGGTCGGTTCATGCGGGAGTCGGCACCTTTCGGCGGGAGACGGCGACCCTGGTGCGGGCGGGGTCCTCGGGGCGGTCGACGTCGTACACGGCACGGACGTCGCGTCGCAGAGCGACGCGTTCCACCACCACGGGGACCTGGTGGCGGACCCCGGCGGCGTCGTCGAACACCACCACGACCTCGCCGTACTTGCCGCCCACCGACCGCCAGCCCTCCAGCACCGCGTCGGCCGTGGCGCAGCGCCGGGAGAGGCGGCGCAGTCCCGCGGTGCGGCGCAGGCTCACGGCGGCACCCCACCAGGCGGCGAAGCAGCCCGCCCCGGCGACGGTCCACAGGAACGTGAGCCACGCGGAGACGGACAGCTCCATGAACGGGAAGAAGATATGGAAGGAGGTGGTGGAGTCGTGGTCGACCCGGCCCTCCGCCAGCGCGTCGTACCAGCCCGCGATGGCGGCGACCGCGCTGAGCGCGACCATCGCGCCGGGCGTGGCGCGGTGCAGGAACCGGGCGGAGATCAGGCCGAGGACGACGGCCGAGCCCAGCCCGACGATCGGGGCCGCCGACGCGAACTGGTCGCTGGCGCAGCCGCCCGTCCCGTCGCAGGTCCATCTCACACCGGCCGCCTCGTGGCTGGCGATGTACCAGACCATCCAGACCTGCCACGCCATCAGCAGGCAGGCGGTGGCCCGCATCACCTGCCCGTAGGCCCTCTGCCGCACTGTCCGCCCCTGGTCGTCGCCGGTCACAGGGCCGCGACGGGCCCCGATGGACCATACATGCGCCGTCCAGTACCTGTCCGTGATCCACACCATCCCGACCGGACCGGGGGGAGCGGCGAACTCCCTGACGGGGCCTGTCGGGGCGGCGCGTCGGGGGCCCGGCGGGGCCCCGCCTCATGGGGTCAGTGGGTGCGGTAGGCGTCGACGAGGGTCTGGGTGAGTGTGTTCCCCACGGTGTCGGTCACATCAGGGCGGGGCGGCCCTTCGGCGTACATGTGGCACAGGTCACCGGAACCGCGGCAACGGAAGTGGCAGAGCAGAGTGTGGAAACACTCATGAGGAATCGCCTCCGCCACGGGGACCGCGACGCCCTGGGAGAGCTGTACGACGAGCACGCCCAGGTGCTGTACCGCTATGCGCTGCGGGTGACGGGCGACTGGGCCGAGGCCGAGGACGTCGTCTCGGTGACCTTTCTGGAGGCGTGGCGCGGCCGGGAGGGGCTGCGCCCCGACGGGGACAGCCTGAGACCGTGGCTGCTGGGTATCGCGACCAACGTCATGCGGCGCGACGCACGCACGCGGCGGCGTCGTGACATCGCGCTCGCCCGGGTCCCGGAGCGCGGTTCGGTGCCGGACTTCGTGGACGATCTCGTCACGCACCTCGCGGACACCGAGCAGTTGCGTGCCGCGCACACCGCGCTGGCCCGGCTGCGCCCCCGTGACCGGGAGGTCTTCACCCTCGTCGTCTGGGCCGGGCTGGACTACGAATCGGCGGCCGAGGCGCTCGGTGTGCCGGTGGGCACCGTCCGGTCGCGTCTGTCCCGCGCCCGTGCCCGGCTGCGCGAGCTGACCGACGCCGAGGCCCGCTCCGCCCGCGCGCGGACGGTGCGGGGCATTAGCGGGCGGCTCCGCGCACGCAGGAGCGGTCCTCTCCCCTCCGTCCCCGACCGGCCCTGCGCGGACCGCTTTTCCGTGGCCCGCCCTCTGACCCAGGAGAAGCTCTGATGAACACCGCACCGCGGCGCGGTACCGACCACCGGTCCGAGGAGATCGACCGCCCGGACCTCACCGGTCCCCTGCCTCCTCCCCCGGTCCCCGGTCTGTCCCGGGACCGGGAACTGCTGCTGCGACAGACGCTGTTGCGCGAGGCCGCCCAAGACCGTGCGCCCGGTGGTGCCGGAGCCCGGGCCGCGCGCCCGCGTCGGCGTCCGGTCAGGTTCGCGGTACCGGCGCTCGCCTGCGCCCTGGCGGCCGTCGGCGTGGTGGCGCCGGACCTTCCGGACCGCGGCGCCGCGCCGGTCGCCGGACGGCACGCCGCCGCGCCCGGGGCGGCCCGGCTCCTCGACCGGGTCGCCCTCGCCGCCGCCCGGACGCAGCGGCCCGCGGTCCGCGCCGATCAGTTCGTGTACGTCGAGAGCAGGGTCGCGTACGCCGCGCAGAGCGCCGACGGCGGACCGGTGACGGTGCCTCCGGCGCACCGGCGGCAGGTGTGGTCGTCCGCCGACGGAGGCCGCGCCGGTCTGCTGCGCGAGGAGGGCGGGCCCGACACCCGGCTCGGCGCCGACGCGCCGGTCCACGGCCTCGACCACCGGGGCGCGACGCCCGGACCCGGGGCCTCGCGCACGGCGGGCCCGTCGGTCACCGAGCCCACCCACCGGTTCGTCGCGTCGCTGCCCACGGCCCCGGACGCGCTGCTGGAACTGATCCGGCACGAGACCCGGGGACAGGGCCGGGACCCGGACCAGCGGGCGTTCACCGCCATCGGCGAGCTGCTGGCCGAGACCTGGGCGCCGCCCGCGGTGGAGGCCGCGCTGTACCGGGCCGCCGCACGGATCCCCGGTGTCACGGTGGTCCCGACGGCGGCCGACGCGGCGGGGCGCGAGGGCGTCGCCGTCGCGCGCACGGCGTACGGGCAGCAGACGCAGTGGGTCTTCGACCGGACGACGTACGCGTTCCTCGGCGAGCGCACGGTGCTCGCCCGGTCCGGGGACGCGGGCCCGGCCGGGACCGTCGTCGGCGCCTCGGCGGTCCTGGTCAGGGCCGCCGTCGACCGCGCGGGCGAACTCCCCGCTCCGGGGGCGGCGTAGGGCCCGGGGCGCCGCACCCGTCCGGACCCCTCAGCGGACCCGTCGGAGGATCCGCGGCACCCGGCGGACGGTTCACGCCGCGCGCGGTCTCGGCGCTGCGGGTGCGGGTCGACCCGACGTACGACGCGGGCCGCCCGCGGATCGTGGCGGTGCGCGCCTGCTCATGAGCCGTGGCGGAGGTCAGAGCGCGGGGCCCGGCCCGCCGTCGGCGGCGCGGCGTCGGCGGGCCGCCGCGACGAGGCCCACGCCGGTCAGGGCGGCCACGCCCGCCAGTCCGACGAGACCGGCCAGGACCAGGGTGCCGGTGCCCATCGAGGCCAGGGCCGAGGTGTCGGCGGCCCGGCCCCCCGCGGCCTGCCGGACAAGGTCGGCGACGGCGTCGGGACGCGACATCATCGCGCTGTGGGAGGCGTCGACCTCGACCGTGTGCGACTTGGCGCGCCGGGCCTCGAAGCGGGCGAGATCCGGTACCACGGCCTTGTCCCCGGTGGCGACGAGCGCCCAGGACGGGATGGTCCGCCAGGCCGCGGCGGTCGCCCTGTCCGTGAACGCGTCCCCGCTGATGGGGCGTTGGGCGGCGGCCAGTCGCGCGGCGGTGTCCGACGGCAGGTCCGCCGCGAGAACTTCGCGGAACCGGTCGGGGTGGACGGACAGATCGGTGCCCTCGGTGCCGTCGGCCTTCTTGAACGGCTTCGGTCTCAGGGCCGAGTTCAGCCGGCCGCCGGTGAACCTCGCTCCCAGGTCGCTCAGCGACTCGCCCTTGTCCGGCATGAACGCGGACACGAACACCAGCGACTTCACCTGCGCGTTCCCCGCGGCGGCGTTGCTGATCACCGCACCGCCGTAGGAGTGGCCGACCAGCACGACGGGCCCCCGGACGCCTTTCAGCTCGCCGGCCAGATGTGTGGAGTCACTGGCAAGCCCGCGCAGCGGATTGGCCGGGACCACGACCTGATAGCCGTCGCTCCGCAGGCGCTGCGCCACGCCGTTCCAGCCCGAGGCGTCGGCGAACGCCCCGTGCACCAGCACCACCGTGGGCTTGCCGTCCGCCGGATCGGCTGCCGCGGCGGGTATGGCGGGCGCGGCGACGGCGGCCGCGACGAGGGCCGCGGCGACGGTCCGTCCGCGGCGCCCGGCCGTCCGTGCGCGCGGGGCAGTGGGGGTTGAGGCGGTCATGCTGATCTCTCTTCGTCGGGGAGCGGGGTCGTGAGCCCAGCGTTCCCGGGGTCCGGCCCGGTCGGCGCGACGCGGGAAGCAGCGGAGTGAAACCGGCCGACCGTCCGGGTGAGCGACGACGGTGCGAGCCGCCGCCCGCCCCGGCCCGGCCCGGCTCCGGGCCCGCCCCGGTGCCGCTCGGACCCTGATTCAGCGCTGCTCGGACTCGTCGCCTCCGCCCCGCAGTCTGCGGGACACCGCGCGCAGCCAGGGGTGGCGTTCGTGCACTTGCGCCGAGCGCCGGTCGAGTTCCTTGCCGAGCCGTTCGGTGCGCTTGTCGATGTCCAGCTCGTCCAGGATCCGGTCGACCTCGGCGAGCAGGGCGCCGGTCAGTTGCCACTGCCGGGGGTGTTCCCGGACGTCCTCCAGGAGCAGCCCCGCCACCCGGTCCCTGGTGGTGCGGCCGGCGGCGAGGGCGTGGGCCAGCCGGTCCTCGGCCGCCTCGGCGTTCTCCGCCAGCGGAGTGGTGATCAGCGCCGCGAACGCCTCGACGGCGTCGGCCATGTGCCCGAACAGTTCTCTGAGGCAGTCGGCCACGTCGGCGGGGAACAGCGTCTCCTCGGTACGGGCCTTGGCGAGGTCGGTCAGGGTGCGGGACAGCACCCGCAGCACCACGGCGCAGATCTCCAGCGTGTCCAGGCCGGTGCGCAGCACGACCCGGTACAGCAGCCCCTGCCGGACACGGGGGTTGAGCGTGAGTCCTTCCTCGGCCTGCCGCAGCGAGGCGTCCACCTCGACGATGTCGTGGTCCAGCCGACGGGCCTCGTGCAGGCGGTCGGCCGCCCGGGCCACGGGGAGCCGGCCGTGGGTGTCCTCGCCGATCGCGCGGAACATCGCCCCCATCGACGTCGCCAGGCTCTCGATGGAGGCGCCTGCGCTCTGCACCCATACCGGCGGGGCGAAGAGCAGGTTGAACAGCAGGCCCACGCCCGCGCCGATCAGCGTCTCCAGCACCCGGTCCAGCGCCGTGGAGGCGACCTGTGCGACGCCCAGGACGAGCATCGCGCTGATCGCCACCTCGGGCACGAACTCGTCGACCCGCACCAGTCGTCCGATGATCAGCGAGACGAAGATCGTCAGCCCGAGGCTCCACCAGCTGAGGCCGACCAGGGAGCTGAACACGCTGGCGATGACCACGCCGACGACGACCGAGTTCACCCGTCTGATCCCGGTGGTGAGGGTGGCGTAGAGGGTGACCTGTACGACGAGGAGCGCGGTGAGCGGTGCGGTGAGCGGGGCCGGCTGCGGCAGGGTCCACACCGCCACGACATAGGCGATGACGGACGCCGCCGTGGAACGCAGGGTCTGCGCCCCGACGGGCTCGGTCGTGCGCCGGACGAGCTTGATCACGGGCTCGGATACTGCTGGCATCTCATTCCCATGCCCGCTGGTGCGCCGCCGCACCGCACCCGGGTCGCGAACCCCACCGTACGGACGTGCCGGAGGCCGGTGGGGCCCGCGGGCCGTGGTGGCGGCGGTTCAGCCGCGGGGGTCGAGGAGGCCGAGCAGCTGCGCGCAGGTGGCCGTGGACCGTGTCTCGTCGGCCAGTTGCTCGGCCCGGGTCCGGTACGCCGGGTCCTTGAGCACCTGTTCGACGGCGGACCTGATGCGTGGGACGTCGTCGCCGCCGAAGGTCAGCGCCGCGCCGGCGGAGCCGTTCGCCGGGGTGACGGCGAGCCCTGCGCCCGCCTCGACGACCAGCCCCGCGTTGAACGGCTGGTCGGCGAAGAGCGGGACGCAGACCAGCGGGAGACCGGCCGCCAGCGCGCCGTAGACCGTGCCCGAGCCGCCGTGGCAGACGACGGCGCAGGCGCTGCCGAGGACGTCGTCCTGCGGTATCCACCTCTCCACCCGGACGCCGGTGGGCAGCGGCCCGAGGCTCGCCGGGTCGGTGGCGCGCCCCACCGTGAGCAGCGCCCGCACCGGCAGTCCGTCCATCGCGTCGAGCAGCCCCCGGAACAGGTCGGGGGCGGTCGGCAGGGCGCCGGCTTCGGAGCCGAGGGTGAGGTAGACCAGCGGTTCCTCGCCGTCGTGCCGCCCCTCCGACGACGCGGCGTGCGGCCCCGGGACGTGGTAGCGGTGGGTCACGGGGTACGGCGAGGGGTCGAGGGAGGCCGGCAGGCGTGTCAGGTACGGGGAGGCCCGGAGGCGGTCCGCGAGGCCGGGGCCGTAGCGGTCGAGCGCGGCGTCCAGCAGCGGGTCGCCCGCCCGCGCGAACCGGGCGGCGCAGATCGCGACCCGGGCGTGCGGGACGCCGTGGCGTTCGGCGGCCACCACCGACGCCGGCTCGTACGTCTCGTGCAGCACGAGGTCGGGGCGCCACTCGCGGCAGGCCTCGTCGAGCGCCGGCAGCAGGGCGTCGGGGTACAGCCGGCCGAACACCTCACGGATCATCGAGGACACGCCCTCGTCCGGGGGCAGGCGGCGCAACCGGTCCATCGTCGGATGCAGTTCGTCGTCCGGGGGGTTCGCGCCGATGCGGTACGGCTGGGGCCGGGACGCCAATAACGCTTCGAGGCCGGGCGGGGCGACGACGAGGACGTCGTCGCCCCGTGCCGTGCACGCGTCGATGAAGGGAACCAGGGGGTCGAAGTGGCCCGAACCACGGGTCGAGGCGAAGAGAACACGCATGGTGCGAGCGTAGGTAGCCCCGGGCCGCTCACACAGGGGCGCTTTCCGCCTCGTTCGGTGCCTTCGGGGCGTACGCGATGGCGTGATCGGACCGGGCTCGCGCGACGGCGCGGGCCGTGCCGCGCCGTGCGCGTCGGCGCCATCAGGCCGGTGGGTCCTGCTCGGGGCGCCGGTCCTGCACCTTGGTCCGGTACAGCCAGAGCAGTACGGAGAACACCAGGACGGCGAGCGCCACGCCCAGTTCGGTGTAGCCGCCGTACCCGGTGATGGAGAAGCCGGTCGCGCCCACCACCAGCACCACGGTGAGGAACGCGGCCAGCGCCCAGGCCAGCGGCACGAAGAAGGCGGGCAGCCGGATGGGCCGCACGGCGTCGGGGCGGTCCTTGCGCAGCAGCGCGAAACCGGACACCGCCAGCACATGGGCGAGGATGTATCCCAGGTTTCCGGTGACGATGATGGCCAGCGGTGTCTGAAGCACCGTCAGCACGAAGACGTTCAGGATCAGGGCCACCAGCAGCGCCCGGGCCGGCACCCCGCGCCGGTTCAGCACCCCGACCTGTCTGACGGTGAGTCCGGCCCTGCCCATCTCGTACAGCACCCGGGATCCGTCGGCGAGTCCGGTGATCATGATGAGCAGCAGCGAGGCGACGAGGAAGACCACCATCAGGTCGGAAGCCCCGCCCACCAGGTCCTGGAAGGCGCCGACGTAGAACGTGGTGGGGTCCGCGCCGATGGCCTTCTCGCCGACGTACCCGGACAGGGCCAGGGGCAGCAGGACGAAGACGCCGAGGCAGAACAGCACCCCGGCGCGCAGGGCGCGGGTGGTGTCACGGACGGTGTCCTTGTACTCCGGCGCGAAGGTCGCGCACACCTCCACGCCGAACGACGTCCATGCCATCACGTACAGCCAGACCAGCGCCTCGCGCAGTCCGGCGGCTCCGTGCAGGTTCCAGTGCAGGCCCTGTGCGCTCCAGTCCCCGGAGAGCAGGGGCATGACGATGAAGACGACGAGGGGGATCAGCAGCGCGCCGCCGGTGACGTAGACGACCCACATGGCGACGTGCAGGCCGATCATGGCGGCGCCGAACAGCAGCAGCATCACGAGCAGGCCGACCGCGATGGGGAAGTCCACCTTCAGCGGCCCGTACTCCACGCTCCAGTCCTGGCCGGGGAACCACTGGGCCTGGACGAACGAGCCGATGATCCCGGAGTAGACGGCGAGGGCCGTCGTCCAGGGGAACCAGTAGCCGATGCTCGCGATCGGGCCGACCACGGGGGCCCGCTTCTTCCAGCCCTCGGTCGCGTAGTGGGCGATCCCGCCGGAGGAGTCGGGGAACATCGCGGCGAGTTCGGTGTAGATCCAGTTGGTGGCGGTCGCCAGCACCATGGAGACCGCCCACAGGGCGATGGCGCCCCAGGCGCCGAGGCCGCCGATGGAGGCGCCGAGCGAGGCGATGAGCGCGGCGGGCATGGTCAGCGACATCGCGAACCCGTCGAACCAGTTCATCTTCTTCGGCAGTGCCGGGGCGGCCCCGCCCGCCGTGGGATCCGGCGCGGAGGCGCCGGACGACGCCCTGGGGTCCGGTGCGGGTGACGGGGGCGGGGCGGGGGTCTTCGGCTGGGACGGCATGACGTTCCCCTCACGGTGGGCGCGACGGTCGGCGCGGCAGGAGTGTCGATGGGCCCCGGTTATAGACGAGCGAAAAAATACCTGTCAATACTCACGAACAAGCAGTGATCCAATGCCGTGATTGCTGATCCAGCAGTCTTGACAGTTTCTGATTGCTGGGCGAGTCTCCAGGCATCGCTTCGCACCGGACTCGGGCAGACGAGGCATTCGAGCCGACGCGCCCTTTCCCGGTCAGGACAGGACAGAGAGGCCATCGCATGACCACCCCGACCGCCGACCGGCACCTGCTCTTCATCAACGGCACCCGCACCGAGGGCACGTCAGGACGTGACCACGAGGTCGTCAGCCCCGCCACAGGCGAACTCGTCGGGACGTTCCCGGTGCCCTCGGCCGCCGATGTCGACGCGGCGGTGCGTGCCGCGAACGAGGCCCAGCCCGCCTGGGCGGCGACCAATGTGTGGGACCGCGCCGAGGTCTGTCACCGCATCGGCACGGAACTCGGCCGACGCGTGGAAGAACTCGCCCGCCTCCAGACCCTGGAACAGGGCAAGCCGCTCGCCGAGTCGGTCGCCGACATCGAGGAGGCGGCCAAGCTGTTCCATCTGCACGCGGAGGACGCCGTACGGCTGCACGGCGAGACACTGCTCTCCACCGACAACACCAAGCGGATGTTCACCTTCCACCGCCCGGTGGGCACCTGGGGCATCATCACGCCGTGGAACTTCCCGCTGCTGATGCTCGCGGAGTTCGTCGCCCCCGGGCTCGCCACCGGCAACGCCCACGTCGTCAAGCCGCCGGCCAACACCCCGCTGACCGTGCTCCGGGCGATGGAGGCGTTCACCGCCGCCGGACTGCCCGAGGGCCTGGTCAACATCGTGCCCGGCGAGGGCGACACCGGAGAGGCGCTGGTGCGCCACGACGGCGTCCACGCGATCGGCTTCATCGGCTCCTCCGCGACCGGGGCGAGGATCCAGGCCGCCGCCGGGCTCAAGCGCTCCGTCATGGAGTGCTCCGGCAACGGCCCCCTCGTCGTCCTCGCCGACGCCGACGTCGAGGCCGCGGCCAGGGCGGCCGTGGACGGCGCCTACCCGTGCGCCGGACAGGTCTGCTGCGCGACCGAACGCGTCGTCGTCCACAGGGACGTCCACGACGCGTTCGTCGAGGCCGTGCTGCGCGAGGCCGGGCGCATCACCCTCGGCGACCCGTTCGCCCCCGCGACGGTCCTGGGGCCGCTGAACAACGAGGGCGTCGCGGCCAAGATGGACCGGCACATGGCCGACGCCCGCGAGCGCGGCGCGGACATCCTGCTCGGCGGCCGGCGCGCCCCGGGCCACCCCACCGACCTCTACTACGAGTTCACCGTGGTGGACGGGGTGCCGGAGGACAGCCTGCTGTCCCGCGAGGAGTCCTTCGGACCGGTCGTTCCGATCATCACCGGCCGGGACGAGGACGATCTGCTGCGGATCGCCAACGACGACCGGCTGGGCCTCCAGGGCGCCGTCTTCACCCGCAGCATGACCTCCGCCTTCCGGTTCATCGAGGAGATGGCCGTGGGCCAGGTCGTCGTGAACGAGAGCAACAACTGGTGGGACATCAACATGCCGTTCGGCGGCGCCGGCGGCCGTTCCACCGGCTGGGGCCGCATCGGCGGGAAGTGGACGCTCATGGACATGACCGACACCCGCACCGGCGTGATCAGTCTCTGACCGTCCCGCGCCACCCGACCGTCCGTCCGTCGGCCGGGACCCCGACCACACCCGTCGGGGCCCCGGCCCGCGCCGCCCACCACGCCGGCAACGAGGTACCCACCGCATGACCACCGCAGCCCCGCGCCCCACCGACCACCGCAGCCGACTGCGCGACACGAAAACCGCCCCCTACTGGCTGGACCGTCCCGAGCACCCCGCGCCGCTGCCGCGGCTGACCGCCGACACCACCTGCGACCTCGCCGTCGTCGGCGGCGGGTACACCGGGTTGTGGACGGCGCTCCTCGCCAAGCGCGACCACCCCGAACGGGACGTCCTGGTCCTCGAACAGAACACCTGCGGGCACGCGGCCAGCGGCCGCAACGGCGGGTTCTGCTCCCCCAGCCTCACCCACGGCCTCGCCAACGGCGTCGAGCGCTGGCCCGCCGAGGCCCGGCTGCTGCACCGCCTCGGCCTGGAGAACCTCGACGCCTTCCGCCGCGACCTGGACACCCACGGCATCGACTGCGGATTCACCCGCGGCGGAAAGGTCACCGTCGCCGCGACCCCCTGGCAGGCCGAGGGACTCAAGGGCGCGCACGCCCTCGCCCACCGGTTCGGCGAGCACACCAGGCTGCTGGACGGCGCGCAGCTGCGCGAGTACGTCGACTCCCCCGTCTGGACCGCCGGACTGTGGTCCCCGGACTACGCGCTCCTCGACCCCGCCCGGCTGGTCTGGGGCCTGCGCGCCGCCTGCCTCGACCTGGGGGTCCGCATCGCCGAGCACACCGAGGTCACCGCGCTGACCGCCCGGCACACCGGCCGGGTGCGGCTCGCCACACCGTACGCCGCGGTCGGCGCCCGGCAGGTCGCGCTCGCCACCAACATCTACCGGCCGCTGCTCAAGCGCCTCTCCCTCAGCATGATCCCGGTCTACGACTACGCGCTCACCACCGAACCGCTCCGCGACGACCAGCTCGCCGCCGTCGGCTGGAGCGGCGACCACGGGATCACCGACGCGGGCAACCAGTTCCACTACCTCCGCAAGACCGACGACCACCGCATCCTCTTCGGCGGCTACGACGCCGTCTACCACTACGGCAGCCCGGTCGACGAGGCCCGCACCCAGCGCCCCGCCACCTTCGACACGCTCGC
This sequence comes from Streptomyces sp. NPDC002476, assembly GCF_042889785.1. Taxonomy (NCBI): domain Bacteria; kingdom Bacillati; phylum Actinomycetota; class Actinomycetes; order Kitasatosporales; family Streptomycetaceae; genus Streptomyces; species Streptomyces sp. NPDC002476. The sequence goes on along the minus strand of NZ_JBIARH010000029.1, from coordinate 57,913 downwards.
CGCGCAGTTCGCCGAGGCGTTCCCCGCCCTCGCCGGCGTCCGCTTCTCGCACGCCTGGGGCGGGGTCATCGACTCCACCACCCGCTTCTGCATGTTCGCCGGCACCGCCGCCCGGGGCCGGGTCTCCTACGCCCTCGGCTTCACCGGGCTCGGCGTCGGCGCCACCCGCTACGGCGCCCAGGTCATGCTGGACCTGCTGGCGGGCCGCCGCACGGAGCGGACCCGGCCCGCGATGATCCGCCGCCCGCCCGTGCCGTTCCCCCCGGAACCGGTCCGCTACCTGGGCGTCGAGGCCACCCGGCGGTCCATGGCCCGCGAGGACGTGGACGGCCGCCGCAATCTGTGGCTGCGCACCCTGGACCGACTCGGCCTCGGCTTCGACTCCTGAGCCGGGCAGGATAGGCCCGTACGACGAAGAGCCAGGCCCGCCCGTGGTGGCGGGCCGCGCACGGGAGCCGGAGCAACAGCATGAGCACGCAGGGTGGCAGCCCCCTGGACGACACCGACCGCCGGATCATCGCCGCACTCCAGGCGGACGGCCGCCGCCCGTACAGCCAGATCGGCGAGGAACTGGACATCCCGGCCTCCTCCGTCCGCTACCGCGTGCAGCGCATGGAGGAGAACGGCACGCTGCAGATCGTCGGCATCGCCAACCCGCTGACCATCGGCTTCGACCGGTTCGCCATGGTCGGCATCCGAGTGCGGCCGGGCACCGCGCAGGAGGTCTGCCGACGGCTGCGGGAGCTGCCGGAGACCTCCTACGTGATCATGACGGCAGGCACCTACGACGTGATGGCGGAGGTGATCTGCCGCGACACCGACCACTTCACGGACCTGATGAACCGCAGACTGCATCTCATCGACGGCGTCGTCTCCACCGACTCGTTCTTCGTGCTGGAGGTGCACAAGCTGGCGTACGGCTGGGGCGTCGGCGAGGTGGACAGCTCGCTGCTCGACGCGCCCCGGCCGCCGCTCGGCGCCGGTCTCGACCAGCGCGCCTGAGAGCCTGTCGGGTGGCCTCCGAGCCGCGCTGCGGGCATCAGCCCGCGAACCCCACGTGCACGTGGTCGTGATGGGTGTCGTCGGTGAAGAACTGGTTGGGCGTCGCGCCCCCGGACACCCGCACCGGCCCGCCCACATTGTACGAACCCGCCGCGGCGGCATCCCGCATGAACGACTCGACCAGCCGCCGCGGGGTCGCCCGGTCGACGACCGGGTGCCCGTCGATGCGCCACACGTCGAAGGCGCGGCCCGGCGGGTGGTCGCTGCGCCGGTCGGTGCCGAACACGTACAGCGGGTGCCCGGAGCTGAACACGGTGACGTCGATCCGATACGTGTCGGCCAGGTCCAGCAGGGCCCCGAGCGCGGCCGGACGGATGTGCCCGCTGCGGACATCGGCCCTCGCCGCCGGAGGAAGCCCGATCCGCGCGTGATCGAGGACCCGGCGTGCCTCCGCGGGAAGCCGGGGCGCGGCGGCGCGCAGCGGCCCCGGATGCAGCGCGGTGACCTCCCATCGCGGACGCGCCCGCCTCAGCCGTACGTCGACGGTGGTGCCACCGGCCCGGCCCGGGGTCCACTGCCGGTACGCCACCATCACGCTGGCGGTGTTTGCCAGGATCCCGCCGTACTGCGCGTCGATCACCTGGAGCGCGGCCTCGTCCGCGGCGGGCCGCATCGGGCCCGCCGCGTCCACCAGTGACGGCGCCGCCCCCAGCACGGCCACCCGGCGCTTCGCCGCCGCCGCGCCGCCCTGTCCGGCGGGCCACGCGCCGATCGCCTCCACCACCTGGACGGCCCGCAGCTTCACGTCGGGGTCGACGTCGTCGCGGTTCGGGCGCCAGGCGGTGGTCGCGGGGAGCGACACGTGCGGGGACGCGGGTCCGGACGGCCCCGATGCCGTCCCGGAGGTCCCCGAGCAGCCCGCGGCCCCGGCGAGCAGCCCGCCGGTCGACAGCAGCAGGTCCCGTCGGCCGAGTGGTCGTGACATGCGATGCCCCCTTCCCGTTCCGGGTCCGGTCGCGCTGCGGGACCCGTACGGATTTCGATGGTCAGGCATGAATGGCTTCATCATCTTCCATTCCCCGGGGCCCGGCTGCCAGCATCGGCGCACCGCCACCCCGTTGAGGGAGAAATCAGATGAAACGTCACCGCTCTCTGCGCTGTCTGGCAGCCCTGGCCGTGGTCGCCCTCGCGGCCACCGCCTGCGGCCGTTCCAACCAGGGCGACGCCCCGACCGGGAGTTCCTCCCGGGCAGCCGACTCCCGGTCGGCGGCCGAGCTGCTCCCCGACACGTACCGGCAGAAGGGGGTGCTGAGGGTGGCCACCGCGGTGGGGTACCCGCCGATGGAGATGTACGAGCCGGGAACCACCAAGCTCACCGGTGTCGATCCCGATCTGGCCAAGGCCGTCGCCGGCCGGCTGAAGCTCAAGGTGGAGCTCACCAACGCCGCGTTCGACGGGCTGATCCCGGGGCTGGAGTCCGGCCGCTTCGACCTGGTCATGTCGTCCATGACGGACAGCGCCCAGCGGCGGCAGGCGGTCGACTTCGTCGACTACTTCCGCACCGGCGGCGTCATCATGACGAAGAAGGGGAACCCGCAGGGCATCACGTCGCTCGCGGACCTGTGCGGAAAGAGCGTCGTCCTCGCCAAGGGCAGCTCCAACCTCCGCATCGGCGAGGAGCAGAACGCCAAGTGCGGCGAGAAGATGCGGATCTCGCAGAGCGAGGACGCACCGACGGGGCTGCTGCAGCTGGACAGCGGGCGCGCCGTCGCGACCATCGTCGACTACCCCGTCGCCAGGATGTTCACCGAGAAGAAGAGCGGCGCGTACGAGGTGCTGCCGAAGCAGTACGGCACCGCCCCGTGGGGCATCGCGGTCTCCAAGAGCCAGGCCGGACTGCGCGACGCGGTGCACAAGGCCCTGCAGGAGCTGATCGACAACGGTGAGTACCGCAAGATCCTCGACACCTGGGACGTCGGCGACAGCGCCGTCACCGAGGCAACGGTCAACGACAGGCAGTGAGAACGGACATGACGTACCAGAAAACGTCCGCGGCGCCCGTGGACGACGCGGCCGCGCCCGACGACGACCTCGCCCTCAGGCTGAGCCGCCGTCCCCGCCCGGCACGCTGGCTGGCGGTGCTGGCCGCCGCGCTGTTCGCGGTGTGGATCGCGTACACCATCATCGTCAATCCCCACCTGCACTGGGACATCGTCGCCGAGTACCAGTTCGACGCGGTGATCCTCCAGGGTCTGTGGGTGACGATCCAGCTCACCCTCGTCTCGATGGCCGTCGGCGTCGCCATCGGCGTGGTCGTCGCGGTGATGCAGCTCTCCGACAGCCCGGTGCTGCGGTTCACGGCCGGTGCGTACACCTGGTTCTTCCGGGGCACCCCGCTGCTGGTCCAGCTGATCTTCTGGTTCAACCTGGCCCTGCTGTTCCCGGTGATCAGTATCGGTGTGCCGTTCGACGGGCCGAAGCTGATCAGCTGGCAGTCGAACCAGGTCATCACCGGTTTCGTGGCGGCCCTGCTCGGACTCTCCATCAACGAGGGCGCCTACATGGCCGAGATCGTCCGGGCGGGCATCGGGAGCGTGGATCCCGGCCAGCGCGAGGCGGGTGCGTCCCTCGGGATGTCGAACCGTCAGATCCTGTTCCGGGTCGTCCTCCCGCAGGCGATGCGGGTCATCGTCCCGCCCTTCGGCAACCAGTTCATCTCCATGCTCAAGACGACCTCGCTGGTGTCGGTCATCGCCGGCTCCGACCTGATGACCGTCTCCCAGCACCTCTACCTCGCCAACTTCGAGGTGGTGGCGCTGCTGCTGGTGGCGTCCTTCTGGTACCTGGCCCTCACCACGCTCGCCAGCATCGGACAGCACGCGGTCGAACGCCGCTACAGCCCGGGGGCCGCCCCGCCACTGCGGCGCAGGATCCTGGCCGATCTGAGGCCCGGACGGAACGCCCGGAAGGGAGCGACGGCATGAGCGACGTGGTCCTCAAGGCTCGCAAGGTCCGCAAGCGGTTCGGTGACACCGAGGTGCTGAAGGGCATCGATCTCGACGTCCGCAGCGGTGAGGTGCTGTGCGTCATCGGCCCCTCCGGCTCCGGCAAGTCGACGCTGCTGCGCTGCTTCAACCATCTCGAAGGGATCGACGCGGGCCGGGTGTGGATGAACGGCGAGCTGATCGGTTACGAGCAGCACGGCGCGTCCGGCCGGGTCCTGCGCGAGATGCGGCCGCGCGACGTGCGGCGCCAGCGTGAGCGGATCGGGATGGTGTTCCAGCGGTTCCACCTGTTCCCGCACCGCACGGCGGTGCAGAACGTGATGGAGGGTCCGGTCGCCGTGAAGGGCCGTTCCCGCGCCGAGGCCGCGAAGCGGGCCCTGGAGCTGCTGGCCGAGGTCGGTCTCGCGGACCGCGCGGACCACTACCCGGCGCAGCTGTCGGGCGGTCAGCAGCAGCGCGTGGCGATCGCCCGCGCGCTGGCCATGGAGCCCGACCTGATGCTCTTCGACGAGCCGACCTCCGCCCTCGACCCCGAACTCGTCGGCGAGGTGCTGGGCGTCATGCGCGACCTGGCCCGCCGGGGCATGACCATGATCGTGGTCACGCACGAGATGGGCTTCGCCCGCGAGGTCGCCGACCGGGTCGTGTTCATGGACCAGGGCGCCGTCGTCGAGTCCGGGAGCCCGGACCTCCTGTTCACCGCCCCGCGCCACGCGCGCACGCGGGCCTTCCTGTCGACGGTGCTGTGATGGGCCGCCCCCTGGATCTGCTGCTGCGCGGCGGACTGCTCGTCGACGGCACCGGCGCGCCCGCCCGGGAGGCGGACATCGCGGTGGCGGACGGACGGATCACCGTGCTCCCGGCGGGCACGCCGGCCGCGGCGGCCGAGGTCCTGGACGTGTCCGGCCGGGCCGTCGCCCCCGGCTTCATCGACGTGCACACCCATTCCGACGCCCTGGCCGCGCCCCTCGGCGACGGTGTGCCGCCGCCGGCCGACGACCTGCGACTCGCGCCGCTGCTCCAGGGCGTCACCACGGAGATCTGCGGCAACTGCGGGACCAGCCTGTTCCCGTCGCTGCCGGAGCGGCTGCCCGAGCTGGCCGAACACCTCCGGGTGACGTTCGGGATCGGTCCGGTCCGGCCCGCGGTGGACTTCGACGCGTTCGCCGCCGGCCAGGACCCCGCGCTGCGGCACAACCACATCGCCTCGCTGGTGGGTCACGGCACGCTGCGCGCCGGGGTGATGGGCTTCGAGGACCGTCCGCCCCGGCCCGACGAGCTGGACGCCATGTGCGCACTGCTCGACCGGGCGCTGGGGCAGGGCGCGGCGGGCCTGTCCACCGGGCTGATCTACCCGCCCGGCACCTACGCCGCCACCGAGGAGATCGTCGCCCTGGCCCGGGTCGCCGCCCGCCACGGCAAGCCCTACGTCACCCATCTGCGCGACGAGATGTCGCAGGTGGAATCGGCGCTGGAGGAGGCGCTGGAGATCGCGGAGCGTTCCGGCGCCGCGCTCCAGGTCTCCCACCACAAGACCGCGGGCCGGCACGCCTGGGGTGCCACGCTGCGCACCCTGCCCCGGCTGGAGCGGGCCCGCGCCGAAGGGGTGGACGTGCTGTGCGACGTGTACCCGTACACCGCGGGCAGCACCGTGCTGCACGCGATGCTGCCGCCGTGGGCGAGCGAGGGCGGTGTCGGCGCACTGCTGGAACGGCTGCGCCGACAGGACGTCCGCGACCGGATCCGGGCGGACATCGCCACGGGCGTCGCGGGGTGGGAGAACACCGTGGGCAACGGCGGCTGGGACCTCATCGCGGTGGCCGCCGCGCGGTCCCGTCCGGACGCCGAGGGGCGCCGGGTCGCCGATCTCGCCGCCGAGCAGGGTGTCGACCCGGTCGACTACGTGTGCGACCTGCTGCTGGCGGAGCGGGGCGAGGTGACCATCATCAGCCACTCCATGCGCGAGGACGACGTCCGGCGGGTGCTGGCAGGTCCGCTGTCGATGATCGGCTCGGACGGCGTCCCCAAGCCCGGCCGCCCGCACCCCCGTTGGGCGGGGAGTTTCGCCCGTGTGCTCGGCCACTACGCCCGCGATCAGCGACTGCTGCCGCTGGAGCGGGCGGTGCACAAGATGTCGGGGCTGCCGGCCCGTCGGTTCGGGCTCACCGGTCGTGGTGTGGTCCGCGACGGCGCCGTGGCGGACCTGGTGGTGTTCGATCCGGGGACGGTGTGCGACCGTGCCACGTTCGAGCGTCCGCTGCTGGCGCCCGAGGGCATCGGTACCGTGGTGGTCGCCGGACGGGTCGCGGTCAGGGACGGCCGTCCGACCGCCGCGCGGGCGGGGGAAGTGGTGAGGGTCCGATGAGTCTGTCCCAGGTGACCGCGGCGGCACGGCGGTCGGCCGCGCTGCCGCTCACCCTGGCCGTCCGCGCCGTCGACGTCGACGGCGAGGGCGCGGTGGGGGTGGACGACGACGTGGTGCTGCCCGTCGCGTCCGCCTCGAAGCTGCTGCTGCTCGCCGAGGTGTCCCGCCGTCTGGACAGCGGGGAGCTGCCGCCCGGCCGGATCGTCGAGATCCTCGACGAGGACCGTGCGGACGGCACCGGACTGCTGCGACGGATGAGCAGGGACGGCTGGAGCGTGGAGGACCTGGCCTGGCTGACCGCGTCGGTCAGCGACAACACCGCGACCAACGCACTGCTGCGCGTGGTGGGACGGGATTCCACGGCCCGGTTGGCTCAGCGGCTCGGGCTGGGCCGTCTCGCGCTCCACGACAAGGTCCGCGACGTCCGGGGCCCGGGCGTGCCGCCCGTCTTCGCCACCGGTACCGCGAGGGATCTGGCGCGGCTGGTGACCCACGCGGCGCGCGGCACGATGGTCTCGCCCGCGGCCTCCGCGCGGCTGCTGGGGTGGATGCGCGCCAACACCGACCACGGGCTGGTCCCGGCCCTCGTGGACCACGACCCGTACGCGCCCGGTTTTCCGGAGCCGCTGCCCGGAGGGCTGCTGGTCGCGAACAAGACCGGCACCGACACCGGGGTCCGCGCGGACGCCGGTGTCGTCGTCGGGGCCCGGCGGCTCGCGTACGCGGTGGTGGCGCACTGGGACACGGCGCTGGGGCCGGGAGCCGAGCGGGCCGCGGTGCACGCCGTGCGGGACGTCGGCCGCACCCTCGCGGCCTGCGCCGGCCGCCCGGCCCCCTGACGGGGTGAGGGTGAGGGCGGTTCCGCCCCCGCCCTCGCCCCGCCAGGGCCTCACCGCCCGTCAGGACCACTGCATCTCCAGCAGCGACCTGACCTCCTCGGCCGCCGACCGCAGTTCCGCGAGGAAGATCCGCAGCAGCGGGTTGCGGTTGGTGGTCCGGGTGGCGACCCCGATCCGGCGGTGGAGCCGGGGGTGGTCCAGCCGGCAGACGTGGACGCCCGTGCTGTCCGCGAGGCCGAGGGCCGGGACGAGCGCGATGCCCATCCCGGCCCGGGTCAGGTTGACCGTGACCTGGTAGTGGTCGGTGCGGCAGCGGATCCGGGGGCGGAAGCCCTCGGTGGCGCACGCGCGTTCCAGCACCGGCTCGCCGGTACGGCCGCCGTGCGTCCCGATCCAGGTCTCCCCCTCCAGGGCGGCGAGCCGGACGGTGGTGCGGCGGCCGAAGCGGTGGCCCAGCGGGAGGACCACCAGCTGGGGTTCGTCGAAGAACATCTCGACGTCGACGCCCGCGTGGCGGCACCAGGGGTCCAGCGGGTGCTCGAAGACGACCGCCGCGTCGAGCCGGCCGGCCTCCAGATCGGGCACCGTCTCGTGCGGCTGTCCGAGGATCAGCTCCAGTTCCACCTGCGGCCGCTCGGCGGCGAAGGCGGACAGCGCCCTCGGCAGCAGTTCCAGGCCCGAGGAGGCGAAGAAGCCGACGCGCAGGACGCCGGCCTCGCCCTCGGAGTGCGCGCGCAGATCGTCCTGCGCGACGGCCATCAGATCGGCCACGGCCTGGGCGTGCTCGGCCAGTCGCGCTCCGGCGGCCGTCAGCCGCAGGCTCTGCGGCTGACGTTCCACCAAGGCGGTCCCGACCTCCTGTTCCAGCCGGGCGAGCTGGTGCGAGACCGCGGACGGGCTCAGGTGCAGGGCCCGGCCCGCGGCCACGATGGTGCCCGTGCGGGCTATCTCCAGCAGGACGAGCAGTCGGGCACTGTTCAGCATCGGGTCAGACTAGGCGATATCGGCGCGGAACGCTCCAGGGGGCCCGCGGGTTCGTCGACGTCCAGACGCAGCAGGTCCTCCTCGGTCTCGCGGCGCACCACGGTGCGGACCGCGCCGTCGCGGACGAAGACGACCGCCGGGCGCGGCAGCTTGTTGTAGTTGGACGCCATCGCGTATCCGTAGGCGCCGGTGACCGGTGTGGCCAGGATGTCCCCGACGGCCGTCCCGGCGGGCAGGGCGGCGTCGTCGACGATCACGTCGCCGCTCTCGCAGTGCTTGCCGACCAGGCGCGCGCGCCACGGCCGCGGCGCGTGCGGAGCGCGCGGCAGGAAGACCTCGTAACGGCTGCCGTACAGGGCGGGACGCAGGTTGTCGCTCATCCCGCCGTCGACCCCGACGTAGGTCCGTACGCCCTCGATCCGTTTGATGGTCCCGACCCGGTACAGGGTCAGCCCGGCGCGGGCGGCTATGGACCTTCCGGGCTCCACCGTGACCTCGCCGTGCCAGCCCGCCTCCCGGACGGCGCCGCGCACCGCGGCGGCCCAGTCGGCGAACGAGGGCACGGTCTGCCCGGCCTCGTAGGCGACGCCGAGGCCGCCGCCGACGGTCAGCCGGGGGGCGCGCGTCTCGACCGCGAACCGCGCCACGGCGGCGGCGCCGGCCGCGAGTTCGGCGGTGTCCAGCACCTGGGAGCCCACGTGCGCGTGGATGCCCTCCAGGATCATCGCCGGGGACCCGTCGGCACGCCGCACGGCGTGCGCGGCGGCCCCGTCCGCCAGACCGAAGCCGAACTTGGAGTCGTGGCCGCCGGTCCTGATCGCCTCGTGGGCACCGGCGGCGACGCCCGGGGCGACCCTCAGCTGGACGTGCGCGGGCGGCAGTCGTTCCTCGGCGTGCAGCCGCTCGATGCGGTCCATCTCGTCGAGGCTGTCGACCACGACGTGCCGCAGCCCGGCCGTCATCGCCGTGCGCAGTTCCGTCGCGCTCTTGTTGTTGCCGTGCAGCACGATCCGGTCGGCCGGTACGCCCGCGTGCAGGGCCACCCGCAGTTCACCGCCGGAGGCGACGTCGAGCAGCATCCCCTCCTCGTGGGCGAGACGGGCCATGGCCGTGCACAGAAACGCCTTGGAGGCGTAGGCGACGTTGTCCTGGCCGAAGGCGGCGACCGCCTCCCGGCAGCGCTGGCGCAGGTGCTCCTCGTCGTAGACGAACAGCGGGGTTCCGAAGCGCTCCGCGAGGTCGACGAGCGGGACGCCCCCGACGGCGAGTCCGCCGGAGCGGGCCTCGGCCGTGAGGGGCAACAGCCCCGTTTCGATGGCTGACGTCATGGTTCCTCCCCTGTGGGCCGGTTCCCGGCCATCCTCCGGCCTGCAGGAGGGGACACAAAAGCGCATTCTTCCGTGGCTGAGCCTCATGTTCTTCGATGCCGCGACCGCCGGTGGACCCGCGCCGCGGCAGCCGGGTCGCGGGCGCGGCGCTCACCGGCGCGGTGCGCCGTCCGACGGGTCCTGGTCGCCTGCGACGGTTCCGGTCCGCTTGAGAGGGCGGATTACCTGAGGGTGCGGATGATCGGGGCCGTCTCGACCGTGTCGACGCCCGGGAGCGCCCCGATGCGCTCGGCGAGGTGGTCGTAGAGGTGTTCGTCGTCCGGCGCAGGACGGCGGCGAGCGGATTGGTCCGTCCGGTCCGGTGGTCGCGGCCGCGTACGCCCCTTCGGGGTGGCGGGCCGCGCGGGGCGCACCGACAGCCGCAGCGCGGTGCCGTAGGGGCCGCCGGGCGAGCGGCACCGCTCGCGTCGGGGCGTCCGGCCGGCCGGACGCTCAGGCGACCAGGGGGCGGTCGTGCGGCGCCACGGGAGCCGGGAGCATCGTGGAGCCGCTCAGGTAGCGGTCCGTCGCCGCGGCGGCGGACCGGCCCTCCGCGATGGCCCAGACGACGAGGGACTGTCCGCGCCCCGCGTCACCCGCGATGAACACGCCTCGCGCCCGCGCCCGGCCCGCCCGCGCGTCCGGCTCCGACGGTGCGGCCGTCATGGCCTCGAAGGCGTCGGTGCGGGCGTAGTTCCCCCGGTCGTCCAGTACGAGTCCGAGCTGACGCACCAGCCCGCCGCCCCGTTCCGGGCCGTGGAAACCGAGGGCGAGCAGCACCAGGTCGGCGGGGATGACGTGTTCCGTGCCCGGCCTCGGCGTCCTGTCCGCGGGCCCCACCTCCACCAGGCGCAGCGCGCGCACATGGCCGGCCCCGTCGTCGTCGAAGCCCAGGGTGGCCGCGCAGAAGCGTCTCGGATCCGTGCCGTCCCGGTCCCGGGCCTCCTCGTGGGCGTGGGACACCCGGTAGATCCGGGGGCGCACGGGCCAGGGTTCGGTGTCCGGGCGTACGGGTCCGGGTTCGGGGTTGATGTCGAGCTGCACGACGGAAGCGGCGCCCTGGCGCAGAACCGTGCCGAGGCAGTCCGCCCCGGTGTCGCCACCGCCGACGATCACGACGTGTCTGCCCTCGGCGGTGAGGACCGCGAGGTCCCGGTCCCCCTCGGCGACCCGGTTGGCCAGCGTCAGGTACTCCATGGCCTGGTGGATGCCGCACAGCTCACGGCCCGGGACGGGCAGTTCCCTGCGCTCCGTGGCCCCGACGGCGATGACGACCGCGTCGTTGCCGTCCGCGAGGCCGCGGGCGTCGAGGCCGTCACCGACGCGCACGCCGGTACGGAACTCCGTGCCCTCCGCCCGCATCTGCTCGATGCGGCGGTCCAGATGGCACTTCTCCAGCTTGAAGGCGGGGATGCCGTACCGCAGCAGTCCTCCGAGGCGGTCGGCGCGTTCGTAGACGGTGACGGCGTGGCCGGCGCGGGTGAGCTGCTGCGCCGCCGCGAGCCCCGCAGGCCCGGAACCGACCACGGCGACGGACTTGCCGCTGAGGTGCCCCGGTGGGCGGGGCTCCGCGTAGCCGCGCGCCCAGCTCTCGTCGGCGATGGTCTGCTCGACGTTCTTGATCGTCACGGGGTCGGCGTCGATGGACAGCACGCAGGAGTCCTCGCACGGCGCCGGGCAGAGCCGCCCGGTGAACTCCGGGAAGTTGTTCGTTGCGTGCAGCCGCTCGGCCGCGGCCCACCAGTCCCCCTTCCTCGCGTAGGCGTTCCACTCGGGGATGAGGTTTCCCAGGGGGCAGCCGCTGTGGCAGAAGGGGATGCCGCAGTCCATGCAGCGCCCCGCCTGTTCGGACACGAGCGGCAGCCTGGTCCGCCCCGCGTGGACCTCGTCCCAGTCGCCCAGCCGTTCCTGGACGGGGCGGGCGGGAACGGGCCGGCGATCGGTCCTGAGAAAGCCGTGGGGGTCGGTCATGACTCCGCCTCCGTCGCCCACTCGCGGTGCACAGGCATCAGAGCCAGCGTACGCTCGCACGCCCTCGCGGCCATCCGGGTGAAGAGCCGCGGACGGGTTCTCGCCGGGCGCCGGGCCCCGGGGGACCTGTCAGGCCTCCCCGGCCCCTCGGGGTTCGGCGAGGCCGCCCGCGCGGGCGGCCTCGCCGAACCGGTGCGGCTCGGAGGCGACGGGCTGGCGGTGGATCGCGATGACGGCCGCGTCGTCGCCCAGCCGTCCTCCGCCATGGGCCAGCAGATCGCGTCGCAGATGGTGCAGGAGTGCCTCCGGGGAGCTCTCGGTCCACCGGGCGGCCCGCTCCGCGAACGGGTAGAACCGTCCGCCCCCGTCGCGTGCCTCGATGACGCCGTCGGTGTAGAGGAGCAGGGTCTCGCCGTCCTCGAAGGCGAACGAGTCCAGGGCGTAGGAGGACGGCCCCAGGCTGCCGACCCCCAGGGGCGGCGAGGGTCGCAGCCGGGGCACGGTGACGGAGTGCCCCGGGCCCAGCAGCAGGGGCGGGGGGTGCCCGCAGCTCGTCATCCGGCTGACGCCGCCCTCGTCGGGGATCTCCAGCAGCAGGGCGGTGACGAAGGGTTCGCCGATCTCGCCCTCCCGCTCGAAGTCGGCCTCGTAGCGGCAGACGCTCTGTTCGAGGGCCGCGGCGAGCTGGGGCAGGCCGGTGTGCCGGTGGGCGGCCTCGCGGAACGCCCCGAGCAGTACGGCGGCCTCGCCGATCGCGGCCAGGCCCTTGCCCCGCACGTCGCCGATCAGCAACCGGGTTCCGCCCTCGACACGGGTGACCGCGTACAGGTCCCCGCCGATCAGGGCCTCGTCCTCCGCGGGCAGGTACAGGGAGGCGACCCGCAACGGGCCGATGCGTTCCGGGAGCGGCCACATCAGCACCTGCTGCGCGGCCTCCGCCACCGACCGTACCTGGGCGAGCTGTCGGCCCCGGCGTTCGCGCAGCAGGCAGTAGAACACGATCAGCGCGGAGAGCACCGCGAGGGCGATGATCTGCACCAACGAGCTCTCGGTGGTCAGACTGCCGAGGCGCTGGACGATGAACGTCTGGGCGACCACGGCCAGCCCCCCGACCATTCCGGTCAGCACCGGGCCCGCGAAGGACGCGCAGAGCGCGGGCGCTATGACCAACAGCGGCCCGAGCTGTATGTTCCGCCCCGTCAGGATGTCCACGAGGGTGATCACGCCGATCAGGGCCAGGGGCAGCACCACCCACCCGTGGCCCGGCCGCCATGACGTGCGAAGAGCCCTGAAGCGTTCACCGATTCTCACGTCTTCCACAGTGCACCGCGACCGGTCGCCTCACGACTCGGCGGGGGCGCGCGCCGGCCCGGGCGCCGCGGACGGGCCGGCGCCCGGGCCGGCGCGTTAGGCTCGTTCTGCGGGCAGTCCCCCGCACGCGGTCCGACCGTGGAGGCGGCCATGAGCGAGAACGAGGAGTACCCGACTCCGTCGCAGGCCGAGGGCGAGCGGCTGGACGAGGATCTCAACCCGGCCGAGCAGCGGCATCCCGCCACGACACGCACCCAGCCGTCCCAGGCGGAGGGCGAGCGCCTGCCGGAGGACACCGAGAGCTGACCCGGCGCGGCCCCACAACGGCCGCCGCCGCAGGGCACGGGCCCGCGACCACCGCCCGTACGGGTGGCTTCGCCCGTGCGGGACGCTCGTTCCCCGGCCGCGGGCCCGTGCCCGCCGGGACCGGGCCGCCACCGGCGCGGATGCGCGTCGGTGGCGTCCGGCCGACGATCGAGGTCCGGGCAGCGGGTGGTCCGCGCCCCGCCCCAGGAGGTCGAGGTGCAGGCCGAAGCGCACGCCGGGACCCCGCTGCCGTTCGACACGTCCGTCCTCGCCGCCCTCTTCGACGGAGCAGCGGCCGGGATCGCCCTGGACGACACCGATCTGCGGTACGTGTTCGCCAAGGACTACCGGGACCGCCGGCTGCCGATGCGGCACGAGCCGCACGAGACCGCCGTCGACGTGTACCGGCTCCGGCAGGAGCGCGACGGCGGGGACCGCACGGTCGCGGGAGCGCCGACGGACCGATAGCCGCCCGCCTCCGCGCCGCCCGCACGACGGACGGCGCGGCGCGGAGGTGTGCCTCCCGCCCCGGTGGTACCACGGACCCGCGGGCCGCCCCGCACCCCCGAGCCCCGTACACCCGACCCGTCCGCACGCACGAGGAGAGCCCCTTGCCATCAGTCGAGCTGTCCGAGGCCGAACTCCGTCACCTGGAGCGGGCCGTGCATCTGGCCGCGGAGGCGCTGCGGGCCGGGGACGAGCCCTTCGGTTCCGTCCTGGTGAGCGGCGACGGCCGGGTCCTCGCCGAGGACCGCAACCGCGTGCACGGCCTCGGGGACAGCACCCGCCACCCCGAGTTCGAACTGGCCCGCTGGGCGGCCGCGCACCTCACGGCGCCGCAGCGGGCCGCGGCGACCGTCTTCACCTCGGGCGAGCACTGCCCCATGTGCGCCGCCGCCCACGGCTGGGTGGGCCTCGACCGCATCGTATACGCCCACTCCGCGGCCCAGCTGACGCAGTGGCTGGACGAGCTGGGCGTGCCGCCGTCCCCGGTGCGCGCCCTGCCGGTCCAGGAGGTGGTACCGGGCATCGAGGTCCAGGGGCCGGTGCCGGCCCTGGCCGATCGCCTGCGGGAGATGCACCGCGCCTCCTACCGGTCGAAGCACCGGGCGATGTGATCCCTGGCTCCTTCGGCACGAACCCGCCCGGTTCGGGTCCCGCCACGCCGGTGGCGGATCACGCCCCGGGACCCGGCCGGCGCTCCCGCCGGATGTCCGGCCCGCCGACGGGAAGCCGGGCCCGGGCACTCGCGATCAGCGCGCCGGGGTCCGGGCGCGCCTGCAGGGCGTTCAGGACGAGCCGCCACCACTGGTCGAGCCGGGACACGAACTCGTCCTCCCGCGGCGTCCCGTCGCCGCTGAGGCTGTACAGGCCGAAGAAGGCGCACACCAGGGCCGGGGCTGCGCCCGCCGGTTCGACACCCGCGGCGAGTTCGCCCCGTGACCGGGCGTCGGCGAGCAGCCGGGTGGCGGCCGCGGTCCAGGCGGCGAACGGGGTGGGAACGACGGCGTCGATGCTCCGCCGCTCCGCCCACAGCCGGGCACCCGCGCGCGCCACGACGTCCTGGCACAGGACCCTGGCGATCTCGAAGCTCAGGGCGACGAGCCGTTCGAGCGGCGGGACGTCCGGGGCCGTGTAGTACGCGGACAGCTGGGGCCACGCGGCGAACCGGTCGCGCACCACGGCGAGGGCGAGTTTCTCCTTGCTGGAGTAATGGAAGTAGACGGCGCCGCTGGTCCTTCCCGAACGGGCGCATATGTCGTTGACGCTCGTTCCCGCATAACCCCGTTCGACGAAGAGCTGCGCCGCGGATTCCAGCAGAGATCTCCGGGTCGTTCGCGCCCTGTCCTGCATACGTGCTCCACCTTCGATATTTCATTCGATACATAAGGCGCCAGGAGGTAGTGCGCCCGCGCATCGACGACCTCGCCGAACCGTACCGAGCGGAGATTTTATTATTCTTCGACCGCGTATACAGGAAGACGTCAAGGAAACCCGGAGACTTGCCCACGCTTTCGCACACGGCTCCGCCACGACTGTTCCCGGAAACGACCAGGTTTTTTCCACATCACCGGGCTTTCGGGCCGATGGGGTGGGCGATCGGCTCCGTACGGTCACCCTCGGGCCACTCCTCCGCGCACGCCCGGCGCGCGATCACCTCGCACCGAAACACTCGAAGTAGTGATTGCGCGCCGCTCGGACGCGAAATTAACGTAGTCGGCACGATGTTTTCGAGCCCGCCCCGAATCGACGGATGAAATCCGTCGCGGCGAGCTCCGCAGAGGCGAATCGACCGCCTTCTCCAACGGTCACCGAAGATCGCCCGAAATCCAGTTCCCCTCAGTCCAGCGCGCCTTCCCCCGGTCCGGGAGAACAGCGAACCGGAATCGGACCGCGGCCGGCGCACGCTCCGAGAACGGCAGAGAAATGGCAGCTCACCCCATTCCCCACTGGTCCCCCGCCGCGATCGTCTTCGATTGCGACGGCACACTCATGGACACCGAACGCCACTGGCAGGACGCCCGCAACAGAGTGTTCGCGGAGTTCGGCCTCAAGCCCCCGCCCGGCTTCGCCGAACGCGCCCAGGGCATCCACTACACCGAGTGCGGAAGCCTCATGGCCCGGGAGACCGGGAAACCCGAACTCACCCACGAGATGACCCATTCGCTCCTGAGGCACTTCATGACGCTGGTCGACGAGGACCCCGTCACCATGCCGGGCGCGGCCGCCCTGGTGGGGCTCACCGCTCGCCACATGCCGCTCGCGGTCGCCAGCAACTGCCCGCGGGAAATGGTGGAGTCGTGCCTGCGGCGGGCCGGACTGCTCGGCCACTTCGACCACGTCGTCGTGGCGGGCGGCTCCCTGCGGCCCAAACCCCGCCCCGATGTGTACGCCGAGGCGGCGCAACGGTGCGGCGTCCGGCCGCACGAAGCACTGGCGGTCGAGGACTCCCTCACCGGCATCGAGTCCGCCCGGAGGGCCGGACTGCGAGTGGTCGGCGTCGGGCCACGGCCCTCCGGCCAGGGGGCGGAACGGGCCGACCTGTGGGTCGACGCCCTGAACGATCCGGCACTGGTGGCCTGGGCCCACACCTGGATCGCCGACGCCGGGCCGCCCGTCATGTGAGGCACCGGGCCGCCGACGCGGCACCGGGCCCGAGGCGCACCGGCCCACGACGGCGGCACGGCCGCGGTGTGCCGGTGCGCGTTCCGGTCCCGTACCACTCGGCCCCGGGGCCCGGGCCGCGCGACGTCCGGGTCTCACCATGCAGTCATATTTGACATTAGCGTGCCTTATGGAAGATAAAGAAGATCCTTTGAGCTGAAGCTCACGCATCGTGATATCCGAGGCGTGACAGCCATGAACGTCTACGTGAATGAGTACCACCGTGCCGCACGCCGCCCCGTCCCCCGAACCGCCCGCCGACGCCGCCGCGGACTGGGAGGCATGGCGCGCCGAACGGCGCCGCTCCGTCACCTCGGCCACCGGGAACCTCGCCCTCGTCGAGACCCGCTGGGCTCCGGACGGCGAGCGCCCCGATCCGGACACGGCCCGCGCCGGGCAGCCGGACACCGTGACCGTCACCGCGCTCGAACGCACCGACGCCGTCACCGGCGCACCCGAGTACGGGCTGCGTTTCTGGGACGCGCGCTCCCCCGCGATCCGGCGCTTCGACCGCACCGACGTCTTCCCGTA
The DNA here is from genome assembly GCF_042889785.1 of Streptomyces sp. NPDC002476. Classification (NCBI taxonomy): domain Bacteria; kingdom Bacillati; phylum Actinomycetota; class Actinomycetes; order Kitasatosporales; family Streptomycetaceae; genus Streptomyces; species Streptomyces sp. NPDC002476. The sequence continues at coordinate 41,067 of NZ_JBIARH010000029.1, read as the reverse complement.
CGACCCGTCCTGGGTGCTGGAGGCGTCGTACACGCCGGTGCCGGGCGCCAGGAGGATCCCGTTCGAGCACATCCGGGACAACGGCGGCACCCGCGACCTCGTCGTACCGGGAGACATCGAACTCACCCTGGACGGACGCGACTACACCCTGAGCGCCTTCGACGACGACGGCACCCTGCTGCTCGTCTTCGGTGACCCGACCAACGGCGACACCACCTACGGCGCCGGACGCTTCCTCTTCGTCACCCGCACCGACGAGGGCCGCGTCCTCCTCGACTTCAACCGTGCCTTCGTGCCGCCCTGCGGCTTCTCCGATCAGTACAACTGTCCGATGCCGCCGCGGCAGAACCGTTTCCACCTGCCCGTGACGGCAGGAGAGAAGCGCCCCGTCTTCCGCGACGGCTTCCCCGCACAGCACTGATCGCCCCCGGCAACTCCGCCCCGCAGCACGAAAGCGTGTACTCCTCATGGACATCAAGAAGACCTCCCTGTACGGCGGGGCGACCGCCGCCGCCCTCGCCCTGACCCTCACGGCCTGCGGTGGCGGCGCCGGCGGCGCGTCCGGGGGCGGCAGCGGCAAGGACGCCACCATCGACATCGGTTCGCTCTACGAGCCGCAGAACCTCGACAACACCGGGGGCGGTGGCCAGGGCGTCACCGAGGCGCTCAACGGCAACGTCTACGAGGGGCTGTTCAGGCTCACCGACGACGGCAAGGTCGAAAAGCTCCTCGCCCAGGACCACGAGGTCTCCGCCGACGGCCTCACGTACACCTTCACCCTGCGCGACGGCGTGACGTTCCACAGCGGCAGGAAGCTCACCAGCCAGGACGTCAAGTACAGCCTGGAGAAGGCGATCGCGAAGGACTCGCAGTCCGCGCGCAAGAACAACCTCTCGGTCATCAAGTCCGTCGGCACGTTCGACGCGCGCACGGTCGTGGTCCAGCTGTCGAAGAAGTCGATCTCCTTCGTCTACAACCTCTCCTACGTCTGGATCATCAACTCCGAGGCGAAGGACCTCAGGACGAGCGAGGACGGCACCGGCCCGTACACGCTGGACAAGTGGACCCGCGGCTCCGCCCTCGCCCTGAACCGCTTCGCCGGCTACTGGGGCGACGCGGCGGCCAACAAGCGCGTCGTCTTCCACTATTACAAGGACGCCACGGCGCTGAACAACGCGCTGCTGACCAACGCGGTGGACATCGTCACGAGCGAGCAGTCGCCCGACGCCCTCGACCAGTTCAAGAACAACCCGAACTACAAGGTCAACGACGGGAATTCGACGACCAAGCTGCTGCTCGCCTTCAACGACAGGGCCAAGCCGTTCACCGACGTCAAGGTGCGGCAGGCCGTCTCCGCCGCGATCGACGACGAGAAGCTGCTGAAGTCCGTCTGGGGCGACTACGGCAAGCCGATCGGCTCCATGGTGCCGCCCACCGACCCCTGGTACGAGGACCTCACCGACGTCAACGCGTACGACACCGCGCGGGCCAAGAAGCTGCTCACCGAGGCCGGATACGCGAAGGGCTTCTCCTTCACGCTCGACACCCCCAACTACGACCCGCACCCGACCGCGGCGACGTTCATCAAGTCCGAACTCGCGAAGGTCGGCATCACCGTCGAGATCAACACGATCACGCCGGACGAGTGGTACACGAAGGTCTACAAGAACCACGACTTCACGGCCACGCTCCAGGAACACGTCAACGACCGCGACCTGGTCTGGTACGGCAACCCCGACTTCTACTGGGGCTACGACGACAAGCAGGTCACCCGGTGGGTGGAGGAGGCCGAGCAGGCGTCCAGCACCGCCGAGCAGACCGAACTCCTCAAGAAGGTCAACCGCAGGACCGCCGAGGACGCGGCCGGCGACTGGCTGTACCTGTACCCGCAGATCGTGGTGGCGGGCAGCAAGCTCTCCGGATACCCGGTCAACGGCCTGAACTCCCAGTTCTTCGCCTACGACATCAAGAAGGGCTGATGGGCCGCTACCTGCTGCGCCGTCTCGCCTTCCTGCTGGTCTCGCTGGCCCTGGCGAGCGTGGTCCTCTTCGTGCTGCTGCGGATGCTGCCGGGCGACCCCGCCAACGCGCTCACCGCCGTGGGCGCCGACGCGGAGCAGGTCGCCGCCGCCCGGCACGCCATCGGGTCCGACCGGCCGCTGCCCGAGCAGTTCACGCACTGGATCGGGCAGCTGGCGAGCGGCGACCTCGGCGCGTCGTTCGTCAGCTCGCTGCCCGTCGGTCCCGAGATCGGCTCCCGGCTGAACGTCACGGTCCCGCTGACGCTGGCCGCGTTCGTGCTGGCGGTACTCATCGCGGTGCCGGTCGGCTTCGTGGCCGCCCACCGCCGGCGGACCTGGTACGGCGCCCTGCTCAACGGGGTATCCCAACTGGGCATCGCCGTCCCGGTGTTCTGGCTCGGCATGATCCTCATCGCCGTCTTCGCGCTGAACGCCGGCTGGCTGCCGGCGGGCGGCTTCCCGCAGGAGGGCTGGTCGCAGCCGGCCGAGGCGGTCCGCTCGCTCACGCTGCCCGTCGTCACCATCGCGCTGGTCATGAGCGCCTCGCTGATCCGCTACGTCAGGTCGGCCGTGCTCGATGTGCTGGGCAGCGACTACCTGCGCACCGCACGGGCCATGGGCGCCTCGTTCGGGCAGGCGATGTGGCGGCACGGGCTGCGCAACGCCTCGGTCCCGGTGATCTCGATCCTCGGCATCGAGCTGGCGTCCACCCTGCTGGGCGCGGTGGTCGTGGAGTCCGTGTACGCGCTCCCCGGCCTCGGCTCCCTGCTCGCGACCGGCATCGCCCAGCACGACTACCCGGTGATCCAGGGCGTGCTGTTCGTCTCCACCCTCGCGGTGCTGGTCATCGGATTCGTGGCCGACCTCGTCCAGCGGATCATCGACCCCCGACTGCGCGGCAGGCTCTCCGGAGGTGCCCGATGACTTCCCCGGTCCCGACGACACACACGGACGCGGCCGGGCCCGCGGCCCCGGCGGGGACCGCCGGGGGCGAGCGTCGCGGGCGGCGCTCGTACACGCTGGTGACCGGCTGCGTCCTGGCCGGGCTGATCGCCGCCGTGGCGCTGGTCTCGCTGTTCTGGCTCCCGTACGCCGCAGACGACACGTCCGGCGGACGGCTCGCGAGCCCCGGTGCGGGGCATCCGCTCGGCACCGACAAGCTGGGCCGCGATCTGCTCACCCAGCTGATGACCGGTTCCCGCATCGCCTTCGAGGCCGGGCTGGGCTCGGTGCTCATCGCCGCCGCGCTCGGTGGCACGCTGGGCGTGCTGGCCGCGTTCGCGCAGGGCTGGCTCGACGACACGGTCTCCGCGTTCCTCGACATCCTGATCGCCTTCCCGACGCTGCTGCTGGCAATGCTCATCGTCGCCGCCCGCTCGGCCACCCTGGGGTCCGCCGTGCTGGCGATCGGCCTCGCACAGAGCGCGGTCGTGGCACGGCTGACGCGGATCCTGGTCAAGCGGGTGCTGGCACAGGACTACATCACGGCGGCGCGCACCTCGGGCACCTCGTGGCCGCGCATCGTGGCCGGGCACGTGCTGCCCAACATCTGGCCGACGCTCGTGGTGAACCTCGCCCTGCAGTTCGGGCTCGCGGTGCTGGCCGAGGCAGGGCTGTCGTACCTGGGCCTGGGCGCGCCGCCGCCCAACGCCTCGTGGGGCCGCATGCTCCAGGAGGCGCAGGCCACCTTCACCACGGCCCCGGCGGGCGCGCTGGCCCCGGGCATCCTGCTCGTGCTGCTCGTCATCGGCGTGAACCTCGTCGCCGACGGGCTGCGCGACACCCTCGATCCCGCGACCCGGGGGAGGCGCGCGTGACCATCCTCGACGTACACGACCTCACGATCCGCACGGCGCAGGGGCGGACCGTCGTCGACGGCCTCTCGCTGACCATGGGCCGGGGCGAACGCCTCGGTCTCATCGGGGAGTCGGGCTCCGGGAAGTCGCTGACCACCCTCGCCGTGCTCGGCCTGCTGCCGGACGGCATGACGGCCACCGGAAGCGTCGAGCTGGCCGGTACGCAGATCGTGGGCGCGAGCGAGAAACGGCTCGCGGGCGTGCGCGGCCGGGACGCCTCCGTCGTCTTCCAGGAGCCGCTCACCGCTCTCGACCCGCTGATGCGGGTCGGCCGGCAGATCGCCGAACCGCTCGGCAGACGGCGGGGGCTGAAGGGCGCCGGGCTGAGGCGGGCCGTCGTGGAGGCCCTGGAACAGGTGCGGCTGCCCGAGCCGGACCGGATCGCCCGCGCCTTCCCGCACGAGATCTCCGGCGGCCAGCGCCAGCGTGTCGCGCTCGCCATGGCGCTGGCCTGCGACCCGCAGCTGCTCATCGCGGACGAGCCGACCACCGCGCTCGACGTCACCGTGCAGTCCGACATGCTCGACCTGCTCGACACCCTGGTACGGGACCGGGGCATGGCGGTCCTCTTCGTCAGCCACGATCTCGCGGTCGTCTCGAAGGTCGCCGATCGCGTGCTGGTCCTCAAGGACGGCCGGGCCGTGGAGCAGGGCGACGTCCACGAGATCGTGCGCGCCCCGCGCGAGGAGTACACCAGGGCGCTGGTGGCGAGCGCCCGCCGGCTGGAATCGGCGCTGGACCTGAGGAGCACGCGATGACGCCCGTACTGGAGCTGGAGAAGGTCTCCTTCGGTTATCGGGGACACGACGCGCCCGTCGTCGACGACATCTCCCTCGCCGTCGGCTCCGGGCAGTCCCTCGCCCTCGTCGGGGAGTCGGGCGCGGGCAAGACCACGCTCCTGCGGCTGCTGCTCGGACTGGCCCGGCCGTCCTCGGGCGCCGTCCGGTTCGACGGCGAGGAGCTGAGGCCGCGCGACGGGGCGCAGATGCGACGGTTCCGGCGCGGTGTGCAGTGCGTCTTCCAGGACCCGTACTCGTCGCTGAACCCGCGTCGGCGCGTCGGCGCGATCGTGTCCGAGCCCCTGCGCTCCCTGGGCATCGACGGCCGGGCCACCGCCGCGCCCAAAGTCGCCGAGGCCCTGGAGCGGGTCGGTCTCCCGGCCGACGCGGCGGGGCGCTATCCGCACGAGTTCTCCGGCGGCCAGCGCCAGCGCATCGCGATCGCCCGCGCAACGGTGTGCGATCCGCGGGTGCTGCTCGCCGACGAGCCGGTCAGCGCGCTCGACGTCACCACGCGCGTCAAAGTCGTCGATCTGCTCAAGGAGCTGAAGGAGGAGCGCGGCCTGACGCTGGTCATGGTCTCGCACGACCTGTCGGTGGTCGCCTCGCTCTGCGAGCGCACCGCGGTCCTGGAGCGAGGCCGCCTGGTCGAGCGGGGCGACACCGCGCAGGTGCTGGGCGCCCCGGCGCACCCGTACACGCGCCGCCTCGTCGGGAGCGTGCCGCGGCTGCCTGCCTGACCGGGGGCTCAGTCCGTGTCGTTCGGGGGCGGGCCCGCGTCCTCGCTCAGGACGGCGGGCCACTCGCGGCGGCCCTCGTCGTGCCAGAGCGGTCGCCGGTCGACGCGCAGGCCGAGGATCTCCGGTCGCGCGTAGTGGCCGCGCGAGTCGACCCAGACCTTGACGGCGTCGATGTCGGCGAGGTCGATCGCGGCGGCGACGAGCTTCTCCTCCGGGCCGGTGTGCGGGCCCGCCAGGTACTGGTTGAAGGGATGGATCACGGCCGACCAGCCGCCGCCCTGGGTGATGTGCTTCTGCGGTCCGACGGTGTCCGCCATCCAGCGCAGGCACGTCTCGTCGACCGGGTTGCCCGCGGCGGCGACGAAGGACTGGGCGGTGAGCGCGTGCGTCTTCATCATGGCGTCGATCTGGATGTCGGCGACGGCCTCGAAGCCCGCCATGGTGGACAGACCGGGCCAGGCCGCCGCATGGATCTCCTGGCCCTGGACGACGAGGGCCTGCCGGGCCAGGTTCATGGTGTGCTCCCAGCAGACCAGACCTCCGATCCGGCCCAGGGCGCTGTCGAACACGCCGAGCGTCGAGCCGCCGCCCTGGGCCCACACCATCCGTTCGGCGTAGGTGGGCTGGAGCTTGCGGTGCACCCCGAGCAGGGTGCCGTCGGGGTCGATGAAGACCTGGCTGTTGAAACAGGTGCGGGTGCCCGCGAGCCGTTCGCTGACGCCGAGGACCGTACCGACCCCGGCGCGGCGGCAGGCGGACCGGACCCGGTCGATCCCCGGGCCGGGCACCTCGACGGACGCCTCGGCGTAGGCGGCGTTGGCGGCCTGCTGGTCCAGCGGGGCGTAGGCCTCGATCCAGTACGGGTAGCCCGGCACGAAGGTCTCGGGGAACACCAGCAGGTCGATGCCCTCCCGGCCGGCCCGTTCGACGAAGCCGACGACCTTGTCGAGGGTCGCCTCGGTGTCCATGAACACGGGCGCGGCGTGCACGGCGGCGACGGTTCGTTTCCTGGGAACGGGGGACGGCACAGGGCCCCTCCTCGAAGACGGTGACGCACCGCGGGACCGGCGATCCGGGCGACCGCCAAAACCTCCGGGGCGGCGCCCGGACGCGTCGGACCAGGGTGCGTGGGCGGGTCGGTCGGTGGCAGTGTGCCATCGTTCACCGCCGCGTGTGCCGGTACCGGCGCGACCGGCTCGTCAGCCGCCCCACCGCCAGTACTGTTCGGGGCGGGCCGGCCCGGCGCAGCCGGTGCGGACCAGCCGGGGATCGGGGCGGTCCCGGCTGTCCCAGCGGGCGGGCAGTTCACGGTCGTCCTGGTACAGGCAGCGGTGGTCTGCGGCGCTCTCGATCCGCCATGCCGCGCGCTTCCATGTCGTGCTCCGCCACGGCACCCGGGTCCATGTCTGGTTCGCGGCGCCGCCCCAGCAGGGTTCGAGCGCGGCTCCCGCGCCGACGGCCGTGAGGCAGGAGTGCGGCTCGCCCCACAGGCCGATGGTGCCGTCGCTCCGCATCCGCCAGCGCTGGGCCGGGGATCCGTCGCACGCGCGGACGCGGACCTCCCGGGACTTCGTCGGCGTGCCCGCCGCGTCGAGGCACCGGGCCGGGTCCGGACCGGCGGCGTACGTGGTCCGCCCGATGTCCCCGAGGACCTCGCCGGGCCCCGGAGACCGGTGCTCCTGAACGTACTGCCGACGGATCCACAGGTTCCAGTCCTCCTGGAGCGGACCGCGGTAGGGCGGCACCTGGGCGCACCGGCCGGTGGCGTGGCACCGGCGCTTGGCGACGTACCAGCGCACCACCCGCTCCTTCTCGGCTGCCTGCGCGGGCGTCAGGTCCACGTCCAGCGCCGACATCCGGTAGCCGAGGTACGAGGTGACGGGGATCCCGAGGGCGTAACCCGCTCTCCTGAAGTACCGGGCGGTGATGCCGTGGTCGCTGTGGTCGACGCCGCCGCCGAGACCGAACGCGAACGACGCGTTGTCGTGGTCCATGGTCAGGATCCGTTCCGCGCGGCCCGTCACGGCCAGGGCGCGGAGCGTGGCGACGAGCCGTTCCTCGGTGCAGGCCGGGCCGTCCGGGAACCCGCGGACGCTGTGCCTGCTCCCGTCGAAGAGCCTGAGCACGCTGTCGGGCTCCTCGCCGTGCGGAAGGCCGTCGTGGAGATCGAGGAAGGTGAGCCGGATCCCGGCGCCTGCCGGCCGGCCGGTCAGCAGGAACGAGCGGACGCGGAGGCCGCCGGTCCGTACGTCGGACCGCTTCCAGCCGTCGGCTGCCCCGGCCATGGACGCGTAGGCGGCCCGTACCCCGTACTCCCTGCGGTCCACGTACTCCAGCGCCTGCGTGCGGCCCTGGACGGCATCGTCCCCGGCAGTCAGGTACACGGTGTGGACCGGGCATCTCGCGCGGATCGTCCGCGCGATCTCCGGGTTCAGGAAGAACAGGTCGTCGTCGGGGTGCGCCACGCCCACCAGGGTGCGCCGGCACCGGAACGGCTCCGTCTGCGGCGCGGCCGCCGTGCCGGGGCCGGGGATCGGGGCGGGCGCGGCGGCGGGGCCCAGCAGGGCGCAGAGCACCGCGCCCGCCGCGAGCGTGCGGCGGGCGAGGCGGTGGCCGCCCCGGACGTCCCGGGTGTTCTCGCGCGCGTGGTGGTCCATCTGCGGATGATCACCGGGCGGCTGCCCGGAGCCAACCGACCCGCCGGGCGGCACACCCGGTCGGCGGGTCGGACGCGGTGCGCGGGGCCCGGCAATAGGGGCCGGGGCCCCGGCGGGGTGCCGTGGTCAGGGCCGGGCGGTGGGCTCGAACCAGGTGGGTTCGTCGGTCAGCGCCTGCTTGATCCTGAGCCGCGAGAACTCGTTCAGCGGCGGCAGCGCGTCCACCGGGTACCAGCCCACCTCCAGCGACTCGTCGTCGTTCACCCGTGCCTCGCCGCCCGTCGCCCGGCAGCGGAACGTGACGTCGAGGTACTGGCAGCGGTCCCCGTTGGCGTACTCGACCGGTTCGAGGGCCTGCGTGAGCACCACCCGCTCCGCCACGCAGTGCACGGCGGTCTCCTCGTACACCTCGCGCTCGGCCGTCGCCGCGGGCTGCTCGCCCGGCTCGCAGATGCCCCCGATCAGCGCCCACCGGCCGGTGTCCGAGCGCCGCCCGAGCAGCACTCTGCCCTCGTCGTCGAGGACCACGGCGGTCACCCCCGGCAGCAGGAGCAACTGGTGGCCCGCGGTGGCGCGGATCCGGCGGATGAAGTCAGGTGTACCCATGGCTCGACCCTAAGGGCTGTCCCGTGATCCGTGGTGGACCAGCGCGCGGCGTCGGATGTGGTGCATCGCAAGGCGGAGGAACATTCGCATACGTGTGGACGTATGCGGACGTTCCGACAACGCGACGAGGTGCCGCAGCTGTCGCCGCGCGCCCGCCAGGGATTACGGGACAGCCCTTACGGCCTCACCCGCGATGGAGAGCGGGCTCCCGACACCCTGCAACTCCGCCTCCCGCGTCGTCGTCGGTCACCGACGCCCCTTCCCCGAGCTCTCAACTGCTTTCGAGCAGGACAGACCCCATCCGCCTCCCTCCTCCGCCTTGGATGCGAAGCCGCACGACGCCGCTCGCCGATCCACTCCCTCTCGCGGGTGAGGCCGTTAGACGGTGTCGCGTCCCGCCCGGCGGAGCCGTACCGCACGGACGGCGGTCAGGCCGAGCCCCGCCGCGGCGATCAGCGCGAGCACTGCCTCCGGAAGTACGCCCAGGCGGGTGGCGGGCGTCTGCGAGGACCGCAGCGGCACCTCGTCGACGAGCGCGGCCGGGGTGAACAGCTTCGTCTGCTGGACGACGGTGCCGTCGGGCCGGATGATCGCGCTGACCCCGCTGGTGACGGGGACGACGACGGACCTGCTGTGCTCGACCGCCCGGACCCGGGACATGGCGAGCTGCTGGTAGGTCATCTCGCTGCGCCCGAAGGTGGCGTTGTTGCTGGGGACGGCGATCATCCGGGCGCCGTGGTCGACGGTGTCCCGCACCGCGTCGTCGAACGCGGCCTCGTAGCAGGTCACCAGCCCGACGGGGGTGCCGGACAGGTCGAAGACGCCGACCTTGCTCCCGGGGCCGAAGTCCCGCCGCACCCGGTCCACGTCGGAGCTGAAGAGGCGGGCGACGGAGCGCATCGGGATGTACTCGCCGAACGGCTGGATGTGGCGCTTGTCGTAGGTGGCGACGGGCCCCTTCCCCGGCTCCCACTGGATGAGGGTGTTGCGCAGTTTGCCCGTGTCGGGTGCGAGCACCGCACCGATCACGGTGGGCGCGCCGATCGCTTTCACCGCGTTGTCGATGACGAACCGGGCGTCCGCATTGAGGTACGGGTCGAGGTCGGAGGAGTTCTCCGGCCACAGCACGAAGTCGGGCCGGGGCGCCTTGCCCGCCTTCACGTCCCGGGCGAGCTGTTCGGTGCGGCGGGCGTGGTTGTCGAGGACGGCGCGGCGCTGGGCGTTGAAGTCGAGTCCGAGCCGGGGCACATTGCCCTGGATGGCGGCGACGGTGGCGGTGCCGTCCTCGGCCGAGTCGTCCACCAGCGGCCACGCGGCGAACGCGGCGGCGACGGGGGCGAGGACGCAGGCCGCCGTGGCGGCGACGGCGCCCCGGGGGACCTCGCGCGTCTTCCGGTACGCGAGGAAGCCCCGCAGCGCCTCGTGGAGGCCGAAGCCGCACAGCACCACGGCGAAGGACAGCAGCGGCGTGCCGCCCACCGCCGCGAGCGGCAGGAACACGCTGTCCGCCTGCCCGAAGGCGATCTTCCCCCAGGGGAAGCCGCCGAACGGCACCCGGGCCCGGATCCCCTCGTCAAGGGCCCAGACCGCGGCCGCCCACAGCGGCCAACACGCGAGACGGGACACGGCGGAGATCCCGGCGCAGCCCACGGCGATGAACAGCGCCTCGGCCGCGGCGAGCGCCAGCCACGGCACCGGGCCCACCTCCTCGCCCGTCCAGTGCAGCAACGGCAGCATGAACCCCAGCCCGGCGAGCAGACCGAGGCCGAACCCGGCGCGCGGCCGGCGCCCGTGGAGCACCCAGCCGAGCAGCGCGAAGCCCAGCAGGACCAGCCACCACAGGGGCCGCGGCGGGAAGCTCAGGTACAGCAGTACGCCCGAGACGACGGCCGCTGCGGACCGTACGAGGCCGGGGATCAGCCGTCCGCGCGGGGACGCGGGGGCGGGTGCGGGCTGCTGCGGGTCGTCGACCGACGTGATGGTGGCGCTCACCCGGCGGAGTCTACGGTCATCGGCTGTGCGCCCGTCAGTCCCGTCCGGCCGGCACCGGTTCCGGGGCGTCGTCTCCCGCGCCCCGCGCCCCGGGTCAGCCTCCGGTCGCCGCGCCCGTCCTCGGCAGGTGCAGGCGTTCGCGGATGAACCGCACGCCCGCCTCCGCGTCGTCGACGGTGATGGTGAACGTCCGGCCGTCGCCGAGCCGGAGCACCAGGCCCTCGCCCCTGCGGACCACCACGGCGGTGCCCTGCTCGGGGCGCCAGCGATAGCCCCAGCCGCCCCACTGCCGGGGGGTGACCCGGGGCGCGAACTCCGCGCCCACCACATGGGTCAGCAGGATCCGGCGGCGCGGCAGGCCCATGTGGCCGCAGCGCACCTCCAGGGCGTCGCCGTCGACCCTGACGGCCACGTTCACGAAGGCGAGGGTGCCGAAGAGCATGAGTAGTCCGACGGCCACGCAGCCGATCACGGACATCAGCAGCGGGGCGCGCCCGGTGGCCCAGTCGGAGGTGACGGCCAGCTGGACGCCGAGCGCCAGGCATGCGGCGCCCGCGGCGGCCAGCACCCACTGGACCCGGTTGGTGGCCCGGCCGACCCAGACGTCGGAGTCGGGCTCGGCCCCGGCGTTCCTCGGTTCTCGGGGGTGGTCCCTCATGTCAAGCAGCGTACTCAGGGGACCGCACGCCGGGGACGCCTCCGCTGGCCCGGATCCGGGTCAGCGGGCGGGGGTGACGGCCCCCAGCAGCCGCCCCTCGGCGTAGGCCAGAGCGGCCCGCGGCAGGTCGCCGGGGTGTCCTCCGAGGAGGACGGTGAGACCGCCGGCCGGTTGGGCCGACGGAGCGGGTGCGACCCCGATACGGCGCAGTGCCTGGGCGGCGACGGCACCGGCGGACCCGTGCAGCGCGACGGGGGGCAGGCCGCGCTCCCGCAGGGCGGCGCGGATGCGTTCGGCGACCAGTTCGTAGTGGGTGCAGCCGAGGACCACGGCGCGGGCGTCGCGCGGGGTGAGCGCGGCGGCCGCGGCGACGGCACGGTCGACGGCCGCCTCGTCCGCGTGTTCCACGGCATCGGCGAGCCCGGGGCACGGGATCTCGGTGACGTCGACGCGGTCCGCGAATTCCCGGATGAGTTCGCGCTGGTAGGAGCTGCCTGTGGTGGCGGGGGTGGCCCAGATCGCGACGGGGCCGCCGCTCGCGGCGGACGGCTTGATGGCGGGGACGGTGCCGATGACCGGCAGCCCGGGCTCCATCTCGGTGCGCAGGGCCGGCAGGGCGTGCACGGAGGCCGTGTTGCAGGCGACGATCAACGCGTCCGGCCGCTGGGCGGCGGCGGCGCGTGCCACGTCCAGCGCACGGGCGGTGAGGTCCTCGGGCGTACGCGGGCCCCAGGGCATGCCGCCGGGGTCGCAGGAGAGCACGAGATCGGCGTCGGGTCTCAGTCTGCGTACCGCCCCGGCTGCCGCGAGGAGGCCGATTCCCGAGTCCATGAGCGCGATCTTCACCCGGTCACCATAGTCGACCGCCCTTGCGATTCCTCCGCAGTGGGGCAGACTGCGGCGAATGAGTGCCGTTGCCTGGATCGCCATGGGTTCGCTGGCCGCGTGGGTGTGGTTGCTGCTGGGACAAGGGTTCTTCTGGCGCACCGATCAGCGGATGCCGGTCCGCCGGGCCCCGGAGCGCTGGCCGTCGGTGGCGATCGTCGTGCCCGCACGTGACGAAGCAGACATGTTACCCGTGAGTCTGCCGTCGTTGCTGACACAGGACTATCCGGGTGTCGCGGAGGTCTTCGTCGTCGACGACTGCAGCGAGGACGGGACCGGCGATGTCGCCCGCGCACTGTCCGTGCGGTACGGGGGGCTGCCGGTGACGGTGGCGTCGCCCGGCGAGCCGGAGCCGGGCTGGACCGGGAAGCTCTGGGCGGTGCGGCACGGGATGGCGCTGGCCCGGGCCCGGCGGCCGGAGTACCTGCTGCTGACGGACGCCGACATCGCGCACGAGCCGGACAGCCTGCGGGAGCTGGTCTCCGCCGCCGTGTCGGGCGGCTTCGACCTGGTCTCGCAGATGGCCCGGCTGCGGGTGTCGAGCGTCTGGGAGCGCCTGGTCGTGCCCGCCTTCGTGTACTTCTTCTCGCAGCTCTACCCGTTCCGGTGGGTGAACCGGGCGGGGGCGCGCACCGCGGCGGCGGCGGGCGGGTGCGTGCTGCTGCGGACCCGGGCCGCGGACCGGGCCCGGGTGCCGGAGTCGATCCGGCAGGCGGTGATCGACGACGTGTCGCTGGCGCGGGCGGTGCGGCGCGGCGGCGGGCGGATCTGGCTGGGGCTCGCCGAGCGGGTGGACAGCGTGCGTCCGTACCCGCGGCTGGTCGATCTGTGGCGGATGGTGTCGCGGAGCGCGTACACCCAGCTGCGGCACAGTCCGGCGCTGCTCCTGGGGACGGTGCTGGGGCTGGCGCTGGTGTACCTGGCGCCGCCGGTCGCGCTCGTCGCCGGGCTGCTGGGCGGCGACCCGGTGGCGGCGTGGGCGGGCGGCGCGGCGTGGGCGGTGATGGCGGGGACGTATCTGCCGATGCTGCGCTATTACCGGCAGTCGCCGTGGTCCGCACCGCTGCTGCCGTTCACCGCCCTGCTGTACCTGCTGATGACGGTCGACTCGGCGGTACGGCACCACCGGGGGCGGGGCGCGGCCTGGAAGGGGCGTACGTACGCCCGTCCCGAGGCCGCGCCGGACCGGTGAGCGGAGCCGGTCATGGGCCGATGGCGTCGGTCCCGTCCGGACGTCCGGGAGGTCATTTGCGGCCGGGCGTCCAGTTCATTCCCCACCCGTAGGCGTAGTCGACGGTGCGCTGCGGGCTGACTCCGCGCTGGGGCACGAGGTACCGGGCCTCGCGCTGCACGGTGAGGTCTCCCCCGTTGTTGGTGAGGAGGGCGAGGGCGCAGACGGTGGACGGGACGGTGCATTCGTCGAGGGAGAAGTCGATCGGGGCACCGTGCTGGGGCTGGAGGGTGACGGTCGCGTGGAGGTCGGCGAAGCTCCGGGCGCCCTCGTAGATGGTGACGAAGATCAGGACGCGGCGGAACCTGTCCTTCTGGTCGAGGTTGACGGTGAGGTTCTCGCCGGTGGCGACGGCGCCGGTGCGGTCGTCGCCGTCGAGGTGGATGTACGGGGGCTGCCGAAGCGCTCCGAACGCGTTCCCGAGCGCCTGCACGACTCCTTTGCGGCCGTCGGTGAGTTCGTACAGGGCGCACAGGTCGAGATCGAGATCCGCGTGGTGGGCGACCGCTCTGCCGAGTTTGCGTCCCCAGCCCGTGAACTGTTTGCGGACTTCCCAGTTGAGATTGACGCGGAGGAGTCCGGAAGTTCCGCCCTGTTTGGCGAGAGAGACCGACGGCGCCTGTTTGGTGAGTGCGACCTTCGTCAGCCGGACGGGGGCGGGAGCGGAAGGGGCCGGAGGCGTTGCCTGCGGGGCCGGGGGAACCGGCGGGATCGGGGGCACTCGGTCCACCCGCGTTGTATGTTGGGGTTGTTGAGGCGATTGGGGTTGGGGATACGCCTGGGGACGTTGGGGTTCATCGACGGAAATTCCGAAGTCCGTCGCCAGGCCCTGCAGACCGGTGGCGTAGCCCTGGCCGACCGCGCGGAATTTCCAGTTGCCCTGACGCCGGTACAGTTCGCCGAGGATGAACGCGGTCTCGACGGTGGCGTCCGTGCTGTCGAATCGGGCGATCTCCGATCCATCCGCCGCGTCCGTGATCCGTACGTACAGCCCCGTCACCCGGCCGAAGGTGCCGCCGTCGGCGGAGGCCGCCAGGACCACCCGCTCGATGGCCGGCTCGACGCGCGCCAGGTCGACGGCGAGGTTGTCCGTCGCCCCGTCACCGGTGGCCCTCCGGCCCTCGTGGCGTACGGCACCGGAGGCGTGGGCGGGCTGGTTGTAAAAGACGAAGTCGGCGTCGTCGCGCACCTTTCCCGATACGAGCAGGAGCGCCGATCCGTCCACGTCCGGCGTCCCTGGAGAGGCGCGCCATCCCAATTCGACCCGTACGGATCGGGCCGGCACCGGAACATTGGCGCCTTTTAGCATGGTCATGATCGCCCCCATCGCGAGTCCGGCTGACCGAAGGCCATTCTCCGCCAACCTAATGCCGCGTCGGCCACGGATCGCACATCGGTGCGCGAGGAGTGCCGGAGATCGGCGTTCATGCCCGGGAAGACGTCCGGCGATCAGCCGTTCACACACCAGAAACTGACGTCTTTACACGATCCCAACACACTTTGGTGCCCATTTTTCCCAAGTTCGCTCGAATTGGGGAACGAGGTTCCCCCACACCACGCAAAACAACCCTCTTGTCGGACTCCCCAACCACCTCGCCGTGGGCTTAACTTAGGTGGCATGACGTCCCCCCGCTCCACCTACGGCAGCGGCTACTACGCTGCGTCGTCGTTCCCCGACACTCCGATCTACGACTCCCTGGTCGCGGAGCGGGGTACCCCTCAGATCGCTCCGATCCGAGTGCCTGCCGCCTATGACACCGGCAGCAGCAATCTGCCGGCCCTCCCGGCGGCGCTGCCCGCTCTCCCGGCGGCACCCTCCCAGCCCGCGCCGCCGTACGGCTACCAGCAGCCGCCCCAGCAGGGGTACGCGCCGATGCAGCCCCCGCAGCTGCAGAACGCCCCGGCGCCGTACATCCCGCAGCAGCCGGGCGCGGCCCGCGGCGGGTACCCGGCGCCCTATCCGCCGCAGCAGCAGCGGCCCGCGCCCGCCACCGGGTACGAGGCGATGCGCCCGGCGTCACCGCGCCCCGCCGCGGCGCCCTCCCCGCACGAGGACCCGTACAACCGCCCCCATCCGGGCCGGGGGTACTGAGTCCGACCCGTATTGAGCGGGAGTCGCGCAAGGTCGCACCGAGGTCGTCGTCGAGCCATGGGGACTCGCCGACGGCCTCGTCGTTCCCGGGGCGGGCGGATCTCGTCGACGGCCCGCCCGACCGCACCCGACGTGCCGCCGCACCCGCTCCCCGGGAACCCGCGCGCACGGTCGGCGCGTTGACCGCGCGGAGGGTGACGTCGCTCTCCCTCACCGCTTCGGAACGCGAGGCGTGCCACATCGGGCCGCGACGGACACGGAAGGGGGTACGGAACCGTGCGAGCGGCCGCGGGAGTGTGGCGGTGGCGGCGCAATCCCCTGTGCCGCGCCACGGACCGGCGCGAGGCGTGGGTGGCCCTGGTCGCCCTGCTCCTCATGACGCTGTTGGCACCGGCCCTGGGCGGGGTGTGCGGGGTGCTCACGGACGAGAGCCTGCAGCGCTCGGCGCGCGCCGAACGGGCGGAGCGACGCGCCACGACGGCGGTCGTGCTCGGTCCGGCGTCTGCGTCGTCCCGCTTCGCCGCCGATCCCGAGGGGGCGTCGGAACGCACCGCGCGGACGCCGGTGGTGGTGCGCTGGCGGGCCCCCGACGGCACGGAACGACGCGGCACGGTGGCCGCGCCGCCCGGGAGGACCGCCCCCGGGACCGGGGTGAGGATCTGGACGGACCGTGCGGGCCGCGTCGTGGCGCGCCCCATGGACGTACCGACGGCCCGTGCGCACGCGGTGCTGGCCGGTCTCGGGGCGGCGATGCTCGCCGCCGGTCTGATCGAGTGCGTCCGTCGCCTGATCGTCCGGCACATGGTCCGCGCACGGCACGCCCTCATCGACCGCGCCTGGGCCGGGGCCGGTCCCGACTGGGGCAGGACCGGGACCGGCACCTGACCGGCGGGCCGCTCGGGTCAACTCCCGCCCGCCGCGCGCGCTACGGTGGACCGGCCCGCCCGCTTCCTCTGCGGGCGGACCCGTGGGCGCCGCTGCCCGAAGGCCGGTGACACGGGCATCACACACGCACGAGGTGGGGGCACAGCAGCGCCATGGCACAGGGCACGGTCCAGGTGACACACACCGGCACATCGCGGTGGCGGCGCCGCACAGGCGAATACCCCACCCTCACCGCGGCCCTGGAGGCCGCCGCGGACGGTGACGTCCTCACCGTCGCACCGGGCACCTACCGGGAGAACCTGGTCCTGCACCGCGCGGTGACGCTGCGCGGGCCCGAGGGCTCGGTCGGCTCGGTGCGGATCGCACCGGCCGACGGCGTCCCGCTGACGGTCCGCGCCTCCGCCGTCGTCACCGACGTGCACGTGGAGGGCCAGGACTCGACGGCCCCGGCACTGCTCGTCGAGGACGGGGCACCGGAACTCGCGGACCTGCGGATCGTCACGCGTTCGGCCGCCGGGATCGAGGTGCGCGGCGCGGGCCGGCCGACGGTGCGCCGCTGCACGGTCGACAACCCCGCGGGGGCCGGCATCGCCGTGCTGGACGGCGCGGGCGGGGTGTTCGAGCAGTGCGAGGTCGTCTCGGCCGGACAGTCCGGCGTCTCGGTGCGCGACGGCGCGCACCCGCGGCTGGAGCGCTGCCGGGTCCATCACGCCTCGGGCTCGGGACTGAGCGTCACCGGCGAGGGCAGCGGCCTGGAGGCCGTCGGCTGCGAGGTGTACGAGATCAAGGGCGGCGGAATACAGGTGTCGGCCCGTGCCACGGCCCATCTCACCGACTGCACGGTGCATCGCACCTCGGCGGACGGGGTCACGCTCGACACCGACGCCGTACTGACCCTGGCCGACTGCGACATCCACGACATCCCGGAGAACGCGGTGGATCTGAGGTCCCGTTCGGTCCTCACCCTCACCCGTTCGACCGTGCGCCGGTTCGGCCGCAACGGGCTCTCGGTCTGGGATCCGGGCACCCGTGTCGACGCCAACCAGTGCGAGATCCACGACAGCACGGGCGACTATCCCGCGGTCTGGGTCAGCGACGGGGCAACGGTGATACTGGACTCCTGCCGGGTCCACGACGTACCGGACGCCCTGTTCGTACTCGACCGCGGATCGCGCGCCGACGTCGTCGACAGCGACCTCTCCCAGATCCGCAACACCGCCGTTTCCGTGAGCGACGGGGCGACGGCCCAGCTCGACGACTGCCGCGTCCGCGAGGCGTCCACCGGCGCCTGGTTCCGCGACCACGGCAGCGGCGGCACGCTGAACAACTGCACCATCGACACGGTCCAGACCGGGGTGATCGTCACCAAGGGCGCCGACCCGGCGATCGAGCGGTGCACGGTCACCTCGCCCGCCGAGGCCGGTTTCTACGTCTCCGCCGAGGGCCGCGGCACCTTCCACGACTGCCGGGTCACCGGCAGCGAGGGCTATGGCTTCCATGTGATGGACGGCTGCCGCACGACGCTGACCCGGTGCCGCACCGAGCGGTGCGCCCGCGGCGGTTACGAGTTCGCCGAGGGCGGTGCCCACGGCGACGGCCAGGGGTCGGGGCCCGTCGTGGAGGACTGCACCAGCGACGAGAGCGCGCTGCGCTCCCCCGCCCCCGCGGCACCTGCCGTGCTGACCGCCACCCAGCCGGCCTCCCCCGGGCTGCTCGGGGCGGTCCCCGGTCCGCGTGCCGCGGATCCCGCGCCGGCCGAGGCGCCGCCCACCCGCCCGGTGCGCGACGCGGACGCCGTCCTCGGCGAACTGGACGCCCTGGTGGGTCTGGACAGCGTCAAGCAGGAGGTGCGCGCGCTCACCGACATGATCGAGGTCGGCCGTCGGCGCCGGGAGGCCGGTCTCAAGGCGGCGTCGGTGCGGCGCCACCTCGTCTTCACCGGCTCCCCCGGCACCGGCAAGACCACCGTGGCCCGGCTGTACGGCGAGATCCTCGCCTCGCTCGGGGTGCTGGAACAGGGACATCTGGTCGAGGTGTCCCGCGTCGATCTGGTCGGCGAGCACATCGGGTCGACCGCCATCCGTACCCAGGAGGCGTTCGACCGGGCTCGCGGCGGGGTGCTGTTCATCGACGAGGCGTACGCCCTGTCACCGGAGGACTCCGGCCGCGACTTCGGCCGGGAGGCGATCGACACGCTCGTGAAGCTGATGGAGGACCAGCGGGAAGCGGTGGTCGTGATCGTCGCCGGGTACACCCACGAGATGGAGCGGTTCCTGACCGTCAACCCCGGTGTGGCGTCGCGCTTCTCACGAACCATCACCTTCGGCGACTACGAGCCCGCCGAACTGCTCCGGATCGTCGAGCAGCAGGCCGAGGAGCACGAGTACAGCCTGGCCCCCGGGACCGGTGAGGCACTGCTGAAGTACTTCACCGAACTGCCCAAGGGCCCGGCGTTCGGCAACGGCCGCACCGCGCGGGGAACGTTCGAGTCGATGGTCGAGCGGCACGCGGGCCGGGTCGCCCAGCTCTCCGCGCCGAGCACGGACGACCTCAGCCTGCTCTACCCGGAGGATCTCCCGGAACTTCCCTGAGAACGCGGGGACTTCGAGGGCCCTTCCGCTGCCGCCTGACGGGGCAGGAGGGGGCCGAGGCGGTCGAGCAGCGCGGTCCGCTCCCCGGCGAAGGCCGGGTCGGCCTGGTAGTCGAAGTGCCCCAGGACGGGCTCGGGCAGTGGGTGTTCGGGCGTGCGCCCGTAGACCAGGGGGTCCTTCAGCGGCCCCCGGTCCACCGCGGGCCCCGGCGCCTCGTCGAGCCCGACCCTGCCGCCGATCGGGTCGGTGGCCCGCCAGAGGTTGCGCCAGCAGTTCACGGTGCGGTGCAGGCCGTGCAGCGGTCCGGGGCCGAAGTAGGCCGGGAACCAGCGCCCGTACAGGCGCTCGATCGGAGAGCCGTAGGTGAGCAGGGCGACCCGGCTGCGCGTCCGCGCGGGCAGTTGCCAGACCGCCGACGCGGCGAGGACGCTGCCCTGGGAATGGCCGGAGATGACGAGTCGGCCACCGGTGAGCCCGGTCCAGCCGGACATCCGCGACACCAGGTCCGGGACGGCGCGCTCGGCGTAGCAGGGCGGCGCGAAGGGGTGCGCGGCGCGCGGCCAGAAGGTCCCGACGTCCCAGAGAATGCCGATCGTGCGCCGCGCTGAGGCATCTCGGTAGGCCCGCCGCCCCCAGGTGACGAACAGTATGAACCCGAATCCGATGAGCCAGGAGCCGGTGGACTGGGCCGCCTCGGCCACTCCTTCGACGAACGGCCCGCTCCCCTTCAGCGCGACCCCGGGAACCTCTCCGCCGGCCCAGGCGCCCCAGACCGCCGCCGCGCCCAGCAGCAGCGTGGCGCCCGCGACCGGACCGACGATCGCAGGGGCGGAGTCGGTGAGGGACGCCGCGGCCCGGATCCGGGCGATCTGCCGCGTCCGGGCGGGGTCCGGCCGCTCCTTGCCGTACTCCCGGTCGATCACCGGTTCCAGGGCGCGCGCGGTGAGCCAGGTGCGGACCAGGAGCAGGAGGCCGGGGACGACCAGCAGCGCCAGCAGGACCGGGATGACCGCGGCCTGCCAGCTCAGCAGCACCGGCGGCCCCTCGATGACGGCACCGGCCGTGCCGGGGGTGCCGGAGCCGTCGAGCCAGTCGGCGACGCGCTGGGCGACCCCGCCGGTCATGACGCCGCCGAGCGCGCAGGCGAGCATGGCCACCACCGGCCCGCCCAGTCCGTGCAGGACGGTGCGGGGTTCGGGTGTCCTGCGGTGGAGGCCGAGGGCCACCCCGGCGAGCAGGAGCACGAGCAGCACCTGGACGAGGGTGATGACGCCGAAGGCGAGGTGGCCGGGCAGGGCGCCGGTGGAGACCCAGCCGGGGCGCGACCAGGCGGCGTACCCCCCGGCGAGGACGAGCAGGGCCAGGGCGGCACCCGGCAGACAGGTGACGAGAGCGCGGTCGAGCCGGTTGTCCAGGCGGCGTTCGCTGCGCCCGCGGCGGCAGACGACCCAGAGCACGACCAGGGCGCCCGTCACCAGGGCCGCCTCGATCAGGCGGCCGAAGACGCCGGGAACGGGGCCGGGCGCGGCATGGTCGTGGCGGGCGGCGGCGCCCGCCACGAACGCCGCGACGGTGAGGAAGCCCGCGGCGGTGTGGGCGGCGCGCAGCCGGGCGACGAGCCTGCGGCCGTACCAGAAGCCCGGCCTGCTGAGGGCGGGGCGGGCCTGTGCCACGGGCTCGGGGGCGCCCTCGCCGTCGCCGGCCCCGTCCTCGGCGTCGCCGCCCGGTCCGGAGCCGGTGAGCGGGCGCTGCGACTCGTACGCGCTCCACGTCCGGTTGGACAGGAACCACAGCAGTCCCACCAGGGCGGTGGGCACCAGCGCGGCGAGGGCCAGCCGCCGCCCCGGCTGGGACCACCAGCCGCCCTGCGCCGACGACAGGAAGCCGAGCCAGGAGCGCCGGTCCGAGCAGTCCGGGTCGCCCGCGCACTGCCAGGCCGTCAGATCCAGGGCGACCTCGCACACGGCCGCGGTCAGCAGGATCGTGAGGCTGAGCGCGACGAGTCGGACGAGAAGGCCGTACAGGCGCACCGCGCGGGTACGGGCGCGGGCTGTGGGGCGCATCCAGTGGGCGAGGTTGACGACCATGAACGGGAGCAGCAGCAGCCACAGCGCCCGGGAGCCGTTGCCGGAGGTGAGGTTGGACCAGCAGTATGCCTCTTCGATGGGCCGGTCGCGGTACCGCTCCGGGTGCTGTTCGGCGTCGGTGTCCCCGGGACGCCGGTAGACCGCCGCGGTCGCGTCGCCGGTGATCCGGACCACGCGGGGGTCGTCGAGCATCTCCTGGGGGGTGGCGCCGCCCACGCCATGGACCAGCAGCTCCAGCGCTGGCCCCGGCGACGGGGCCTGGGTGGCAGGTGGCACTGAGGTGACTCGCTCTCTCGCTCGTGGGGGGAGTCCCGATGGACAGTCACCAGGATCGTGGCGCAACGGCGGTATCCACGCCGCTCTCACGGAATCTCCCCACCGCGTCGGCCGGCGACACCGCGTGGCAGGATGATCCCGTTTCCAGAGGACTGGCGGTCGGCGGGAAGGAACGGACCGGCGTTGAGCGAGAATCAGAACCTGCTCGCGGAGCAGCGGCGTGCCCTGATCCTCGACGAGGTGCGCAGGCGGGGCGGGGTCCGGGTGAACGAGCTGACCCGCAGACTGAACGTCTCGGACATGACCGTGCGCCGGGATCTGGACGCACTGGCCCGCCGGGGTGTGATCGAGAAGGTGCACGGCGGCGCCGTTCCGGTGGTCGAGGCCAGTACGCACGAGCCCGGTTTCGAGGCCAAGTCGGTCCTGGAGCCGACCGCCAAGGAGGACATCGCGCGGGTGGCGGCAACGATGGTGGTGCCGGGCAGCGCCGTCGCGCTCTCCGGCGGCACGACGACGTACGCGCTCGCCCGGCGGCTGGTGGACGTACCGGATCTGACGGTGGTGACCAACTCGGTGCGGGTGGCGGACGTGTTCCACTCCGCGCAGCGTGCCGACGCGGCGGGCGGGGCGCGCCCCGGGGCCGCCACGGTGGTGCTCACGGGCGGGGTGCGGACCCCGTCCGACTCTCTGGTCGGTCCGGTCGCCGATCAGGCGATCGCCTCGCTCCACTTCGACGTGCTGTTCCTCGGGGTGCACGGGATCTCGGTGGAGGCCGGTCTCTCGACGCCGAATCTGGCGGAGGCCGAGACCAACCGCCGTTTCGTCCAGTCCGCGCGGCGGGTGGTGGTGGTCGCGGACCACACCAAGTGGGGCACGGTGGGCCTGAGTTCGTTCGCCGCACTGGACCAGGTGGACACGTTCGTGACGGACGCGGGGCTGTCGACGGCGGCCCGCGAGGAGATCGCGGAGCATCTGCCGGGCCTGCTGGTGGCGGAGCCGGCCCCGGACGACGCCTGAGGTCCCGCTGCCGCTCCGGCGGCCACCCGGACCGCGTGCGGCACGTGCGGTCGGGCCGAGGTGCCGGGCGGTGTCGCTGCGGGTGGCCGGTACGGGTGGCCCGTGCCGCCGTTCGGAGTCGTTCGCCGGGCCGCGCGCTCCGGTCCGGTGGAGACTCGGGCGGGTGAACGAATCCTCGGACGGTACGCGGCCGCGCTGTCTGGTGACGGGTGCCACCGGCTACATCGGCGGGCGTCTGGTGCCCGCGCTGCTCGACGCCGGTCACCGGGTGCGTGCGGCGGTGCGGGATCCCCGGAGGCTGCGCGACCATCCGTGGGCGGACCGGGTCGAGGTGGTGACGGCCGATGTCCGGGACGCCGGTTCCGTGCGGGCCGCGATGCGGGACGTGGACGTGGCGTACTACCTGGTGCACGCGCTCGGCTCCGGGCCGGGCTTCGAGGAGCGGGACCGCGAGGCGGCCCGGATCTTCGGCGAGCAGGCGCGGGCCGCGGGGGTCGGGCGGATCGTGTATCTGGGCGGACTCACCCCGGACGGGGTGCCCGAACGGGAGCTGTCCCCGCATCTGCGGTCGCGTGCCGAGGTGGGGCGTGTGCTGCTCGCTTCCGGGGTGCCGACGGCCGTGCTGCGGGCGGCGGTCGTCATCGGGTCGGGCTCGGCCTCCTTCGAGATCCTGCGCCATCTCACCGAGCGGCTGCCGGTGATGGTCACGCCGAGCTGGGTGCGCACGTCGATCCAGCCGGTCGCGGTACGGGACGTGATCCGGTGGCTCGTCGGCTGCGCCGGGCTGCCCGCCGAGGTGAACCGCGCCTTCGACATCGGGGGCCCGGACGTCATGACGTACCGGGACATGATGCGCCGGTACGCGGAGGTCGCCGGGCTGCCGCACCGGCTCATCCTGCCCGTCCCGGTGCTCACCCCGGGGCTCTCCGGACTCTGGATCGGACTGGTCACCCCGGTGCCGCCGTCGATCGCCCGGCCGCTGGCGGAGTCGCTGCGGCACGAGGTGGTCTGCCACGAACACGACATCGCCCGGTACGTGCCCGATCCGCCGGGCGGTGCCCTCGGCTTCGACGAGGCGCTGCGGCTGGCGCTCCAGCGGATCAAGGAGGCGCGGGTGGACACCCGGTGGTCCTCGGCTTCGGTGTCCGGTGCGCCCAGTGATCCATTGCCCACGGATCCGGACTGGTCGGGCGGCACGCTCTACCGCGACGAACGGGAGCTGACGGTGCCGGTGGCGCCGGACGCGCTCTGGCGGGTGATCGAGGGCGTCGGCGGCGAGAACGGCTGGTACTCGTTCCCGCTCGCCTGGGCCGTGCGGGGATGGCTCGACCGGATCGTCGGCGGTGTCGGGCTGCGGCGTGGGCGGCGGGACCGGCAGCGGCTGCGGGTGGGCGACTCGCTGGACTTCTGGCGGGTGGAGGAGATCGTTCCCGGTGAGCTGCTGCGACTGCGCGCCGAGATGCGGCTGCCCGGTCCGGCGTGGCTCGACCTGTCGGTGGCCCGTGACGAGCGGGGGCGGACGGTCTACCGGCAGCGCGCGCTGTTCCATCCGCGCGGGCTGCTCGGCCATGCCTACTGGTGGAGCGTATGGCCGTTCCACGCGGTGGTGTTCGGCGGCATGGCCCGTAACATCACCGCCGCCGCACGGTCGGAGCCGTCGCGCTCGACGGGCTGACGGCCTTGCAGGCAAAGACATCTGACGAAGGGTCAGTTATGTTGTGCGCGGTCCCGTACGCCCCTGCCGACCGCACGGAGGTGCACCCGTGTCCCGCCGACTCCGTTCCGTGGGAATCGACTTCGTCGATTCCGCTCCTCTGCGCCTGGTGTTCGCCGCCGGGATGTCCGCACCTCCCGAGAGGGTCTACCGCGCCCTCGCCGACGAGGTGGCGGACTGGCCGCGCTGGTTCACCTCGGTCACGGCGGCGCGGCCCATCGGCGAGGGGGCGGGCCGCGAGGTCCGGCTCAGGGGCGGCGCGGTCCTGCGTGAGACGGTCCTCGTGGCAGATCCCGGCGAGCGGTACGCCTACCGGGTCGACGCGGCCAACGCCCCCGGGATCCGGGCCCTGGTGGAGGAGTGGCTGCTCACGCCGGAAGGGGCCGGGACGCGGGTGCGGTGGACGTTCGCCGCGGACGGTTCCGGGCCCTTCCGGTTCGCCCTGCGACTGGGCCGCTCCGGGATGGGCCGGGCGTTCCGGGACGCGGTGCGCACGCTCGACGGGCGGCTGGCCGCGCCGTCGGCGTGAGACGGGCCGGGGGTCCGGCGCGGGACGGGACCGGCACCGCGCCGGGTCCGGGCCGTGCGGACCGGCCCGTTCGCCCCGGCTACCCGGACCAGCCGCCCCCGTTCAGGAAGGAGTCGATGGTCGCCGCGTACGGGGCGATGTCCAGGCCCTGCCCGGCGAGCCAGTCGTCGGAGTAGTACTTGTCGAGGTAGCGGTCGCCGGGGTCGCAGATGAGCGTGACGACGCTGCCCGTGGTGCCCTCCTCCACCATTTCGGCGACCAGCTTGAACGCGCTCCACAGTCCGGTGCCGGTGGAACCGCCCGCCTTGCGGCCGATGGCCGTCTCCAGGGCGCGTACGGCGGCGACGCTGGCCGCGTCCGGCACCTTCATCATGCGGTCGATCGCCCCGGGCACGAAGCTCGGTTCCATCCGGGGCCGGCCGATGCCCTCGATCCGGGAACCGCAGTCACTGGTGGCCAGGGGGTCGTTCCGGGTCCAGCCGTCGAAGAAACAGGAGTTCTCCGGGTCGGGCACGCAGATCCGGGTGTCGTACTGCATGTAGTGCACATAGCGCGCGATGGTCGCCGAGGTGCCGCCCGTCCCGGCCGTGGCGACGATCCAGGTCGGCTCCGGGTAGCGCTCCAGCCTGAGCTGCTGGTAGACCGACTCGGCGATGTTGTTGTTGCCGCGCCAGTCGGTGGCCCGTTCGGCGTAGGTGAACTGGTCCATGTAGTGGCCGCCGGTGTCGGCGGCGAGCGTGGCGGACTCCTCGTACATCGTGCGGGAGTCGTCGACGAAGTGGCACCGGCCGCCGTGGAATTCGATCAGCCGGCACTTCTCGGGGCTGGTGGTGCGGGGCATCACGGCGATGAACGGCACACCGATCAGCTTGGCGAAGTACGCCTCCGAGACGGCCGTGGATCCGCTGGACGCCTCGATCACCGGTTTTCCCGGCCGGATCCAGCCGTTGCAGAGTCCGTAGAGGAAGAGCGAGCGCGCCAGCCGGTGCTTGAGGCTGCCGGTGGGGTGCGTCGACTCGTCCTTGAGGTAGAGGTCGATGCCCCACGCCTCGGGCAGCGGGAAGCGCAGCAGATGGGTGTCGGCGGAGCGGTTGGCGTCCGCCTGGACCTTGCGTACGGCTTCCTTGAGCCAGGCCCGGTACCCGGGGTCGGAGCGGTCGACGTCGGCGGTCGCCGCGACCGGGTCGTGTCCTTGCTGAACCGTGCTCATGGGCGCGCTCCTCCTCGTGTCACCGGAACTCCACGCCGCCCACGATATTCCCCTCACCTGCACAAACGTTTCCTTTGATGGGCCATAGCCTTGGCTTGGCCCCGGCGCGCGGTACGGGCGCGCCCGTGCGCCGGAACGCGACCTGGCGCGACGGTCCCGGCTTGTGCAGACTGCCCATCAGAGCCATACGAAGGGGGCGAAGCAGCCATGCAGGAAACGGAGTTCAGTGCGACGGGGGTTCGGATCGAACGGTGGGCCCGGTCGCTCACCAGGGCCGGACAGGTGGTCGTGAAGGACGGCAGGGTGGCCCTGCTGACCAGCTACGGACGGGAGATCGACAGCGCGCCGGTGCGGACGGTGAGCGCGGGCCGGCCGTGGTTCGCCGGGGCCGGGGCTACCGTGGCGCGCCTCAACGGGACGCGCTACCGGCTGACGATGGGGCAGCGCGGTCACGGGCCGGACCGGACGGGTCCCGCCCGCAGGTTCCTGGAGACGCTGCGCAGCGCGGGCGGCCGGACGGTCTGAGCGGACGGCACCGCCGGCACCTCGCGAGTTGCGAAGCCGTGTCCCCTGGGCGACATTGGTCACACGTCACTCGTGGTTCACCGGCGGTGACGCTGTGACCCTCTCCGCCGGCAGGGATCGGCAGGCCGTCTGCTGGATCCGTTCCTCCGTCTTCTTCCGGACCTATTTCGGGGAGTCGCAGCCGTGATCAGCGAGCCAAGCAGGCACTGCACGGTGGAGCTCCAGGCCCTGCCGTCGCGGATCGGTCAGGTCCGCAGAATCATTTCGGCCCAGCTCCGCTACTGGCATCTCGATCCCTTGATCGACCATGCGGCACTCGGCGTCACCGAACTGCTGACCAATGTCCATCGGCACGCCCAGCCGGACAAGGCGTGCACCGTCGAGGTCGAACTGTTACTCGAACGACTGACGGTGTCCGTCCACGACCACGACCCGCGGCTGCCGACGGTGCGCGAGGCCGGAACGTTCAGCACGTCGGGGCGTGGTCTCGCCCTGATCGCCGCCGTCAGCGAGAGCTGGGGAGCCTGTCCGAGGGGCGGGGCGGGCAAGGTCGTCTGGTTCACGCTCACGGCGCCTCCCCGGTTCGCCGTACGGCCGTCGCACCCGGTGTACGGGGCGACCACGGACGGGCCGTTCGAGCCGGACGCCGCCGCGTATCCGGCGGGCCGCAGCCCGTCCGTCGCCAGGTCGATGGTGGTCGGATAGCGGACCCGCGGTCGGACCTCAGCGCCGGGCCCACGCCAGCACACTCAGACCGAACATCAGGACACCCAGGGGAAGGTGGACCGACGGGACGCGGGCGACGCGGTGGACCGACGGGACGCGGGCGACGCCCGACACGACCTGGACCGAGGCGAGCACGAGGAATCCTGAGGCGTGCAGGACGGGCCGGGGCGAGCTGCCGCCCGGCTTCCACGCCGGCACCGCCGCTCGTCGGTCCCCTCGACCCGGCTGCCGTGATGACCGCCGACGGCGGCGGCGTGGTCGGCACCGTCCTGCGCCCGGTCGAGGGCGGCGCGCGCATCGCCCGGTACATGGCCGCCATCGCCGACAAGGCTCCGGGGCTCGAGCTCCTGGAGCGGTCGGTCAACGGTGTGCCGGGCCTGGTGGCCCAGCGTGCCGGCGTCGTCGTGACCGTGGCCTCGTTCGAGGTCTCCGACGGGCGCGTCAGCCGGATCTGGGCGGTCCGCAACCCGGAGAAGCTGCGGCCGTGGGCGCGAAAGGGGTGAGGGCCGTCCCGTAATCCCTGACGGGCGGGGTCGCCCCGCACAAGGGATCCTCCCGGGTCGTGGCGAGGATCCTCGTGGCCGCCCCGGGACGGACACTCGCCCGGGCGACGCCCGCCGACCGGGCCCGGCCGGGGTGCCGAGGGGCGGGTAGGGCGCGGAAGCCGCCGTCTCAGGGCCGCCCGTGCACGACCGACGACCAGGTCCGGCCGGGCCACCGCCGCCCCGCGCCGCCCCTCGGCACGGGGCGGGCAGTCGCGCCCCGGCTCAGGCGAGCGCGGCCAGCGGGTCGTCGAGCACCGGCTGCCAGGCCAGTTCCGCCGCACCCACCAGGCTGTTGTGGTCGAGCGTGCACGGCAGGATCGGCACACTGCCGCTGCGCCCCCACAGACTGCGGTCGGCCACCACCGCGCGCAGCCGTTCGGGGTCCGCGTCGAGCAGGGCGCGGTGCAGTCCGCCGAGGATGATGCGGTCCGGGTCGAGGATATTGACCAGTCCGGCGAGCCCGAGGCCGAGCCGGTCGATCAGCTCCTCGGCGGCGCCCCGCACCACCGGATCGTCGTACTCCGTGCGCAGCAGGTCCCCTGCCTGCTTGAGCAGCGACTCCTCCGGGCCCGGTTCGCGGCGCGCCGCGAGCAGGAAGGCCAGCGGATCGGTCTCGACGTCCAGACAGCCGCGGCCCCCGCAGTGGCACGGGCGGCCGTCGGGGTTCACCGTGAGGTGCCCGACCTCCAGCGCGAGCCCCGAACTCCCGGTGTGCAGACGGCCGTCGAGGACCAGCGCGCCGCCCACGCCGCGGTGACCGGTGGCCACGCAGAGCAGGTGCCGCGCGCCGCACCCGGCGCCGTGGCGGTGTTCGGCGAGCGCGGCGAGGTTCACGTCGTTCCCGGCGAAGGCGGGGCCCGGGATGCCCGCCGCCGCCACGTGGGCGGCGAAGATCTCGCGCACCGGAACCCCCGCGGGCCAGGCGATGTGCAGGGGGTTGAGCGCGGCCCCTTCGGGTTCGGCGACCGCGGACGGCACCGCGATTCCCGCGCCGACGCAGCTGCGTCCGCTGTCCCGCAGCAGGCGGGCGCAGTCGCCGACGACCTCTCCGATGACCTGCGCCGGGTCGGCCGTGACGGTCACGCATCCCGGGGCGGTGGCGACGATCCGCCCGCCCAGGCCGACGAGCGCCGCCCGATACCCGTCCGCGTGCACCTGCGCGGCGACCGCGACCGGACCCGACTCGCGTACGGACAACCGGTGCGAGGGGCGGCCCTGGGAACCGGCGGCGGAGCCCGGCCGGGAGTCGACCTGGATCAGGCCGAGCGCCTCCAGCTCCGAGGCGACCGCACCGGCCGTCGCCCGGGTGACCCCGAGTTCGGAGGTGAGGACGGCGCGGGTGGGCGCGCGCCCGGTGTGGACCAGTTCCAGCGCGGGCCCGAGCACACTGCGGCCCCTCTCCAGCTTCGTCCGGGCGGTGGTCACCTTTCCGTTCATGGGGGCGAGTCTCCCATGATCCGGGCGTGCCGCCGACGCCCCGGCGTCGCACCCACGGCCCGGACGGCCGCGCCCCGTCGAGCGCCTTGCACGCGTTGCCCAGGCGCCTCCAACCTGCGTTTGTGCCGCAACTAAACAAATTGTGGGCGGCCCTGCCGGGAGTCCCGGGCGGACACACCGCAACGTCTTCGACGGCCCGCCTCCGTACCGCGCTGACCGTGTTCTTCGCCCTCGACGGCCTGGTGCTGCTGGTCTTCGGGGCCGCGTACGGCGGGATGAAGTAGCGGTGAGCCGGGCCGGGGAGTCTCCGGCCCCTCGGGGGTGGCCGCCGCGTCGACGCTGGGCTACGGCGGGATGCTGCTCGAGCCGCCCACGATCGGCTTCCTGGCCGACTGGTTCTCCCTCCCGACGGCCCTCACCACGGTGGCCCTGCTGCCCTCGGCAGCCGCCGTCCTCGGATACGCGGCACGGGGCACCGCCCGCACATGAGGCATCGGCCGCACCCCCGGACGGCCACGCGCCGCAGGCCGGATCCGGGGACTTCCGGGCCGGCTCCGGGGACTTCCGGGCCCCGGTCGGCTGCGGGCGCGGGTCGGCGCCGAGCTGTGCCGCTGGCACAATCGGCATCATGGACATCACGAGGCATGTCAAGTCCCTGGCCGACGAAGGACAGTTGCTGGTGACCGCCGCCCATGAGGCGGGCACCTCGGCGCCGGTGCCCACCTGCCCGGACTGGCGGATACGCGATCTGATCCGACACACCGGCATGGTGCACCGCTGGGCGACCGGATTCGTCGTCGAGGGCCACCCCTCGTACCACCCGAACGGCGGGGAACCCGATCTCGACGGACCCCCGCTCCTCGACTGGTTCCGCGAGGGCCACGCCCTCCTGGTCGACGCCTTGAAGGCTGCCCCGGCCGGGCTGGAATGCTGGACCTTCATGCCCGCGCCGTCGCCACGGGCCTTCTGGGCCCGGCGCCAGGCGCACGAGACGACGATCCACCGGGTGGACGCGGAGTCGGCACGCGGCGGGCGCCTGTCGACGGTGACGGCCGAGCACGCGATGGACGGCATCGACGAACTGCTGCACGGCTTCCATTCACGCGGACGGAGCAAGGTGCGCTCGGCGACACCGTGTTCCCTGCGGCTGCATGCCACGGACACCGACGCTGCCTGGACCGTACGGCTGTCGTCCGAACCGCCGCGGACCGTACGCGACGAGGAGACGGCCGAACCGGTGCCGGTGGACTGCCAGTTGAGCGGTACGGCCGAGGAGCTCTACCTGACGCTGTGGAACCGGCTGCCGCTCACGACGCTCACCGTGGCGGGCGACCCCGGGCCGGCCCGGATCTGGCGCGAGAACTCCGCGGTCACCTGGTCCTGACGGCGGACCGGCGACACGGTGGCCCGCGCCCGGCTCAGACGAGCCAGCCGGGGCGCACGAGCCCCGACTCGTAGGCGAGAACGACGAGTTGGGCCCGGTCGCGGGCGCCGAGCTTCACCATGGCGCGGCTGACGTGGGTCTTCGCGGTGAGCGGACTGACGACCAGCCGTCGGGCGGTCTCCTCGTTGGAGAGCCCCATGCCGACGAGGGCCATCACCTCCCGATTCCGTTCGGTCAGCCCGCCCGGCCCGGCCGCGGCCACGGGCCCCGTGGAGCGGGCAGCGAACTCGGCGATCGGCCGACGGGTGACCCCGGTCAGCGCCTCCTGCACGATCCGGAAGGCGGCGAGGCCGGTGGCGGGCGGCACGGCGGCGCGCGCCCCATCGGTCTCGACGGTGACGGCCAGTCCGGCGCTCGCCGCCTGGTCCACGAGTTCGGGCAGCCGGTCCAGCCCGGGGGCCGGGGCCCTGGGCGCGTTCCCGGGAGCGCGCAGGGCGTCCAGGATCTGGCGGACCTCCCCCAGCGCCTGCCTGCCGGCGGCCCTGATGGCGGCGAGCGCGGCCCGCGCCTGCTCGGGGTCGGAGTCCAGCAGCGCGAGACCGACGCTCGACTGGACGTTGATGACGGAGATGCTGTGGGCCAGCACGTCGTGGACCTCGCGGGCGGTCCGCAGCCGCTCCTCGTCGGCCCGGCGCCGCTGCGCCGCCTCCTTCTCGGCGCGCCGCTCCGCCCACTGCTCACGGCGTCCGCGGACGAACTCGGCGACCGCGACGATCGCCACCGCTCAGGCGGCAATGCCCAGTTCCTGCCCCCAGGAGGCGGCGTGGTCGTCGGCCGGCGGCAGCCACCGGTGGAGCGGGTGGGTCACCAGAACGTGGTCCAGCCACACCATGCCGAACGCTGTCCAGACCGCCCGCCCGTACGCGGACGATGCTCCGCCTTGCGATGCACCGCACCCGACGCCGCGGGCGCCGTCCTTCGAGCGGACGACGCTACTCTCGAAACACGCCCTGGCTAGTGCCGTGACCGGCAACGTTTGCCCCGTCGCGCCACCTGGCACGCGCGCTCGCGGCGTTGGCCAAAAGCCCACGTAGCCCTTCCCCAAGCTCTCGACTTCGTTCGAGCAGGGGAGGCCCCATCCGAGGGCTTCCGGCCGCCTTGCGATCGCACGCACCAGGCGCCGCTCCGTCCGGGCAAACATTGCCGGTCACGGCACTAGCGGTCCATCATCGACAGCGCCCGCTGGGCCAGCGGATGCGTCCGGACCAGTTCGGCCAGCGACGTCGTCCCCCGAGTCACCCCGGCGAACGCGTTCCAGGCCGGGCGGAACCCCGTCAGCACCGCGTGCAGCACACCCGGGCGCCGTTCGAACAACTTCAGCATGCGGCGGCCGACGCCCATCTCGACGCCGAGCCCCGCCTTGATGGCGAAGGCGTAGTTGAGCGCCTGACGCCGGGCATCCACCGCGTCGTGCGACTCCGCGATCCGGACCGCCCACTCACCGGCGAGCCGCCCCGACCGCAGCGCGAAGGAGATACCCTCACGGGTCCACGGTTCCAGCAGTCCAGCCGCGTCGCCGCACACCAGCACCCGTCCGCGTGACAGCGGCGAGTCGTCGCTGCGGCAGCGTGTCAGATGCCCCGAGGAGATCTTCGGCTCGAACCCGGCGAGCCCCAGCCGGGCGATGAAGTCCTCCAGGTACCGCTTGGTGCCCGCTCCGTCGCCGCGCGCCGAGATGACACCGACGGTGAGGGTGTCGCCCTTGGGGAACACCCAGCCGTAACTGCCGGGCATCGGGCCCCAGTCGATCAGCACCCGCCCCGCCCAGTCCTCCGCGACCGTCGGCGGGACCGGGATCTCCGCCTCCAGGCCGAGGTCCACCTGATCCAGCTTCACCCCGACGTGGGCTCCTATCCGTCCGGCGCTGCCGTCGGCGCCGACGACCGCGCGGGCCAGGACGGTCTCGCCACCGGCCAGCACCACGGCGACCGTGCGCCGGTCCGGCACCGCGGCACCGTGCTGCTCGACCCTCGTCACGGTGGCTCCGGTACGGAGTTCGGCACCCGCCTTCTGGGCCTCCTCGACCAACCCCGCGTCGAACTCCGGGCGGTTGATGAGACCGAAGAGCATCCGCTTGGAGCGGCGGGTACGCGCCAGCCTGCCGTTGAGCGAGAACGTCACCGCGTGGACCCGGTCGCGCAGCGGCAGCTCGAATCCGGGCGGCAGCGAGTCCCGCGAGAACCCGATGATTCCGCCGCCGCACGTCTTGTAGCGCGGCAGCTCGGCCCTCTCGAGGAGCAGTACCCGTCGGCCAGCGACCGCTGCCGCGTACGCCGCGGAGGCTCCGGCCGGTCCACCACCGACTACGACCACGTCCCACACGGTCGACTCTTCGCGCTCCTGCACGGCGTCTGCGTTCTCGCTGCTCACGATGTGCTTCTGCTCCCGATCCCACCAATGGCCCATGCTGCTCACGGCATCCTACGGCGCGCCCGCCCGGGCACCCCCTGTGGGAGGATCGACCGTGCGTTCGCCCCGCACGCGCACCGCACCACCGGTACGCGTGCGCCCGGCTTCATACCCATAACGTCGCACCCACGAGGAGCGTGCCCATGACCGCCCGTCCGATCTCCGAGACCATCGCCTCGCTGATGCCCCGCGCCAGGGCAGAGCTGACCGAGCTGGTGGCCTTCCAGTCGGTGGCGGATCCCGCGCAGTTCCCGAGGAGCGAGTGCGAGGCCGCCGCCAACTGGGTCGCGGACACGCTCCACGCCGAGGGCTTCCAGGACGTCGCCCTGCTCGACACCCCCGACGGAACGCAGTCGGTGTACGGCTTCCTGCCGGGTCCGGCCGGCGCCCCGACCGTGCTGCTCTACGCGCACTACGACGTACAGCCGCCGCTCGACGAGTCCGCCTGGCTCTCGCCGCCGTTCGAGCTGACCGAGCGGGACGGCCGCTGGTACGGCCGGGGCGCGGCCGACTGCAAGGGCGGCTTCATCATGCACCTGCTCGCGCTGCGCGCCCTGAAGGCCGACGGGGGTGTCCCGGTCTCGGTCAAGGTGATCGCGGAGGGCTCCGAGGAACAGGGCACCGGCGGACTGGAGCGGTACGCGGAGGCACACCCCGAGCTGCTCGCCGCGGACACGATCGTCATCGGCGACACCGGCAACTTCCGCGTCGGCCTGCCGACGGTCACCGCGACGCTGCGCGGCATGACCATGTTGCGGGTCACCCTCGACACCCTCGAAGGGAATCTGCACTCCGGTCAGTTCGGCGGCGCCGCCCCGGACGCGCTGGCCGCGATGATCCAGCTGCTGGCGTCGCTGCGCGCCGAGGACGGCAGCACCACCGTCGACGGGCTCACCGCGGACACCGAGTGGGACGGGCTCCAGTACCCGGAGGCCGAGTTCCGCGCGGACGCGAAGGTGCTCGACGGCGTCGAGCTGATCGGCACGGGTACGGTCGCCGACCGGATCTGGGCCCGGCCCGCCGTGACCGTCATCGGTATCGACTGCCCGCCGGTGGTCGGCGCCACCCCCTCGCTCCAGGCGAGCGCACGGGCCCAGATCAGCCTGCGGGTGCCGCCGGGCCAGGACGCCGCCGAGGCGACGGAGCTGCTGACCGCGCACCTCGTGGCGCACGCCCCGTGGGGAGCCAGGGTGTCGGTGGAGCAGGTCGGGCAGGGCCAGCCGTTCCGCGCGGACACCTCCAGCCCCGCGTACACCTCGATGGCACGGGCGATGGAGGCCGCGTACCCCGGCGAGACGATGCAGACGTCCGGGATGGGCGGCTCGATCCCGCTCTGCAACACCCTCGCCGCGCTCTACCCGGAGGCCGAGATCCTGCTGATCGGCCTGAGCGAGCCGGAGGCTCAGATCCACGCCGTGAACGAGAGCGTGTCGCCCGAGGAACTGGAGCGCTTGTCGGTCACCGAGGCCCTGTTCCTGCGCAACTACGCGGAGTCCAAGCGGGCCTGACGAGGCATCGGAAGAAGGCGTCCCCGCGGGTTCCCGGCGGCTGCCGGGTCCGCGGGGCGAGTCGGCGGCCCTTTCCCTCACGCCCCGCCGTGCCCGCTGCCGACGGAGTCGGCCGGGGCGCACTGCCGCGGCGTCGGCCGTACGCGCCCTCGGGACCGCCGGCCCGGTGCTCCGTTCGCCTCCGACACCGCCCGGGCCCGGCGGCCCCCGACCGTCGTCGACGCCGACACGGGGCCGCTCCGGAGCCCGCCTCAGCCGACCGGGATCCCGGCCTCCAGGTTGAGCACGGTCTTCCGTTCCCGGGCGCGCAGCGCCCAGCGCAGCCTCTCGTAGCGGGTGGGAGGGAGCAGGGTGGCGGCCTCCTCCTCGGTGACGAACCGCCAGCCGCGCAGCTCCGAGTCCGGCAGCAGCAGTCGCTGGACGTCCGCGCCGGGGAGCAGCCCGCCGTCGAAGAGCATCCGGAGACCTCCGTATCCGGGCGGGTGGGGCGCCTCCCAGTCGACGACCAGGAGCTTGGGCACCCGGTCGAGGTGGATCCCTATCTCCTCGGCCACCTCACGGATCCCCGCCTGTGCCGGCGCCTCGCCCTGCTCGACCACTCCGCCGGGGAACTCCCAGCCCGGCTTGTACGTCGGGTCCACGAGCAGGACCCGGTCGTGCTCGTCGAAGAGCAGCACCCCGGCCGCGACGGTCTCCCCGGCCGGGGCGGGGGTCTGCACGATCTCGCAGGCGGTGGCCGCTCCCGTGCGCACCGCCTCGGCTATGCGCTCGGCCGTCTCGTAGGGGGTGAGCGCGCTGGTGTCGATCGTGTGGGCGTCACGGGTGAGCCAGCCGAGCGCCGCCCGGTAGGGGCCGATGTGCTCGTAGGCCCATTGCTGGACCCGTTCGCTGTGCCCGGGGTCGTCGGGGGACTCCACCCGGCCTGCGATCCGTTTACGCAGGATCGTTTCCTCTTGCGAGAGCAGCACATGGCGCACCGGTATGCGCCGGGAGGCGAGCCCGCCGAAGATCTCGTCGCGGTGTTCCTGCCGCAGCAGCGTCATCGGCACCACCAGCACGCCGGGCACCTCGGCCAGCAGAGCCGCGGCGGTGTCCACCACCAACCGCCGCCAGATCGGCAGGTCCTGGAAGTCCGTCACCTCGGCGAGCCTCTTCTGGGGCAGCAGGTACCGCAACCCCGCGCCGATCAGCTCGGGGTCGTAGAAGGTGCTGTTCGGGATCAGATCGACCAGCTCGCGCGCGGCGCTCGTCTTCCCCGCACCGAACGCGCCGTTGATCCAGACGATCACGGTTCCCCCTCTTTCGTAGCCCCCTGTGGCTTGCCCGCAACACCCTGCCGCGAAAACCCGGCTGTGGCGATGCTGTTACCCGAAAGGAACCGTCGGATGCCCCAGGACGCGGCCCTTGTTGGCGACCGGCCCGCACACCGCCAGGACCGGCCCGGCCTGCCGTACATGACGTCCGTCAAAACACTTCCGGAGCAGGGGATCCGGGGTCCGGGCGGGTCCCTCCGCCGGGCCGTGCCCACTGGGCGCCGGGCCTTCGGTTCCGCCGTCCGCCCGCCGGAACGAGGACGGCATTCACGCCATTGCCACAAACCCATCACCAACGGAACACACTACTCCGGCGCCTGTTCCCGGGCCGATGCGTCCACGCACCCATGAACCGCGCAAGGAGGGACAGATGCCTCGGAACCACCGCCGGCCGCCCCGGGGGCAGCCGCCGCTGCCGTCCGGCGGCCTCGCACCCCGGGCCCCGCCCGTCCCCGCCGGCCGCCCGAAGTCGGACGCGCGAGCGGTCCTGATCCCCGCCGCCGCCCTGCTCCTCACCGGCGTGGGAATAGGCGGCGCGGCGGAGCCCGTCCGGGCGAGAAGGCGGACGCCGCGCCGCCTGCGACCGTGACTTCCACGCGACGGTGACCGCGACGCCGTCGCCCGTGAACACCGGGACCGCGCCCGCGAGTCCGGAGCCGGCGCCGACGGTCGCGGCGGCCGGGACGGTCCAGGTGACCGACGCCCCGGAGACCGAGGACGACGGCCCGACCGACACGTCCGACGGGTCCGGACGGGTGCGGTGCGCGTCGGGGCGGCCGGCGTCCGCTGCGCCGACCGCGCCGCCGCACGCACTGACGGCGCGGCGCGGCGCCGGTGAGCGCCGGGGGCCCCGGCCGCGGCCGTCACCTCGACCCGGACGGTGACGGCGTCGGCTGCGAGCGAACCCGGGCCGCCTCGGGCGGCTTCGGGGCGCTTCGACGACTGGTGGCCTTGGGCGACTTCGGCGCTTCGGGGGCCTGTGGCGCTCCGGCGGCGACGGACTCGGCGCGACGGTCGCCCGGCGCCCGCCCCGCTGGTGCCGCGGCCGGCAAGGTTTGCCCGGAAGGAGCGTCGACCGGTGCGTGCGGTCGCAAGGCGGCCAAAGGCCCTCGGATGGGGCCTCCCCTGCTCGAACGAGCCGAGAGCTCGGGGAAGGGCTACGTGGGTCTTTGGCCAACACCGCGAGCAATGAGGTCTCCCCTGCTCGAACGAAGCCGAGAGCTCGGGGAAGTGCCGGGCGGCGCGACGGGGCAAACGTTGCCGGGTGCGGCACTGCGTCCTGTGCGTGCGATCGCAGGGCGGAGGACCGTCCTCGTACCGGACGTACGCGGGTGATGCGACAACGCCGCGAGGTGCCGTGCCGGGCGTCGCGAGCCGGTAAACCTTCCCGCACAGCACTAGCCACGCCGGGCCGCGACGGCCGCGGCCCCGACCAGTCCCGCGTCGGCGCCCATCACCGCGGGAACCACCGTGAGCCTCCGCGCGAAGGAGAGCGTGGCGTACCGGTCGAGGGCCCGGCGCAGGGGTGCGAGGAGGATGTCGCCCGCTCCGGCCACTCCCCCGCCGATCACCGCGATGTCGATCTCGACGAGCACCGCAGTGGCGGCGATGCCTGCCGCCAGCGCCTGCGCCGCCCGATCGTACGAGGCCAGGGCGATCCGGTCCCCCGTGCGCGCGGCGGCGGCCACGGCCGCGGCCGAGACGTCGCCGTCCGGCCCGGGCCGCCAGCCGTTCTCCAACGCCCGGCGAGCGATGTTCGGCCCGCTGGCGATGCGCTCGACACAGCCGTACGAGCCGCAGGGGCACGGGTCGCCGTCCAGCTCCACGCTGACATGACCGATGTGCCCGGCATTGCCCGTGGGGCCGGGGTGCAGTCGCCCGCCGAGGACGAGCCCCCCTCCGACACCGGTGGACACCACCATGCACAGGGCGTTGTCATGACCGCGCGCCGCGCCCAGCCAGTGCTCCGCCGCCGTCATCGCGACCCCGTCGCCGACGAGTTCGACCGGCAGTCCGCCGACCGCCTCGCCGACGCGTTCCACCAGCGGGAAGTCGCGCCAGCCGGGGACGTTGACGGGGCTCACCGTACCGGCGGAGGCGTCCACCGGCCCCGCGCTGCCGATGCCGACGGCCGTCACCCGCCCCCACATCGGCGCCCCGGACAGCTCGGCCAGGACCTCCGCCACCGCGCCCATGACCGCCTCGGCCCCCTCTCGTGCGGGTGTCGGCCGCTGCGCCCGCGCGAGGAGCCTGCCGCCGCCGTCCACCAGCGCGGCGGCGGTCTTGGTGCCGCCGATGTCCAGCGCGGCGACGAGGTCGGATTGCATCGGTGCGGCTCCGTGTGCTCGGGAGAGGGCGGGACGTGCGGGGTTCGGTTCGGACGCGGTCCGGCCCCGGTGATCGTCCGGCCAGTCTCCATTCACTTGACAACGTTGTCCAGGCCCTATGCTCGGCGGCACAGCATCCGGCCCGCGCCGCGGCGCCGCTCACGGCTCCGGCCGGACCGCACACACCCGACGACAGGACAGCGCACCGTGACCGAGACCGCCCGTCACCCCGAGCCCCGCTACGGCAACCGGCCGACCATGAAGGACGTGGCCGCGCGCGCCGGGGTCGGGCTCAAGACGGTCTCCCGCGTGGTCAACGGCGAGCCGGGAGTGACGCCGGACACCGAGCGCCGGGTACAGGAGGCCATCGAGGCACTCGGCTTCCGCCGCAACGACAGCGCGCGCGTACTGCGCAAGGGCCGTACCGCCTCCATCGGGCTGGTCCTCGAAGACCTCGCCGACCCGTTCTACGGGCCGCTGAGCCGCGCGGTCGAGGAGGTCGCCCGGGCGCACGGCGCCCTGCTCATCAACGGGTCGAGCGCCGAGGACCCCGAGCGCGAGCAGGAGTTGGTGCTCGCGCTGTGCGCACGCCGGGTGGACGGCCTGATCGTGATCCCGGCCGGGGACGACCACCGCTATCTGGAACCGGAGATGAAGGCGGGTGTCGCCACCGTCTTCGTGGACCGGCCGGCCGGCCGCATCGACGCCGACACGGTCCTTTCCGACAACTTCGGCGGCGCCCGGGAGGGCGTCGCCCATCTCATCGCGCACGGCCACCGCCGGATCGGTTTCATCGGCGACCAGCCGCGCATCCACACCGCCACGGAACGACTGCGCGGCTATCACGCGGCCATGGCGGACGCCGGGACGGCGGTCGACGACTCCTGGGTGTCCCTCGGGTCCACCGACCCGGGACGGGTCCGGGCCTCCGTGGAGAGGATGGTGTCCGGCCCCGATCCCGTCACCGCGCTGTTCGCGGGCAACAACCGCGTGACGGTGACGGCGGTACGCGTCCTCGCGGAGCGGGAACGCCCGATCGCTCTCGTCGGCTTCGACGACATCGAACTGGCCGATCTGCTCGGCATCACCGTCATCTCGCAGGACGCCGCCGCCGTCGGCCGCACCGCCGCCGAACACCTCTTCCAACGCCTCGACGGCGCGGACCACTCCCCCGGGCGCGTCGAACTGCCCACCACACTCGTCCCGCGCGGCTCGGGCGAACTGCCGCCCGCCTGAGCCGCGCGGCGCGTCCGAGGCGCCGCCCGTCAGGGCGCGGTCACCGTGAGCCCGGCGCGGCGCGGCGCGGCGAACGCGTCCAGGTCCGCGCGTGTCAGCCCGGTCAGCCGGGCGACCTCGGCGGCGTCCAGGGCGCCGCAGTCGATGCCGCGCAGGAGGTATCCGCCGAGCGCCTTGGCGGTGGCGGGTTCGTCCATCACGTCGCCGCCGGTCCTGGCGGCGTACGCGGCGAGCCGCGCGGCGGCCTGCTCCAGGCCCTCGCGGTAGAAGGTGTACACGGCCGCGTACCGGGTCGGCAGGTGCCCCGGGTGCATGTCCCAGCCCTGGTAGTAGGCGCGGGTCAGGGCGCGGCGGGTGAGACCGTGGTGGAGCCGCCATGCCGCGTGGACCCGGTGGGTGGGACCGACGGGGAGGACGTTGGTGGAGCCGTCGCAGACCCGTACGCCGGTACCGGCGGCGGCGACCTGCATGACGGCCTTGGCGTGGTCGGCGGCCGGATGGTCGCTCGCCTGGTACGCGGCGCTGACGCCGACACAGGCGCTGTAGTCGAAGGTGCCGTAGTGCAGTCCGGTGGCCCGGCCCCGCGCGGCGTCGATCATGCGGGCGACGGCGGCGGTGCCGTCGGCGGCCAGGATGGACTGGCTGGTCTCGATCTGGATCTCGAAGCCGATCCGCCCGGCCGGCAGTCCGTGCGTCTGCTCGAACGCTTCGAGGAGCCGAACGAAGGCGGCGACCTGCTCGGGGTAGGTCACCTTGGGGAGGGTGAGGACCAGCCCGTCGGGGAGCCCGCCCGCCCGCATCAGACCGGTGAGGAAGATGTCCGTGGTCCGGATGCCCCGGTCGCGTACGGCGGCCTCCATGCACTTCATGCGGATGCCCATGTACGGCGCGGCCGCGCCGTTCGCGTACGCCTCCGCGACCAGTCGCGCGGCGCGGGCCGCGGTCTCGTCCTCCTCGGCGTCGGGGCGCAAGCCGTAACCGTCCTCGAAGTCGATGCGCAGGTCCTCGACGGGTTCGCGCTCCAGCTTGGCGCGGACCCGGTCGTGGACCGGGGCTGCGAGTTCGTCCGGGATGCCGAGGACCGCGGCGAACGACGCCGCGTCGGGCGCGTGCTCGTCGAGTGCCTTCAGCGCCTGGTCGCCCCAGGAGCGGATGGTGCCGGAGGTGAACGTGTCACCGGGGACGTAGACCGTGTGAACCGGCTGGCGGGTGCCGGGATCTCCCGGGTAGCGGCGGGCGAGTTCGGCGTCGACGGCGGTGAGGGAGGCGTCGATCTCCTCGCCGACCGTACCGGCGAGGCTCGTCGCCACCTGCTCCTGCTGACCCATTGCACACCCTCCACCATCAGACGGTTTCCGCGTCACGGAATCAATAATCCGGATAGTGAAGCTATAAGGCCGTCGATTCGGCGTCAATGGTGATCGGAAAGCGGTCCGGGGCCGTGTGGTGGGAAGTCACCACACGGCCCCGGACCGGGACAACGGCAGAAGAGCCCGCGCTGTCAGCCCTTGCGGGCCCTGATCTCGTCGGTGAGCTGGGGCACGACCTGGAACAGGTCACCGACCACGCCGTAGTCGACGAGATCGAAGATCGGCGCCTCGGCGTCCTTGTTGATCGCGACGATCGTCTTCGAGGTCTGCATACCCGCCCGGTGCTGGATCGCCCCGGAGATCCCCAACGCGATGTACAACTGCGGCGAGACCGACTTGCCCGTCTGCCCGACCTGCGCGGAATGCGGATACCAGCCCGCGTCCACCGCCGCACGCGACGCA
>NZ_JBIARH010000028.1:0-102348 GCF_042889785.1 Streptomyces sp. NPDC002476 | reverse complement strand
AGCGCTTTGGACAGGTCGCCGGTCTTCGGGAAGGGCAGCCCCTGGCTGCGGGCGGTCTCCCGCGCCCTGAGGGCGTCGTTGTAGACCACCCGCGCGCACCCGAACGCCCGTGCCAACGCCGTGCGCTGACCGGCGCTCGGGTACAGGCGGAAGCTGTGCCGAAGCCGCACGCCAATCACGATAAACAGTTGGTTTATGGATATCGATGAGAACATTCGTACAGGCCGTCACCGCGTCTTCCGCCTTCACGTCCATTTGGTTTTCGTGACCAAGTACCGGCACTCCGTCTTCGCCGACCGGCACCTGACGCGGTGCGAAGAGATCACGCGGAGCGTGTGCGAGGACTTCGAGGCCGAGCTGGTCGAGTTCAACGGCGAGGCCAACCACGTCCACCTACTCGTGAACTTCCCTCCGAAGGTCGCCGTGTCCAGGCTGGTGAACTCCCTCAAGGGCGTCTCCTCACGCAGACTCCGCCAGGAGTTCCCCGACCTCGTCCGCCACTACTGGCGCGCGCAACGCCTGTGGTCCGGGTCCTACTTCGCCGGGTCCGTCGGCGACGCGCCCCTCAGCACCGTCAAGCAGTACATCGAGCAGCAGAACCGGCCGCTCCGACCCGGGCTGAGGCCAACAGTGCAGACCCGTGCACACAGCTGAGCTCAGAGCAGTTCTCAGATTCGCTTCACCACCGGGATGAAGCCCGGTGCACTGCGAATGAACCCGGTAGCCGGGCCCGATGCCGCGGCCCGACGCCGTGGTGCTCCTCCCGGCCCCGGCCGGGAGCGCGTCCGGGGCCCCGGGCCGGTGTCCGGCCGATGGCGTACCGCCGCCCGCCTCTCAGGACGAGCGGCGGCCCGGGCCGGACGGTCCTGACGGGGCTGACGGGGCTGACGGGGCTGACGGGCCGGATCCCAGGCGCCGGGCCAGCTCCTCCGGATCCGTCGTCGGGGCGTCGCACACGAAGTGCCGGCACACGTACGCCGTCGGCGCGCCGCCCACCATCGGCCGGTCCGCCAGCAGCGGGAACTCCGCTCCGCCCGTCTCCCCTGCCGCCACCACCGCGCCGGGCGCCCGTCCCAGCAGCGCCGTGCGGTGCAGTTCGCCCCCGACCGGACCGGCGACCGCCACCTCGCGCGGCCCGTCGAGCAGCGCCTCGGCGACGGCGAGCCCCCAGCCGATGAACCGGGGCACCCGCGGGCCGAGCGTTTTCACCACGCCCAACGCCCCTTCCGCGGCGGCGCGATGGGCCTGCGAACCGGTGTGCGCGGCGTACGAGAGGAGCGCGCCGGCCGCCGCCGTCCAGCCCGCCGGGGCCGCATTGTCGGTGGGGTCCTGCGGGCGGCGGATCAGCTGCTCGGCGTCGTCCGCCGTGTCGTACAACTGCCCGCCCTCGCCGGTGAAGTGCTGGAGCACGATGTCGAGCAGGAAACCGGCGAACTCCAGCCAGACGCCCTCGCCGGTGACCGCGGCCAGGGCGAGGAAGCCCTCCGCCACGTCTCCGTAGTCCTCCAGGACCCCGGCGTGCTCGCCGGCCCGGCCGTCCTTGGAGGTACGGGCCAGCCGAGCGGTGCCCCCCATGTGGACCCGGACCAGCAGATCCGCCGCCTCGGTGGCCCGTTCGACCAGGTCGGGCCGGTCGAAGCAGGCCCCCGTCTCGGCGAGTGCGGCGATCGCCAGGCCGTTCCAGGCGGCGACCACCTTGTCGTCCCGCCCGGGGCAGGGGCGCTCCTCACGGGCGGCCAGCAGCCGGGCCCGTACGTCGGCGACCCGCTCCCCGTCCGCGTCGGGCTGCGCACCGGCCGACCGGAGGACGGAGGCGCCCCCCTCGAAGGTGCCCTCCTCCGTCACGTCGAAGTACGCGGCGGCGAAGGCCGCGTCCTGCTCCCCGAGGACATCGCGCAGCTGCTCGGGAGTCCACACGTAGTACGCGCCCTCGACATGGCGACCGGCCCCGACCGCGTTCTCTGCCTTCCCGGCGCCGTTGGTGTCCTCGACGCTGTCGGCGTCGAGCGCGGAGGCGAAACCGCCCTCGGCGGTGCGCAGTTCGCGCACCATGAAGTCGGCGGTCTCCAGAGCGACCCGGCGGGCCTCCGCCGAGCCCGTCGCCCGCCACAGGTGCGTGTACACCCGGCAGAGCTGCGCGTTGTCGTAGAGCATCTTCTCGAAGTGCGGTACCAGGGGTCCGCCGGGGCGCTGACGCAGCACGTACCGGTGGAAGCCGCCTCCGACCTGGTCGAACAGGCTCGACCCGGCCATCGCCCGGCACAGCCCCACGGCCATGTCGAGGGCTCCCTGGGACTCGGTCCGGGCGTGGTGGCGGAGCAGGAACTCCACGACCATGCCCGCCGGGAACTTCGTGTCCCCGCCGAACCATCCGGTCTCCGGGTCGTACGTACGGGTGAGTTCGAGCAGCGCGCGGGCGAGCTCCGCCTCGCCGGGCGGTCCGGCCTGCGTGAGGTCCATCTGCCGCCCGGCCAGATCCCGCGCGATCCTCCCCGCCACCTCGGTCACCTCGTCGGGCCGCTCGGCCCAGGCCGCCCGCACCCCCTCCAGCACCTGCTTGAACGACGGCATGCCGTGCCGCGGCTCGGGCGGGAAGTACGTGCCGAAGTAGAACGGCCGGCCCTCGGAGGTCATGAACACCGACATCGGCCAGCCGCCCTGCCCGGTCGCCGCCTGGAGCGCCTCCATGTAGACGGCGTCGACATCGGGGCGCTCCTCGCGGTCCACCTTCACGGACACGAAGTGCGCGTTCATGAAGGCGGCCGTCTCCTCGTCCTCGAAGCTCTCGTGGGCGAGGACGTGGCACCAGTGGCAGGAGCTGTACCCGACGCTCAGGAACACGGGCACGCCGCGCCGACGCGCCTCCTCGAACGCGGCGGGCTCCCACGGCCACCAGTCGACGGGATTGTCCGCGTGCTGGAGCAGGTACGGGGACGTGGCGTGCGCGAGTCGGTTGGCCATGGCCCCATCCTGTCGCACACGAGGGAACGACGCGCCCACGGCACGGGGCGCGGCGTACGCCTCGGGGCCCCGCGGCCCGGACGGGCCCGCCTTCCACCGCGCTCCCTCCCGGCCGGCCCATCGCGCTCCGTCCCGGCCGCCCCGGCGCGCCCCGTCTCAGCCGGCCCAGCGCCCGGAGAGGAAGGTGACGGCGACGACGGTCATCAGGGGGGCGGCGACGGCGAGATAGGCGGTCTTGACCAGGGGCCTGCGCAGGCTCCACACGGCGAGCCCGACCCACAGGGGCCACCACAGGAGGGTCGCCCGGGGGATGGACGTGTACCAGTAGGAGGTGCCCAGGGCCCACAGGCTCAGCCCGATGTACGCGGCCTCCGGCCAGCGCCTGCGCCACAGCAGCACGCCGCACAGGGCGACGCCGACCA
Source organism: Streptomyces sp. NPDC002476 (assembly GCF_042889785.1). Taxonomy (NCBI): domain Bacteria; kingdom Bacillati; phylum Actinomycetota; class Actinomycetes; order Kitasatosporales; family Streptomycetaceae; genus Streptomyces; species Streptomyces sp. NPDC002476. The sequence goes on along the minus strand of NZ_JBIARH010000028.1, from coordinate 98,965 downwards.
GCATGGCGAGCAGCTCGGCCTGGCTCATCAGGGCATACCCGGTGGCCTGGGAGTGGCCGAAGGCGGCGTGCCAGGTGTTCGCCCAGGCTTCCCAGGGTGCGTGGAAGTCGCGGTACCAGCCGCGCTCCTCGGCGTGCTTCCAGGCCATCCAGTCGCCGGTGTGCGCGTGCAGGTACCAGCTGTACAGGAGCGGGGCGAGGGCGGGCAGGAACAGCCAGGGGAGGCGGCGCCAGTGGGCGGCGGTGCGGGCGGTGACCAGGAAGTGGACGGCGAGGGCCGCGGCGAGGAAGAGACCGCTGACCCGGACGGTCGTGGCCAGGGTCGTCAGCACGGCCGCGAGCGGCCAGTTGAGACGCTGGGCGGCCAGCCAGGCGGGCAGGGCCAGGGCGAGGAAGAGGGCCTCGGTGTAACCGGCGGCCAGGAAGACCGCGCACGGGGAGAGCAGGAAGAACAGGGCCGCCCGGGGCCCGGCCTCGTCCTGCGGCAGGTACAGCCGGGCGATCCGGGCGAGGGCCAGTACGGCGACGCCCCCGGCGACGAAGGAGATCAGGGCACCCGCCGCGGGCCAGCTCGGGACGATCACGTGGACGGCCCGCAGCAGCAAGGGGAAGCCGGGGAAGAACGCCTCCCTGTTGTCCCACTCGGACGTCCAGGGCCCCTGCCCGTCCGGGAAGTAGCCCTCCTGGGCTATGTGCAGGTAGTGCCACCAGTCCCACCGCTGCCACGACGAGAAGAACTCATCGGCGTGCCGGCTCTGGCCGTCGTCGGCGAACAGCCAGCGGGTGCAGTACGCGACGGTCCAGATGCCCACCCGGGTCAGCAGGTACAGCCACAGCACCTCGCGGTCGCCGGGCGTGAGCCGCCGCAGCGGCCACGGCAGCCGGCCGAGGTCGCCCTTGTCCGGTGCCGGGGCGGTGACGGACGGGTTCGGAACGGTCCCGGTCCGGGCGGGCCGGTGCTCGTGCTGCCGGCTGGGGGGAGGGATGGTCACTTCGGGTTCTCCGGGGTCGGGGTGGGGCGGGCCGGACGGGCCGGACGGTTCGGGTGCTTCGGACAGGCCGGGCGGGCCGGACGGGCGCCGCCCGCGGACGGACCGGAGGCGGACGAGAACAGGAGGCGAACAGCGGCCGGAAGAAATCGTGTGACGGTAGCCACGTCGCCCGGTGCGACCCGGAGTCGCCGAGGGCGCGAACACGAAGCCCGAGGGCACCGCGACGGCGGACCGGAGGAGTTCGTGGAGGTGTTCACGGCCGTACGCGAGTGCTCGGGATCACACGGTGGTTCACGGCCGCGCGGCGGCGCGGGACCGCGGAACGCGGCCGGAGGACGCCGGGTGCGGCCGACGGGCAGGACAACCGGTCACGGCCGACGGGCAGGAGGCCCGGCGCCATGAGGCCCGGGGCGCGACGCGCGCACAAGGCCGCCCCGGGGCATGCGGCCGCGCCCGCCACGCCCGGGAGGTGATGGGCATGGCGGGCACGGCGGCACTGGTGCGCGGCGGGCGGCGCGCCGTGCCCGCTCCGCCCGCTTCCGCGCTCGTACTTGCCCTACTTGCGCTTCGCGGCGCCCGCCCCCGCGGCGGCGTCGGCCGTCGCCGCGGGATCCGGGGCCTCCTCGAAGTCGACCCTGTCCATGTGCCGGTTCATGGACTTCATCAGCATCCACACGCCGACGGCGAGCGCCGCGAAGACGATGAAGCCGAGGACGCCGGGGGTCACCTTGTTCTTGTCGAACGTGTCGGCAAGCGTGACGAGGTCGGTCAGTGCCTGAGTCGCGTACATATCAGGCATTGTCGCGGATGCCTGCGAAGAGGTCGCTCTCGGGGAGGGAGGTATCAACGAGGGACTTCGCCAGCTCGTACTCCTCGGTCGGCCAGACCTCCTTCTGGAGGTCCATCGGGACGCGGAACCAGCCGCCGTCGGGGTCGATCTGCGTCGCGTGCGCGATCAGCGCCTTGTCGCGGATCTCGAAGAAGTCCGCGCACGGGACGTGCGTGGTGAGGGTGCGCTCCTCGCGCTCGAACTCCTTCCAGCGCTTGAGCCAGTCGCCGTACGGGGACTCCAGGCCCCGGGCCAGCAGGGCCTCGTGGAGCGCCACCGTGCGCGGCCGGTTGAAGCCCTGGTTGTAGTAGAGCTTCTGCGGCTGCCAGGCCGGTCCGAACTCCGACTCCGGGAAGGTCTCGGTGTCCGTCGCGCCCTCGAACGCGATCATCGTGATCTTGTGGGTCATGATGTGGTCGGGGTGCGGGTACCCGCCGTTCTCGTCGTACGTCGTGATGACCTGCGGCCGGAACGCGCGGATGCTGCGGACGAGCCGTCCCGCGGCCTTCTCCTCGTCCTCCAGCGCGAAGCAGCCCTCGGGCAGCGGCGGCAGCGGGTCGCCCTCGGGCAGCCCCGAGTCGACGAAGCCGAGCCACTCCTGCCTGACGCCCAGGATCTCCCGGGCCTCGTCCATCTCTTTCCTGCGCACCTCGTGGATGTGTTCCTCGACGTACGCGTCCCCCTGGAGCTTCGGGTTGAGGATGGAGCCGCGCTCGCCTCCCGTGCAGGTCACCACCAGCACGTCCACCCCCTCGGACACATACTTGGCCATCGTTGCCGCGCCCTTGCTCGATTCGTCGTCGGGGTGGGCGTGAACGGCCATCAAACGCAGCTGCTCAGTCAATCTCGGTCCTCAGTGATCGGTCGCGATCCGGTCGCGATTACGCGGTGTCGTCGACGTCGACGTCGTGTGTCGTCAGCATCGCCGTCGTGTGTCGTCGACGTCGACGTGGTGTGTCGCCCCCGCGGGACGTGGGCGCGGGGTGGTGGTCGGGTGGCGGTCCGGGGCTTCTATAGTGACCGAACCGGGGGGCGGAAAATTCCTCGGTCCCCGGCACGGGAGGAACGATCATGACGGCGGTGCGCGACGCGCTTCCGGAGAACCGCTACGGCCGCTCCGCGGACGAGCGCGCCGACCGCAGGCTCAGGATCATCGGTTCGGTGCTCGGCGTCGCCTTCCTCGGTGTGATCGGGTGGTTCGGCTACGACTACATCTCCGGCCAGCAGATCAGCGCCGAGATCATCAAGCGCCAGGTCGTCTCCGACGAGCGGGTCGACGTGCACCTGGAGGTGCGCAAGGACGCGGACACCAAGGGCTACTGCACCCTCCGCGCCCAGCACGAGGACGGCAGCGACGTGGCCCGCAAGGACTTCCGCTTCGACGACCGCACCGGCCGCATGGACCGCATCGTGTCGTTGCGTACGACCGCGAGGGCGACCAGCGTCGAGCTGATCGGCTGCACCGCCGACGGCGGCCCGGCGAACTGACCCGCCGCACAGCGACACCAGGCGGCTCCGACAGCCGCTGACCTGCACGTACGCAGTCCTGGTGATTTACCTTCTCCCCCTTTTCCCGGTGAATTGTTAGGCTCGTGGTTTCGCCCACCTGTAGAGGCACATGCTTACGGGTAGGGCGATGCTTTGTATTCCCAGCACCGACGAGGAGCACCCTGTGACCCAGACCAGCGAAAACGTCACCTGGCTCACGCAGGAGGCGTACAACCAGCTCAAGGCCGAGCTGGAGTACCTGTCTGGTCCCGCGCGCACGGAAATCTCCGTAAAGATCGCGGCGGCCCGTGAGGAGGGTGACCTCCGAGAGAATGGCGGCTACCACGCGGCCAAGGAGGAGCAGGGCAAGATGGAGCTGCGTGTGCGCCAGCTCACCCAGCTCCTGGAGCAGGCGAAGGTCGGCGAGGCACCCGCCGACGACGGCGTGGTCGAGCCCGGCATGGTCGTCACCATCGCGTTCGACGGCGACCCGGACGACGCCCTGACCTTCCTGCTCGCCTCCCGCGAGTACGCGAGCTCGGAAATCGAGACGTACTCCCCGCAGTCGCCGCTCGGCACCGGCGTCAACGGCAAGCGCACGGGCGACGTGGCCGAGTACGAGCTGCCGAACGGCAAGATGGCAAGCGTGAAGATCCTCGCGGCGAAGCCCTACACCGGCTGATCCGCAGGCATCGACGACGCGGGGTGCCGCCGACCCGGAAGGGTCCGGCGGCACCCGCGCGTTCACGGGGCGAAGCACCGCGTACGCGAACACGTGAAGCGCCACGCACGGGAGCACGCACGGCAAACGCGACCCGGCCCGATCCGGTGCGGCCCGGCCCTGGCCCGGACCTCAGCCCATCACCAGATAGCCGGCCTCGCGCAGCGCCTCCGAGACCTCCTCGCAGTGCTCCGGCCCCTTCGTCTCCAGTTGGAGCTCCACCTCGACCTCGGTCAGCCCGAGCCGGGGATCGGTACGGACGTGTCCGATGTCGAGCACGTTGGCGTCGACCACCGAGAGCACGCCGAGCAGCGTGGCCAGCGCCCCCGGCCGGTCGGACAGCCGCAGCCGCAGGCTCAGGTAGCGCCCGGCCGCCACCATGCCGTGGGTCAGGACGCGCTGCATCAGCAACGGGTCGACGTTGCCGCCCGACAGCAGCGCCACCACCGGTCCGCGGAACGACTCCGGATCGCTCAGCAGCGCCGCGACCGGGCTCGCGCCCGCCGGTTCCACCACCAGCTTCGCCCGCTCCAGGCAGAGCAGCAGCGCGCTGGACAGCTCGTCCTCGGAGACCGTACGCACCTCGTCGACCAGCTCCCGGACGATCTTGAACGGCACCTCGCCGGGCCGCCCCACCTTGATGCCGTCGGCCATCGTGTTCAACGAGCCGATCGACACCGGGTGTCCCGCGGCCAGCGAGGGCGGATAGCCGGCCGCTCCCGCCGCCTGCACGCCCACGACCCGTACGTCGGGCCGCAGCGCCTTCACCGCCAGCGCGACACCCGCGACGAGCCCGCCGCCGCCGACCCCGACGACGATCGTGCGCACCTCGGGGCACTGTTCGAGGATCTCCAGGCCGACCGTGCCCTGCCCGGCGATGATGTCGGGGTGGTCGAAGGGGTGGATGAGGACCGCGCCGGTCTCCCGCGCGTACTCCTGCGCGGCGGCCAGCGCCTCGTCGACGACGTGGCCGTGCAGCCGGACCTCCGCCCCGTACTGGCGGGTGGCGGCCACCTTCGGCAGCGGCGCCCCGACCGGCATGAAGACCGTCGAGCGCACGCCGAGCAGCGAGGACGCGAGCGCGACACCCTGCGCGTGGTTCCCGGCGCTCGCCGCGACGACCCCGGCCGCCCGCTCCACCGGAGACAGGCCGGCGATCCGCACGTAGGCGCCGCGCAGCTTGAACGAACCCGTGCGCTGGAGGTTCTCGCACTTGAGGTGGACCGGGGCCCCGACGAGGCCCGACAGGTGACGGCTGCCTTCCATGGGCGTCACCCTGGCCACGCCGGAGAGCATCTTCTGCGCCCCGCGGACGTCGTCGAGGATGAGCGGGGGATGATGGCCGGGAGTGCGGAAGTCCATACGGCAAGTCTCGCAGCCCGACGGGGATCCGCCGCGTCGTCCACGGTCCCGTCCTGCGCCGGTGTTCACGGGTTTGTGCAGCACTGGTACGCGTTGCCCCGGGGCCGCGTACTCTGTCCCCCACCCATCCGACACCGTACGAAGAGAGCTCCCGGCCATGCCCCCTCAGGACATGACGACAGCTGCGTCTCCTTCCGGGGACGCGGCCCCCGAGCCCGCGGAAACCGAGCACGTCCTGGACGCGCTCCAGCACCAGGTCGCGGTGTTCGCCCGCCGTGCCGAGCAGACCCGCCTCGGCGGCGTCGGCCAGGTGCGCAATTCCATGGACCGGGCCGCCTATCTGCTGCTCAACCGGCTGGACCGGGAGGGGCCGATGGGCGTCAAGGCCCTGGCCGCGGGCATGGGGATCGACTCCTCGACCGTGACCCGGCAGGTCGCGCCGCTCGTCGACACGGGCCTGGTCAAGCGCACCTCGCACCCGGAGGACGGCCGGGCCGTGGTGCTCCAGCTGTCCCCGCGCGGCCAGGCACGGCTGGCCGAGGTGCGCGGCTCCCGGCGCGAACTCATGACGCAGGTCACGGACGGCTGGACGACCGAGGAACGCGAGACGTTCTGCACGCTGCTCACCCGGTTCAACGCGGCGCTCGCCGCCCGGCAGACCGCGCACCAGACGCCCCCGTCGGGCTGACCGCTCCCCGGAGGACCGGACGCACCGGCCGACGCACCGGACGACCGGCCGGGCCGGGCCGGCGCACGCCTCTTGACCCGGGGCCCCGGCAGCGGCTCGGATGTGCCGTGTGCGAGAGCGCCGAGTGGACCACGAACGGCACCGCGCCCGGGACTTCGAGTCCTTCGTGGCGGGCGCGGCGGGCCGGCTGCTGCACACGGCCACGCTGCTCACCACCGAGCCCCTGCGCCCGCCCGGCGCCAACCCGCGGGCCCGGCGACTGCTCACCGCCGCGCTGGCCCGCACGTACGCGCGGTGGGAACGGCTGCGCGGCGAGGACCCGTACGACCGCGCCCGGCGGGAACTGGTCGACCGGTTCGCCCATGAGGTCTGGCGCCACCACCGTCCGCGCGGCGGGCCGCTGGACCCGCTGACCCCGCAGGAACGCCTGGTACTGGTGCTGCGTCTGTACGAAGGGGTCGCGGAGGAACAGGCGGCGGCGCTGCTGGGGCTTCCGGTGGACCGGCTCCGGGCGGTCTGCCACCGCTCGGTGGCCACGTTGCGCGGCACCCGCCGCCCCGCCTCCCGGTGGCTGCCGCGGCGATCGCGTCGGAGCCCCGAGAAGACCCGGCAGCCACGACGGCCGATGCGGGCGGCGCCGTGAGCCGCCGCGGCGACAAGGAGGACGAGGTCCGGCGCATGCTGGACGGCCCGCACCCGCAGGTGCCCGCCGACCTGGCGCGACGGGCCGTGACGCGCGGCGGCAGGCTGCTGCGCCGACGGCGGCTCGCCCGCAGGCTGCTGCTGGTGGTGGCGTTCGCCGCGGTGGTCGCGTTCACGGTGTGGGCGGCCACGGCACAGCCGTGGCGGACGCCGCCCGCCGCGACGACCCCGGCGGACGGCTGGTGAGCGCGGATACGCGGCGGGCCGGTGCTGCGTCTCCGCCGGTCGTTCCCGTTCCCGGTCCTGTTCCCGGTCCTGTTCCCGGTCCTGTTCCCGGTCCTGTTCCCGGTCCTGTTCCCGGTCCTGTTCCCGGTCCTGTTCCCGGTCCCGGTCCCGGAACGGGACAGGGACCGGGACCCGGTCCGGGATCGGTGCCGGGCCGGATCCGGACCGGGGCCGGTTGCGTCAGCCGAGCGCCTGCGTCAGGTCGGCGATCAGGTCGTCGGCGGACTCGATGCCGACGGAGAGCCGGACGAGGTCGGCCGGAACCTCCAGCGGGGAGCCCGCCGCCGAGGCGTGCGTCATCCGGCCCGGGTGCTCCACCAGGGACTCGACACCGCCCAGCGACTCACCGAGGGTGAACAGCTCGGCCCGGTTGCAGACCTGGACCGCCGCCTCCTCGCCGCCCGCGACGCGGAACGACACCATGCCGCCGAACGCCTTCATCTGCTTGGCGGCGACCTCGTGCCCCGCATGCTCGGGCAGACCCGGGTAGAGGACCTGGGTGACCTTGGGGTGACGGGTCAGCAGGTCGGCGATCTTCGTGGCGTTCTCGCTGTGCCGGTCCATGCGGACCGCGAGCGTCTTGATGCCACGCAGCACCAGCCACGCGTCGAACGGTCCGGCCACCGCCCCCATCGCGTTCTGGTGGTACGCCAACTCCTCTGCCAGACCGGGGTCGTTGACGATCAGCGCGCCGCCGACGACATCCGAGTGGCCGCCCATGTACTTGGTCGTGGAGTGCACCACCACGTCGGCCCCCAGGGCGAGGGGCTGCTGGAGGTAGGGGCTGGCGAAGGTGTTGTCGACGACCAGCCGCGCCCCCGCCGAGCGGGCCACATCGGCGATCGCGGCGATGTCGGTGATGCCGAGCAGCGGGTTGGACGGGGTCTCCACCCAGATCGCCTTGGTGCGCGGGGTGATCGCTTCCCGTACCGCCGACACGTCCGAGGTGTCGGCTACCGAGAACTCCACGCCCCACCGCGAGACGACCTTCGCGAACAGCCGGAACGTGCCGCCGTACGCGTCGTTCGGGATGACCACGTGGTCACCGGGGGTCAGCAGGGTGCGGAGCAGGCAGTCCTCGGCGGCGAGACCGGAGGCGAAGGCCAGACCCCGACGGCCGCCCTCCAGGGCCGCGAGGTTGTCCTCCAGGGCGGTACGGGTCGGGTTGGCGCTGCGGCTGTACTCGTAGCCGCCGCGCAGCCCGCCCACACCGTCCTGCTTGTACGTGGACACCTGGTAGATGGGCGGGACGACGGCGCCGGTGAGGGGATCGGCGGTGTTTCCCGCGTGGATCGCGAGGGTTTCGAAGCTGTGCTGGTCGCTCATGGGGCCCGAGCGTAGTTCGTCACGAGGTCCCCCACCCCGCTTCCGGGCCGTCCGGTGACAATGGGGGCATGGAGATTCTCTGGTTCCTGATCGCGCTGTGCATGATCACCGCGATCATCGGCCCCTTCGTGCTGCGCCGCCGCGGCCACATCCGTCAGGTCGCGCCCGGTTCACCGGACGCCGCCGACCCGGACGCCTACGGCTTCGCACGCCAGGAGGAGCTGGACATCCGGCTGCCGGGTCCGGACCAGGATCTCCTCGACGTACTCGAAGTGGTCCAGCGCTCCCAGGACTGGCGCGCGGCCTCCCAGCTGCTGGCCGGCACGCCCAAGGAGGGCGAGGTGCGCTGGCAGCGGGTGCAGGCGTTCGCCGGTGCGGCTTCGCTGGAACTGGCGGAGCGGCCCGGTGTCGGCGGTGCGTGGCTGCGCACGTGGCGGGCCGAGGCGCCGAAGGACGCGGGGGGCGCGGCAGTGCACGCCGAGTTCCTGGTGCAGCAGGCGTGGCGTTCGTCGACCGCGGGTACGGACGACTTCCGGATCATCCTGGAGGAGGCACGTACGGTCTGCGGCGAGGCGGCGCTGCTGGCGCCCGGCGACCCCGTTCCGTATCTCGTCGAGCTGGCCGTGGCCCGCGGACTCGGTTACTCCCACGAGGAGTTCGACCAGCTGTGGGCGAAGGTGATCGACCGCGCCCCGGCCCACATGGGCGCGCACCTCGCCGCGCTGCACTACTGGTGCGAGAAGTGGCACGGTTCCCGCGAGGAGGCCGACCGCTTCGCCACCTCGGCCGCCGCCCGCGCCCCGCAGGGCTCGCTGCTGGCGGCGCTGCCGCTCTTCGCGGTGTACGAGCACCTGCCGGAGGTCAACCTCGTCCAGGGCTTCTACCGGAGCGCGGTGGTGACCAAGGCGGTCGAGGGCGCCCTGTTCGCGGTGCACGCGGCCCGGGAGGACGATCCGATGCTCGCCCACGTGCGCCATCTGCTGGTCTTCTTCCTGGTCCGGATGGAGCGCTGGTCGGAGGCGATGAACCAGATCGTCCGCGTGGACGGCCATGTGGGCGCGCTGCCGTGGACCCACAACCCCGACCCGGCCGCCGCGTACACGGTCCACCGCGCACTGGCGGTCGCGGGTTACGAGGCGAACGGCGGAAACCCGGCGACGCTGCCGCGATAGGACGTCGTCGCGGCACGACGACCGCCCGTGCGACGCGTACGAGGCCCGTGCGACGCGTACGAGGAGGGCGCCGGAATCCCCGGCGCCCTCCTCGCGTTATGGCCATGTATCCGCAGCCAGGAGGAGCCCCCGCATGTTTCCGTACCGCCGCACCCCCCAGCTCCCCACCCCCGAGGAGGCCCTGAAGGGCCGCCCCGAGCCCACGTTCGCCGTCCCGTCCCGCCACACGGTCCTCGGCAACCCGCTGCTGGGCCCGTACCCGGAGGGTCTGGAGATCGCGGACTTCGCGCTCGGCTGCTTCTGGGGCGCCGAGCGCAAGTTCTGGCAGACGGAGGGCGTCTGGACGACGCTCGTCGGCTACCAGGGCGGCTGCACGGAGAACCCCGCGTACGAGGAGGTCTGCTCGGGCCTGACCGGTCACACGGAGGCGGTCCGCGTCGTCTTCGACCCGAGGACCGTCTCGTATGCCCAGCTGCTGAAGCTGTTCTGGGAGTCCCACGACCCGACCCAGGGCTTCCGCCAGGGCAACGACGTCGGTACGCAGTACCGCTCCGCGATCCACACCCACTCCCCCGAGCAGGCGGCGGCAGCCGAGTCCTCCCGCGAGGCGTACCAGAAGGTGCTCACCGGCTCCGGCCACGGCACGATCACCACGGAGATCCTCCCGGCCGAGGACCGCACGTTCTGGCCCGCCGAGGCATACCACCAGCAGTACCTGGACAAGAACCCGGCCGGCTACTGCGGCATCGGCGGCACGGGCGTCTCCTGCCCGGTCGGGGTCGCTCCCGCCGGGGAGTGACGAGCACCGAGCACCACGGGCCCCCACCCCGGAGAGGGTGGGGGCCCGTGGTGTCGTGGGGCCCGTGGTGTCGCCGGGCGGAGGGATCAGATGAGGCCCTGCGCCAGCATCGCGTCCGCGACCAGTTCGAAGCCGGCGATGTTGGCGCCGACCACGTAGTTGCCGGGGCTGCCGTAGCGCTCGGCGGTCTCGTAGCAGGAGTCGTGAATGTGGCGCATGATCTCCGCGAGGCGTTCCTCGGTGTGGGCGAAGGTCCACGAGTCGCGCGAGGCGTTCTGCTGCATCTCCAGGGCACTGGTGGCCACGCCGCCCGCGTTCGCGGCCTTGCCGGGGGCGAAGGCGACGCCCGCCTCCTGGAAGACGCGCACGGCCTCCGGCGTGGTGGGCATGTTGGCGCCCTCGGCGACCGCCTTCACGCCGTTGCGCACGAGCACGAGGGCGTCGGCCTCGTGCAGCTCGTTCTGGGTGGCGCAGGGCAGGGCCACGTCGCAGGGGACGTTCCAGACGCCGCTGCCGGGGACGTACGTGACGTGCTCGCCGCGGCGCGCGGCGTACTCGGAGATCCGGCCCCGGCCGGCCTCCTTGATCTCCTTGAGCAGGGCGAGGTCGATGCCCTTCTCGTCCACGACGTAGCCGTCGGAGTCGGAGCAGGTCACGACGGTCGCCCCGAGCTGCTGGGCCTTCTCGACGGCGTAGATCGCGACGTTGCCGGAGCCCGAGACGACGACGCGCTGCCCGTCGAGGGACTCGCCGCGGCTGCGCAGCATCTCGGCGGTGAAGAGCACGCAGCCGTAGCCGGTCGCCTCGGTACGCGCCTGGGAGCCGCCCCAGCCGAGGCCCTTTCCGGTGAGGACGCCGGACTCGTAGCGGTTGGTGATCCGCTTGTACTGGCCGAACAGATAGCCGATCTCGCGGCCGCCGACACCGATGTCACCGGCGGGGACGTCCGTGTACTCGCCGAGGTGACGGTGGAGTTCGGTCATGAACGACTGGCAGAACCGCATGATCTCGGCGTCGGAGCGGCCCTTCGGGTCGAAGTCCGCGCCGCCCTTGCCGCCGCCGATGGGCATGCCGGTGAGCGCGTTCTTGAAGATCTGCTCGAAGCCGAGGAACTTCACGATGCCGAGGTTGACCGAGGGGTGGAAGCGCAGGCCGCCCTTGTACGGGCCGAGCGAGCTGCTGAACTCGACGCGGAAGCCGCGGTTGACGTGGATGTCCCCGGAGTCGTCCGACCACGGCACGCGGAAGATGAGCTGGCGCTCCGGTTCGCAGACCCGCTCGACGATCCGGGCGTCCACGAACTCCGGCCGCTTCACGAGGACCGGGCCGAGGGTCTCCAGGACCTCCCGCACCGCCTGGTGGAACTCCTTCTCGCCCTGGTTGCGGCGGAGGATCTCGGCGTACAGCGGCTCGATGACCCGGCTCTCGGTGGCGTGCGGGGTGACGGGGTCAGGGGTGGTCTGCATCTGATCAATGCCTTCCATGGGTCGGCGTCGCGCGCGAAGGTGCCCCGTCCCGGGGACACCAGCGGTCCCCCTCCCCATTGAGGGCGTCACCCAGACATCGCACGCTCCGGCGGCTCACGAAGGCGACGTACAGAACCGTTGTGGCACTTCGATTGTCCCAGTGCGCCCCACGAGGTACACCACGGCATCCACATAGTGGTCCCGACTCGACCGCAACCCATCCTTAAATTCACAACAAAAGCGACATTTCACTACGGCAACCGACTCAGGCGTCCTTGCGGTCGCGCAGCATCCACAGCCCGGTACCGGATCCGATCACGATCAGACCGGAGGCGACGCTCAGCACTATCTGCGTGCTCTCCTTCGGCACGCCGAAGCTCGCGAACACATTGGCGGCGAGCGCGGCGACGAGAACGATCCAGAGCGGCGATTTCATGGTGTTTCCTCCGTGGTCGGGGGTCGGCGGGCGAGGTCTTCATCATCACCGGCCGGGACGGTCCGCCACGAGGGACCACCCACCCGGAGTCATGGTGCAGCCGGCTACACCATGACGCGGTCGTACGGACCGACCGCGCGCCCGACGTCCGACCGCGCGCACGACGTCCGGTACGAGCCGGGTCGGCGCCGCCCACGAGCCATCGGGGCCGCGACGCCCATCAGGACGGTGCGGCGGCGCTCAGCAGGACGGGGCGGCGTTCAGCACTTCCCCTGCCGGGAGGGCAGGTACGAGGAGCCGATCCGGTAGTCGCCGGCCCCCGGCACCCTCAGCCGGGTCCACTCACCCGCGCGCTCCAGACATCCGCCGTCCGCCCGCAGCCAGGGCGAGTAGGCGACGCGGACGGTCACCGACCCGCGCTCATGGGCCCGCACGACGAGCCCTGCGCTGTCGCCGCCGACGACGGACGCGCCGGCGCCCGAGACCATGGGTGTCGCCCGCTCCACCCGGTAGACGCGCCAGTGCGGGTCGCGCCAGACCAGCCGCAGCCAGTCCGGTTCGTCGCGGACGAGTGCGGCCTCCTCCCTCGCCGCCCAGTCCGGGGTGCCTTCCGGCAGGACGACGTACCCCACCGCCCAGTGGTCGAGCCAGGAGCGATAGCTCTCGGCGGAAAAGGATCCGTCGTAGAAGAGTGCTCCGCGCTCCACGTCGAGCTGACGGTTCCAGCCGCGGGCCAGATTGACGTGCGGGCCGAGGGCGGTGGTCTCCCGGTGGTCGACGGCCGGTACGGCCTCGACGCGGGTGCGGTCGGCGCCGAGGCGATCGAGAGCGGCCACCACTCCCCTCGTCCCGGTGGCCCACGCCGGGACCGGCGTCGACATCTCCAGTACGTGGACGGCGTGCTGGGTCACCCATTGCAGGGACAGCGCCAGGGCGGCACCGAGGGCGACCTTCCGCCAGAGCCGCACCCCGTGGGCCAGGAGCACGGCGAGCAGGACCGGGGCCCCGAACAGCTCGGCCAGCCGGATGACGTTCGAGCCCACCGGCGAAGGAACGAGAGCGGTCAGCACGACCCCCACCGCGTAGACCCCGGCGCCGAACCGCAGCACCCGCCACTCCCGCGGCGCCAGCGCGACGAGCAGGACGCCGAAGAGGACCGGCTTCCAGACATCGCTGGTGGCCATGGGCATCTCGCCGCTGAAGGGAAACAGCAGGGTGGTCAGTCCGACCACGGCCACGGCCGGGGCACACAGCGCGGCCGCCTTCCGCCACTCCCGGTTCAGCAGCCGGCCCGCGCCCGCGACCAGCAGGAAGAGTCCGGCGACCGGACTCGCCATCGTCGCCAGGGCACTGAAGACAGCGGCCACGACCGGTCGGCACGCACCACCTGTCAGCACCAGGCACGAGACCAGGGCGAGCGCCACCCCCAGGGCGAACGTGGACCGCCCGGAGGCCACGTTGTACCAGAGCGTCAGCGTCGCCACCAGGGCGGGCCACAAGGGATTCCTCATCCCGCTGCGCACGAACAGGGCCGCTGCCAGCCAGGAGGCGGCCACTCCCGAGAGCGCGGTGACGGTCCGCACCCCGAGCAGGGCCATCAACTGCGGCGCGATGACGCTGTAGTTGCCGACATGGATACCGCCGTACCAGGAGAGGCTGTACGGAGCGCCCGGGTGCCGTGCCACGAAACCGGACCAGAACACCTGGGCCGCGAGGTCTCCGCCGCCGGTGGCGAGGAAGGCCGCCCAGAACGCGTACAGAGGCACGGACAGGGCGGTGGCCAGGAGCGGCACGCGGTACCGCCGCGGGAAGACGTCCCGCTCGGTCTCCCCGGGACGCACCCGCCGGGCGGACGATCCGGCCGTCTCGACGGAGGGCTGCGCAGTGGGTCGCACGGACGGTTCCGTTCAGTAGTCGAGCAGGAGCGGCGATGAGCACGCTAGTGCCGCATCAGGCAACGTTTGCCCCGTCGCGACGTTGGGCACGCACTCTCGCTGCACCAGCCGAAAGCCCAAGTACGTCCAGTACAAGGACTTCCGGCCGGCACACCGAGAGCACGCACGAAGGCGGCGGCACCGCGGATCGGGAGGATCCGGGTGCCGCCGCCTTCGTGCGTGTGGAAGAGGGGTTCCGTACGGACGCGGGGTCCGGCTGCGTCCGGTGCGACGGAAACGCCTCCGGTGCTACGGAGGCGCGTCCGGCGCTGCGGAAAGGAGCGGAAGGAGCCGCGTGGCCGTCAGACCGCGGAGCCCGCCTTCCACTCCGCCCAGTTCATGTTCCAGCCGTTGAGACCGTTGTCGGGGGTGATGTTCCTGTCCGGGGAGTTCTTGACGACGACGAGGTCGCCGATGAGCGAGTTGTTGTAGAACCAGGCAGCGGGCTGGTTCGCGTCGCCCGCGCCCTTCACGTCGGGGAGGCCGACACAGCCGTGGCTGGTGTTGGCGCTGCCGAAGATCGACCGCGCACCCCAGTAGTTGCCGTGGATGAAGGTGCCGGAGGTGGACAGCCGCATGGCGTGCGGGACGTCCTTGATGTCGTACTCGCCGCCGAAGCCGACGGTGTCACCGTTCATCCGGGTCTCCTTGTACTTCTCGGAGATCACCATCTGCCCGTTGTACGTGGGGTTGGCGGCGGAACCGGCGGATATCGGGATGGTCTTGATCGTCTTGCCGTCCTGGGCGACGGTCATGGTGCGCGCGGCGACGTCGACCGTCGAGACCTGGTTGCGGCCGACCTTGAAGGTGACCGTCTTCTGCTGCACGCCGTAGACGCCGTCCGCGCCCTCGACACCGTCCAGGTCGAGCTTCAGGGTGACGGTGGAGCCGCCCTGCCAGTAGTTCTCGGGGCGAAGGTCCAGGCGCTGGTTGTTGAACCAGTGGCCGACGACCTCCTGGCCGCTGCTGGACGTCACGGTGATACCGGCCTGAACGGCCTTCCGGTCCGTGATCGGCTTGTTGAAGTTGATCGACACCGGCATGCCGACGCCGACGGTGGAGCCGTCCTCGGGGGTGAAGTTGCCGATGAAGCTGTTGTCGGGCGACACGGTGGTGAAGGAGGTGTTCTCGTGCGCCTCGCGGCCCTTGGAGTCCTTGGCCGTCGCGCTGATCTTGTACGTGGTCGAGCGCTCCAGCTGGGCGTCCGGCTGCCAGCTCTTGCCGTCGGTGGCGAGCGTGCCCTTGACCTCCGCACCGTCCTGCGTGGTCATGGCGACCTGCGTCAGCGTGCCCTTGGCGACGGTGACCCTGGCGGCGTTGTTGATGCTCGCGTTGGTCGCGCCGTTCTTCGGCGCGATGGATATCTGCGCCTCCGACGCGTCCTTGGCGGCCGCCTTGTCGACCTCGGCCTGCGACTTCTTCGAGCCCTCGGCGCCACCTTCCGCGATGCCGCTGTCGCAGGCCGTGAGTACCAGTACGCCACCGAGCAGTGCGGACGCGACCGTGAGGGCCCTGCGCCGCTTGCTGTCCGTCATCACACGCATCTCCATCGTTACCGATTCCCCAAAAACCCCGAGCGGAGCCGCCGGTGACCGGCGAGACCCGTCAACACACCGAGAACCCATGGAATGGGCCCTCCGTTCCACATCCCCTGAAGATGTGGGGAACAACACTCATCGACGCGTCCCGGGCAGCGGTGGTTCCCCGGCGCCCGCCATTGTTGCGAGCCCGGTACACAGCACGCTCCGGTATGGTCCGATCCGGTCGACTCCGGTCCCGGACTTGTGTCCCGGTCCCGATCCGTGTCCCCGTCCCGTCCCGTCCCGTGCCGATCCGCGTCCCGCTCACCGGAGCCGGGCCGTCCGGGAGTTCGGCCCCGGTCCGCGGCACGGCTCGCGTCGTCGTGTCGTCGAGGTTTCTCCCATTGTGCGGGACGCCGCCGACAACTCCCCCGCCACAACCCCCCTTCGCGGCAACATTGAGGGCGGCGGGGGCCGTGATTTCCGACACCATGCCGCCCGGAGCCCGACGCGCCGTGATGCCCCGGAGCGAACGGCTCACGCGCGGGGCGCGGGGGCCACGAACATGCGACTTTCCCATGACCCGCTGGTTTCACTAGCATCGGTGCGCATGCCTGACTCACGGCTGTGACAAGGGGGTTCGTCCGTGGCCGTCGCTCGCCGCCCGCTTCTGACCGCCGCTGCCGCGGGCACGTTGCTGGCCGCTCTGTGGTTCGTCCCGTCCGCCAACGCGACGGACGAACAGACCGACGGGACGGGCGGAACCACGACGAGTGTGACGGGCCCGACAGGCCGGAACACGGGCTCGGCGCACCGGAGCACGGCCCCGGCCCCGGCCCCGACGGACCGGAGCACCGACCCGACCTCGACGGACCGGGGCACGGACCCGACGGTCGTCTCGGCCGCGTCCGATGCCTCGGCCGCTTCCATCACCCCGGTGACGTCGAACACCCCGGGTGCGTCGGGCTCCCCCGGCAGCTCCGGCGTCCGGGGCACCTCGGATGCCCCGGACGCCGACGGCCCTGGGGCGGCCACCGCCGTGAGCACGTCGTCGTCCGGCCCCGGGCTCGCCGACACCGGGAGCGGGGTCGACACCACCCCGTACCTGTTCGGCGGCGCCGCGTTCCTGGGCATCGGCGCGGCCTTCGTCACCTACTCGATCCGCCGCGCCGACACACCGTCGTTCTGAGCCCACTCAGCCCACTGAGTCCACTGAGCCCGCTCGGCCCTGTCCCGAAGCCGCACAGAGCCCTCTCCCGCCCCCGAACGGCCGCGCCGCCGACCGGGAGATTGCCCTCCCCCACGGTCCGCTCAGGCCAGCGGCCCGGTGACCTGCTCGACCGCCGCGACCAGCGCTCCCCTGCGGACGAACGCGTCCGCCGCGGCCAGGTCCGGCGACAGGAAGCGGTCCGGCCCCGGCCCCTCGACGCCCGCCGCGCGCAGGGCCTCGACGGCGGCCCGTGAGGCGGGGGCGGGGATGAGCCCCTCGGCGGCCCGCAGTTCGACGGCACGCGTCGCCGCGTACAGTTCGACGGCGATGATCCGGGCGAGGTTGTCGACGGCGGTACGGAGCTTGCGCGCCGCCGACCAGCCCATGGAGACGTGGTCCTCCTGCATCGCGGAGGACGGGATCGAGTCGGCCGACGCGGGAACGGCGAGCCGCTTCATCTCGCTGACCAGGGCGGCCTGGGTGTACTGGGCGATCATCAGGCCCGAGTCCACACCCGCGTCGTCGGCGAGGAACGGCGGCAGCCCGTGCGACCGGTTCTTGTCCAGCAGCCGGTCGGTACGGCGCTCGGAGATCGAACCGAGGTCGGCGGCGGCGATCGCCAGGAAGTCGAGTACGTACGCGACGGGCGCGCCGTGGAAGTTCCCGTTCGACTCGACCCGGCCGTCGGGCAGGACGACGGGGTTGTCGACGGCGGCGGCCAGTTCGCGGTCCGCGACCGTCGCGGCGTGGGCGAGGGTGTCGCGCCCGGCACCGTTGACCTGGGGTGCGCAGCGCACCGAGTAGGCGTCCTGCACTCGCGGGGCATCGTCCTGGTGATGGCCGGTCAGGCCTGATCCGGCGAGGACGCGCAGCATGTTGTCGGCGCTGGCGCCCTGGCCCGGGTGGGGGCGTATGGCGTGCAGCTCGGGGGCGAGCACCTTGTCCGTGCCGAGCAGTGCCTCCAGGGAGAGGGCGGCGGTGATGTCGGCGGAGGTGTAGAGATTACGCAGGTCGGCGAGGGCCATGACGAGCATGCCGAGCATGCCGTCGGTGCCGTTGAGAAGGGCGAGGCCCTCCTTCTCGTGCAGCTCCACCGGGGTGATGCCGTGGGCGGCGAGCAGTTCGCCCGCGGGGCGCACGACGCCGTCGGGGCCCTCCGCGTCGCCCTCGCCCATCAGGGTCAGGGCGCAGTGGGAGAGGGGAGCCAGGTCGCCGGAGCAGCCGAGCGAGCCGTACTCGTGGACGACCGGGGTGATGCCCGCGTTGAGGACGTCGGCCATGGTCTGCGCGACCTCGGGGCGTACGCCGGTGCGCCCCGAGGCGACCGTCTTGAGCCGCAGGAACATCAGGGCGCGGACCACCTCGCGCTCGACCTGCGGGCCCATGCCGGCGGCGTGCGAACGGACGATGTTGCGCTGGAGCTGTGTGCGGAGTTCGTGGCCGATGTGCCGGGTGGCGAGTGCCCCGAATCCGGTGGAGACGCCGTAGACCGGCTCGGGCTTGGCGGCGAGCGCGTCCACGACCTCGCGAGCGGCGGCGAGTGCGTTCACGGCGGCCTCGGAGAGCTCGACGCGAGCGTTGTCGCGGGCCACGGCGATGACGTCCTGGGCCGTGGTTCCGGACGTCCCCACCACGACTGTGTGCATATCCATATTCAGCAGCGTACGGACTGAATCTCGCCATGTCACCAGTGGTCGTACGGTTGACTCCTTACGACCTGGGGAGCAAGAGGGAGCGGGCTCCCGACGCCCCGCCTGCGCCCCGTTCGCGCCGCCGCCCTGTTCGCGCGGCCCGCAAACTCCGTGCACGCGGCCCGCGTCCCGCTCACGCGCCCGCCGCGCCCCGCCCACGGGCCGATGGACCACCGCCCGCCCCCGCGGACGCCGGGCCGGTCGCACGTCCGCCGCCGGGCCAGGGGCACGTCCGCGCTCAGCGGTGACTGCCGCGCAGATGGCGTCGCTCGTGCGGGGACCGGGGCGGTGCGTCGGCCAGCCGCAGCACCTCGCCGTCGCGCCCCGCCACCACCGGCTCCGTGGAGCGGGCCGCCTTCGCCCGGTACTGGGCCGCGTCCGCGAGCCGGAAGAGGCGCCGCGCCGAGATCACCGGACCGATCGGGTCGCCGGTCGAGGCGATCCCGCACGCCACCCCGTCCCCCAGCTCCAACTCGGCCGCGCGCTCGCAGAGTTCGGCGGCCACCCGGACCACCTCGTCCGTCTCGGGGCCCACCGCGAGCAGGCAGAACTCATCTCCGCCGAGCCGTGCCGCGAGCGCGCCGGGAAGCATGGCGCCGCAACGGGACAGCACCGAACCGAAACGTTCCAGCAGGCGATCACCGACCGCATGGCCGTGTGTGTCGTTGACCCGCTTCAGGCCGTTGACGTCGCAGACGACCAGGCTGACCACCGCACCGTCCACGCGATGCCGCTCCACCGCCTCGTCCAGCCGCACGTCGACCGCGCGCCGGTTGGCCAGCCCGGTCAGCGGATCGGTGAACGCGAGCCTGCGGACCTCTTCGAGCCGTTCGGCCTGGGAGATCCCGGCGGCGACGACGGCGGCCAGCACGGTGGCGAAGTCCGCGTCCTCCCGTCCGAACACCGGCTGCCCCACCGGGCGCGCCACATACAGTTCGCCCCAGGCCCGCCCGTGCAGAACGATCGGCGCGACCACGCAGGACCCGCGCCCGCGACGGCGCAGGGCGACCACCCGCTGGTGACAGTAGCCGCGCCCGCGCCCGGGCGCTCCGCCGCCCGACGCACCGTCCACCGGCCCCTCGGCGGTCTCCACCCAGGCGTCGGGCTCGCCACCGGCGGCCCACCGCTCGTGCAGGAACTCGGTGATCTCCGGGAACCGGTGCACCGGGTACGTCTCGTCCTCGGGGAACTCCTCCTCCCCCTCGCCCCGTTCACCCGCGTTCACCAGCACACGCAGCCGACCGCCCCCGCGCTCCCACACGGAGAGCGCGGCGAACGTGCCGCCGAGCGCCTCGCACGCCCCCAGCGCGGCCGCTCGCCACGACCCCCGAGGGGTGTGCGCCGCCGCCATCGCCTGCGCAAGCGCAACCACGGCCCGCAGCCGTGCATCTTCACCACCCATCACCACAGCTTATGTAGTTTTGTGGTGATTTGATCAGCTTGAGGCGCAGAAAATATTCAGTGCGTGTCCTTTTGAACACTCAACGTCACTTCGCTCGGCGCCGGGCGGCACCGAGCGGCCGGTTCACTCAGGGCACCGCTCGGTCCGCGTCGCCCGGCGTCACTCGCGTCCCGTCGCCGTCGCCCGCGTCCCGTCGGCGCTGCTCCCGTCGCGTCGCCCGGCATCGCCCGTCTCACCGCGCGCGCATCACTCGCCGGGCCAGTCCGGCTTCCTCTTCTCGTTGAACGCGGCCACGCCCTCGGCCCGGTCGCCCGAGAAGGCCACCGATCGCCACGCGGCGTCCTCGACCTCCAGGCCGGCCCGCAGATCGAGACCGTGCCCGAGCCGCAGCGCCCGCTTCGCGGCCCGCAGCCCCACCGGGGAGTTGGCGGCGATCCGCCCGGCGAGCGCGAGCGCCTCGTCGCGGTCCCGGCCCGCCTCGACCAGTTCGTCGACCAGACCGGTCTCGTGCGCCTCGGCCGCCTCCACCCGCCGGGCCGTGAAGACCAGCTCGGCCGCGCGCGCCGCGCCGATCCGCCGCGGCAGCAGCTGCGTGCCGCCGCCGCCCGGGATGACGCCGACCGACACCTCGGGCAGGCCGACCACGGCCGTGCGGTCGGCGACGATCAGGTCGCAGGACAGGGCCAGCTCGAACCCGCCGCCGAGCGCGAAGCCGTGCACCGCCGCGATCGTCGGCATCGGCAGTTCGAGCACTCCGGTGTAGGCGGCGCGCGCGACGGGACGCTGGCGCAGCAGCTCGGCGTCGGTGAAGGAGTTCCGCTCCTTCAGGTCGGCGCCCACGCAGAAGGCCCGCTCGTGGCTGGAGGTGAGGACGGTGACCCGGACTGCGGGGTCCGCGGCGAGCGCGGCGCAGGCGGCGGCGATCGAGCGGGCCATGTCCGTGGACACCGCGTTCATGGCCCCGGGCCGGTCGAGGACCAGCTCGGCGACGTGCTCCTGCCCCTCGTGGACCCGTACGACGACGAACTCCCCGAACCGTTGCTCGGACGTGACGGACGCGACGGTCATGACTTCACCCCTCCGGTTAACGAGCGTTACCGGAGGGATCCTATGGGGCGGCTTCCAGGGCGTGCGGCGAGGGCGGCGGACGGCGTCAGGACGTGCCGCGGCGGGCCAGCAGCCAGGGTTCGACAACTCCGAGGCCGCGCACCGGCCGCTGCCACATGGGCTGCAGTCCGTAGCGGTACCTGGGCAGAGCCGTCGGCTCCAGGCCCTCCTGGCGCTCCTTCTCGGCCGCCGCCGCCTGCGCGGCGGCCTGCGCCTCGGAGGCCGGAGCGTCGCCGGTGCGGGTCAGTTCCTCCGCGAACGCGCCGTCCACCAGCACGGCGTCCTTCGGCGCTATGGAGGTCAGCCGGCTGGCGAGGTTCACCGTCGTCCCGAAGACATCGCCCATACGGGTGGTGACGGTGCCGAAGGCGATGCCGACGCGCAGCGCGGGCATCGTCTCGTTCTGGTTCATCGCCTCGATCAGGCGCAGCGCGATCTCGGCGGCGGTCCCGGCGTCGTCGGCGCAGTAGAGGACCTCGTCGCCGAGGGTCTTGATGAGCCGGCCGCCATGGGCGGCGACCAGGTCGGCGGCGGTGGTCTCGAACGCCTCGACCAGTTCGCCGAGTTCCTCCTCCTCCAGCCGCCTGGTCAGCCGGGTGAAGCCGACCAGGTCGGCGAAGCCCACGGCCAGGCGCCGGTCGACCATCTCCTCGTCGTCGGCCGCCTGCACGACCCGGCCGGTGGCGGCGGCGAGCTGGCGCCGCCACACGTACACCAGGAACTCCTGCAGCTCCGGGAGGAGCAGTTCGACCAGTGGGTACGTGACCTCGGTACGGGTCATGCCGGGCTCGGGCGGCTCGGTCAGCCCCGCCAGGAACGAATCGATCTGCCATTCCGCCAGCCGGGCGGTGGTCTGCCCGGTGGACCGGGCGACCTGGATCGCCATCGGCTCGCTGAGCAGCCCGGCCTCGACGAGACCGGCGAGGCGGCGCAGCGCCAGCACGTCGGCCTCGGTGAGCGCCCTGGCCTGACCGATGTCGGCGAAGCCCATGGCCCGCCAGAACCGGGAGGCCAGGTCCATCGAGACACCGGCGGTCCGGGCCGCCTGGAACGGCGTGTAACGGCGGTCGGCGCCCAGGATGAGCTGTTCCAGCCGGATCGCGAGGGGGTCGTCGGTCGGCTCCGCCGTATGGTCGACTTCGTGATGCGGCGTCGGGTGGACCGAGGGTTCCGACGGGGGCTCGTCGCCCGCGCCGGAGGTCGTGTCGTCGACGGTCACCAGCCGCCTCCTGCCCGTTCCCTGCGCACTTCCCTGCCGATCTGTCGGTGGATCGCCTCAACTTTACGGCAGGTGTGCCGTGGCTCACGTCCGTGAGCCGCACTCCGACGTCGCGGGGTGACCGGGCGGGACGTCCCCGGGGCGGCCGGGCAGGAGTTCCCCCGGCGACCGGACGGGACGCCCGGGGGACGGTGCGCGGGTGGCCGGCGGCCGGGCGGGACTCCCGGGGGCGGTGCGCGGGTGGGCGGCGGCCGGGCGGGACGTCCCGGGGGCGGTGCGCGGGTGGGCCCGGTGGGACGTCCCGGAGCGCGTCAGGTCAGCTCGCCCCCGGCTCCCCGCAGGTGCACGATGTCGCCCGCGGACAGGGGTTCGCGCAGGCCCTCGTCCGTGGACAGGACCAGCCTGCCGTCGCCGTCGATCGCCACGGCCTCGCCGGTGAGCGTGCGGTCGCCGGGCAGCTCGGCGCGTACCGGCCGGCCGAGCGTCGCGCAGCCCGCCGCGTACGCCTCCTGGAGCCCGCTGGCCGCCGCGTCGCCGCCGGCCTCCCGCCAGCGGCCGTACCAGTGCTCCAGCGAGCGCAGCACGCCCCTCAGCAGGGTCTCCCGGTCGGTGGAGACGGCCCCGGCGAGGGAGAGCGATCCGGCGGTGGGGACGGGCAGTTCGGCGGCGCGCAGGGTGACGTTGAGGCCGGTGCCGACGACGACGCCGTCCCCGGCTCGCTCGGCGAGGATGCCGCCCGTCTTGCGTTCCTCGCCCGCCACCGTGACGAGCAGGTCGTTGGGCCACTTCAGGGCGGTGTCGACGCCCGCCGCGCGGGCCAGCCCGGTGGCCACGGCGACGCCGGTGAGCAGCGGCAGCCACCCCCACCGCGCGACCGGGATGTCGCCGGGTTCGAGGAAGACGGAGAAGAACAGCCCCGAACGGGCCGGGGCCGTCCAGGTGCGGTCGAGCCGGCCGCGGCCCGCCGTCTGCTCCTCGGCGACCAGCACCGCGCCCTCGGCGAGCCCGGACGCTGCCCGCGCGGCCAGATCGGAGTTGGTGGACCCGGTGGTCTCCACGACGTCGAGCGAGGTCCACAGGCTGCCCGGCCGCAGCAGCCCGCGGCGCAGCGCGGGGACGTTCAGGGGCGGTCGGTCCAGGTCGGACCAGCGGCTGTGAGGCGCATCCGAAGGTGTCATGCAAGCCAGACTAGGTGTGGTAAACGACGCACTGCTGAACCGTATGTACGCCGATACGCTACGGATCAGTAGGTGTTCCAGAACCTGACAGAACCTGATCAGCCGGTGTCCAGCACCTGATCTTGATCAGCGCCACAGTCGTCCCCGTGACCAGGCAGGGAGCCGCCACCCGATGTCCGAGCCGGAAGAGATCGACATCCACACCACCGCGGGCAAGATCGCGGACCTGCAGCGCCGCATCGACGAGGCGACGAACGCGGGCTCCGCACGGGCGGTCGAGAAGCAGCACGCGAAAGGCAAGTTGACCGCGCGGGAGCGGATCGGCCTGCTGCTCGACGAGGGTTCCTTCATGGAGCTCGACGAGTTCGCCCGGCACCGGTCGACGAACTTCGGCATCGAGAAGAACCGTCCGTACGGGGACGGCGTCGTCACCGGCTACGGCACGGTCGACGGCCGCCCCGTCTGTGTGTACTCCCAGGACTTCACGATCTTCGGCGGCTCGCTCGGCGAGGTCTACGGCGAGAAGATCGTGAAGGTGATGGACTTCGCGCTGAAGACCGGCTGCCCGGTCATCGGCATCAACGACGGAGGCGGCGCGCGCATCCAGGAGGGGGTCGTCGCGCTCGGTCTGTTCGCGGAGATCTTCCGCCGCAATGTCCACGCCTCGGGCGTCGTCCCGCAGATCTCGCTGATCGTCGGACCGTGCGCGGGCGGCGCGGTCTACTCCCCCGCGATCACCGACTTCACCGTCATGGTCGACCAGACCTCGCACATGTTCATCACCGGCCCCGACGTCATCAAGACCGTCACCGGCGAGGACGTCGGCTTCGAGCAGCTCGGCGGCGCCCGCACCCACAACACCGTCTCCGGTGTGGCGCACCACATGGCGGGCGACGAGAAGGACGCCATCGAGTACGTCAAGTCGCTGCTGTCGTACCTCCCTTCGAACAACCTCTCCGAGCCGCCGGTCTTCCCGGAGGAGGCGAACCTCGCCACCAGCGAGGAGGACCTCGAACTCGACACGCTCATCCCGGACTCCGCGAACCAGCCGTACGACATGCACACCGCCATCGAGCACGTGCTGGACGACGGCGAATTCCTGGAGACCCAGGCCCTGTTCGCGCCGAACATCATCACCGGTTTCGGGCGGGTCGAGGGCGCTCCGGTCGGCATCGTCGCCAACCAGC
Organism: Streptomyces sp. NPDC002476; assembly: GCF_042889785.1. NCBI lineage: Bacteria > Bacillati > Actinomycetota > Actinomycetes > Kitasatosporales > Streptomycetaceae > Streptomyces > Streptomyces sp. NPDC002476. Next base: position 74,312 of record NZ_JBIARH010000028.1, on the reverse strand, counting down.
CGATGCAGTTCGCGGGCTGTCTCGACATCAACGCGAGCGAGAAGGCGGCCCGGTTCGTCCGCACCTGCGACGCGTTCAACGTGCCCGTGCTGACCTTCGTCGACGTCCCCGGCTTCCTGCCCGGCGTCGACCAGGAGTACGGCGGCATCATCCGCCGGGGCGCCAAGCTGATCTACGCCTACGCGGAGGCGACCGTCCCGCTGATCACGGTGATCACCCGCAAGGCGTTCGGCGGCGCGTACGACGTGATGGGCTCCAAGCACCTGGGCGCCGACATCAACCTGGCCTGGCCGACCGCCCAGATCGCCGTCATGGGCGCACAGGGCGCGGTGAACATCCTGCACCGCCGGACGATCGCCGCGGCCACGGATCCCCAGGAGGCGGAGGCGATCCGCGCGAAGCTCATCACCGACTACGAGGACACGCTGCTCAACCCGTACGTGGCAGCCGAGCGCGGCTACGTCGACGCGGTGATCATGCCGTCCGACACCCGCGCCCACATCGTGAAGGCGCTGCGCCAGCTGCGCACGAAGAGGGAGTCCCTGCCCCCGAAGAAGCACGGCAACATCCCCCTCTAAGGGCTGTCCCGTAATCCCTGGCGGGCGCGCGACGACGGCTGCGGTGCATCGCAAGACGGAGGATCGTCCTCGTACCGGGCTTACGTGGACGATCCCGACGACGTGGCGAGGCGCCGTGCCAGGCGTCGCGGGCCGGACGGGACTTTCGAAACACGCCCCAGGCGGCACCTGGCGGCCGCTCCGCCCCACCCAACTCCCCTTCCGGAAAGGGTCATTGCCATGATCAAGGTCGTACGGGGCAACCCGACTCCCGAGGAGCTGGCCGCCGCGCTCACCGTGGTCCGTGCGCGCGCGGCGGCGACGGCAGCGGCGTCCGACGCGTCCTCCGGCGGATCGGCGCTGCCCGGGCAGTGGGCCGACCCGGGGCGCATCGCCCGCCGCGCGCGCCCTGTGCCGGGGCCGCGTGCCTGGGCACGGACGTACTGGCCCGGGTGACGCTGCGGGCACGATCTGGCCCGTAGGCACCACGGCGCCTGAGTACGGGTACTCAGGCGCCGTGGTGCGCGGTCGCAGCAGGATCGGGTCATGCTGTGGTCCGATCCCGAGAACAAGCCGCCGAAGGAACTGCGCGACGCCCAGGACATGATCCGGCGCGCGGGCCTGGTGCTCGCTCTCGCGATGCTCGTCGGGATGCTGGCGCTCGGAATCCGCTGAGAGCCGGAGCGGCCGGGATCCGCGACCGGCGGAACGGCCCGGCACCCCGGCACCCCGGCACCCCGGCACGGCGGACTTCGGCCCGGGCGGGCCGACCGGCGGGGCGGGCGGCCTTCCGCTCCTTCTACGATGGCGCGTATGACAGATCAGCGCCGTCTCGTGCTCGCCTCCGCCTCCCCCGCCCGTCTCGGTCTGCTGCGGCAGGCCGGATTCGCGCCCGAGGTGATCGTCAGCGGCGTGGACGAGGACGCGCTGAGCGCCCCGACCCCTGCCGAACTGGCGCTGGTGCTCGCCGAGGCGAAGGCCGCGGCCGTGGCCGGCCTGCCGGAGACGGCCGGCGCCCTGGTCATCGGGTGCGACTCGGTCCTCGAACTCGACGGTCAGGCGCTCGGCAAGCCCGCCGACGCCGAGGAGGCCACCGCCCGCTGGAAGTCCATGCGCGGCCGCGCCGGGGTACTGCGTACCGGCCACAGCGTGGTCGACACCGCCACCGGACGCACGGCCTCGGCGACCGCGTCGACGACCGTCCTCTTCGGTGAACCGACGGACGCCGAGATCGCCGCCTACGTGGCCTCCGGCGAGCCGCTCCACGTGGCGGGCGCGTTCACCCTGGACGGCCGTTCGGCCCCGTTCGTCGACTCGATCGAGGGCGACCACGGCAACGTCATCGGGCTCTCGCTGCCGCTGCTGCGCCGGCTCCTGGGCGAACTGGGGATCTCCGTCACCGACCTGTGGGTCTGAGCCCTCCCCGTCAGCCACCTCCGGCGGGCCACCCGGTCGGGCCACTCCCCTCGGGCACCCGGTGTCGCCCCCTTCGGCCGACCGCGACGGGGCCGGTCCTCGCCGGTCGTCCGGCCCCCATGGGCCGTACCGCCTCCGGTCGGCCCCCTCGCGTCGAACCCGTCCCGTCAGACCGCCGCCGGGGCACCCGGCCCGGTCCCGTCCGCGGATCCGCCGTCCGCGGACCCCCGGGCGGCGGACGGTTCGACGCCGACGGGCCGATCGCCCTCGGGGCCGTACACCACCAGCGTCAGAACGATCAGCCCGAGCACCGTCATCAGGAACGCGAACGCGATCCAGCCGAGCAGCCCCACCGCCAGCGCCCCCAGCACCCCGTGCGCCACGGCGCAGACGACGAGGGCGATGCGGCCCAGCCGGCCCGGGGCCCGGTCGCGCACGCCGGTCAGCAGCAGGACCAGCCCGCACAGCAGCAGGCAGAGCCCGGACACGCCGCCCATCACCCAGGTGCCGCCGGACATGGCACCGGATTCGAGACCGGCCAGGGACATGTCCTGGTTCTCGACGACCGTCGCGAGAATGCCGTTGACGAGCACGACGCCCACGGCCTCCGCGAACAACGCGAGCGCGGCCACGAACGCCACCGGTCTGCGCATCACGGCGCACACCTCCTGTCACCCGTAGTACGTGTTACCTGCAGTACGTCCGATATCGCGGACCCTACTAACCGGTAACGCCCGGGACAAGACCTCGCGCGGCCCGCGCCCCCTCCCGCCCTCGCGCCACTCCGTCTCTCACCGTGCGCGCACCCCGCACGGCTGGCACCCTTTCGTGCGCCGGGCAAAGAATCGTTCGTCCATTAGTGGGGACTCCACAAAGAAACGCCGGAAGCGGCTGGTCGCATGAACAGAGACCCGGACCACACCTCGTGGCTACTGTGCGGTCATGAATCCCGGCGTACCGTGGTGCCACAAGGGATTTCGCGACTTGAGCAAGCCTCGGATCACACTCCGTGTGGGCAAGCTCACCATTGGGGACGGGTCGTAGCGCCGTGTCGGTAGTCCCTAAACTCAGCTTGTTTCAAGGAGGGAGCCATCGTGCGCAAGGTGCTCATCGCCAACCGTGGCGAAATCGCTGTCCGCGTAGCCCGGGCATGCCGGGATGCCGGGATCGGGAGCGTGGCCGTCTACGCCGACCCGGACCGTGACGCTCTGCACGTCCGCGCGGCCGACGAGGCGTTCGCCCTGGGCGGTGACACCCCCGCCACCAGCTACCTGGACATGGCCAAGGTGCTCCAGGCCGCCAAGGACTCGGGGGCGGACGCGATCCACCCGGGCTACGGCTTCCTGTCGGAGAACGCCGAGTTCGCCCAGGCCGTCATCGACGCGGACCTGACGTGGATCGGCCCGCCGCCGCAGGCGATCCGGGACCTCGGCGACAAGGTCGCCGCCCGTCACATCGCCCAGCGCGCGGGGGCCCCGCTGGTGGCCGGCACGCCGGACCCGGTCGAGGGCTCCGCCGAGGTCGTGGCGTTCGCCGAGCAGCACGGACTGCCGATCGCGATCAAGGCCGCCTTCGGTGGCGGCGGCCGCGGTCTGAAGGTGGCGCGCACGTTGGAGGAGATCCCGGAGCTGTACGACTCCGCCGTCCGCGAGGCCGTGGCCGCGTTCGGCCGCGGCGAGTGCTTCGTGGAGCGCTACCTGGACAAGCCGCGCCACGTGGAGACGCAGTGCCTGGCCGACAAACACGGCAACGTGGTCGTGGTCTCCACCCGTGACTGCTCGCTCCAGCGCCGCCACCAGAAGCTGGTCGAGGAGGCGCCCGCGCCGTTCCTCTCCGAGAAGCAGAACGCCGAGCTGTACGCGGCGTCGAAGGCCATCCTCAAGGAGGCCGGTTACGTCGGCGCGGGCACGGTCGAGTTCCTGGTCGGTGCGGACGGCACCATCTCCTTCCTGGAGGTCAACACCCGCCTCCAGGTCGAGCACCCGGTCACCGAGGAGGTCACCGGTCTCGACCTCGTGCGCGAGATGTTCCGCATCGCCGACGGCGAGGAGCTCGGCTACGGCGACCCGGTCATAAGGGGCCACTCCTTCGAGTTCCGGATCAACGGCGAGGACCCGGGCCGCAACTTCCTGCCCGCCCCGGGCACGGTGACCGTCTTCGCCCCGCCGAGCGGCCCCGGTGTCCGTCTGGACGCGGGCGTGGAGTCCGGCAGCGTGATCGGTCCCGCCTGGGACTCGCTGCTGGCGAAGTTGATCGTGACCGGCGCGACCCGCGAGCAGGCCCTTCAGCGGGCGGCCCGCGCGCTGGCCGAGTTCGACGTCGAGGGCATGGCCACCGCCATCCCGTTCCACCGCTCGGTCGTCACCGACCCGGCGTTCGCCCCGGCCGACGGCACCCCGTTCAAGGTCCACACCCGCTGGATCGAGACCGAGTTCGTCAACGACATCAAGCCCTTCGCCGCACCCGCCGACGCGGAGGCCGAGGAGGAGGCGGGTCGCGAGACCGTCGTCGTCGAGGTCGGCGGCAAGCGCCTGGAGGTCTCGCTGCCGTCGTCGCTGGGCATGAGCCTGGCCCGCACCGGTCTCGCGGCGGGCGCCAAGCCCAAGCGCCGCGCGGCGAAGAAGTCCGGCTCCGCGGTCTCCGGCGACACCCTGGCGTCCCCGATGCAGGGCACCATCGTCAAGATCGCCGTGGAGGAGGGCCAGCAGGTGCAGGAGGGCGACCTCGTCGTCGTCCTGGAGGCCATGAAGATGGAGCAGCCGCTGAACGCCCACCGCGCCGGCACCATCAAGGGACTCACCACCGAGGTCGGCAGTTCCATCTCCTCCGGCGCCGTGATCTGCGAGATCAAGGACTGACATCCGTCGGGGCGGCCGGACCCCACCGGCCGCCCCGCACCGGACGTCTCCCGTCGGACGCTCCGTTCCGGCCGTTCCGTTCCGGCCGCCCCGCACCGGACGCTCCGTTCGGGACGTTCCGTTCCAGACAGCCCGTTCCAGACATTCCGCACCGGACGTCTCCCGTCGGACGGTGCGCACCAGGCCCCCGCGAAGCCGAAAAGGCACCCGCGGGGGCCCGGTCGTTCGCGCGAGGAGTACCCGGCCCGCCCGTCCGCGATGGCATCCTGGATCACGGGGCGGATGACGAGGGAGGCCCGATGGTGACGAGCACGGCGACGAGCACGGCACGGACGCCGTCCCGGCCCATGCGTGCGGACGCGCGCCGCAACTACGACCGGCTGCTGAGCGCGGCCCGTACCGCCTTCTCGGAGCACGGCACCGACGCGGCCCTGGAGGACATCGCACGCCGTGCGGGGGTCGGGATCGGCACGTTGTACCGGCACTTCCCGAACCGGCACGCGCTGATGAACGCCGTCTTCCAGGAGGCCCTGGCCGAGCTGATCAGCCGGTCCCGCGAGCTCGCGGCGGCGGAGCAGCCGTGCCGGGGTCTGGTGGAGTGGCTGGGCGCGATCATCACCCACGCGGGCGCGTACCGGGGCCTGGCGCAGGCGCTCATGTCGACGTCACGGGACGAGACTTCGGCCCTCGCGCAGTGCAACGTGCCGCTGCGCGAGGCGGGGGCGGCCCTGCTGGCGCGGGCTCAGGCGTGCGGGGCCGTACGGGCCGAGGTGTCCATCGACGACCTGATGCAGCTGACGAACGCGATCGCGCTGGCGTCGGAGCAGTCGCCGGACGACCCCGAACTGGCCGACCGGCTGCTGATGTTGACCCTGCGCGGGCTGAGCGGGCCCGGCGCGGGCTGAGGGGCCCGGCGCGGAAGGCGGTTGAACTCCGCGCACACCCCACCGGAACCACCAGACCCACCGGGCCCACCGGCCTCGTCGGCGCTGTCGGTGCTGTCGGTGCTGTCGGTGCTGTCGGTGCTGTCGGTGCTGTCGGAGCCGTATCGCTACCGGCCCCGTGTGCCCATCGGCCCGCATCGGGCCGGCCAACCCGTACCAGCCATGCCGCAGCCCGTAGCAGCCCCCACCGCCCCGTACCGGCCGCCGCCGGACCCGTGGGCCGCGCGGCTCCTCGGGCGCACGCCTATCGGCGTCGCAGGTCCGCCACCCTCGCCCGGTCCTGCTGAGCCTGCCCCTGTGCCTGCCCCTGATCCGGCAGCACCGCGGCGCCGCGCAGCGGTTGCGCTCCCGGCTTCCCGGGGCCGCCGCGGGTGCGGCGCTGGCCGGGCAGCGCCATGTCGCGGCGCACCTGCCGTCCCGACGGCGGCGCCTCGGCCGTCCCCGGGTTTCCGCCTCCCGCACCGGCCACCGCGATCTGCACGCCCTGGTCCGCCAGGGCCTGGAGTTCGGTGGCGGCACGGTCGTCGTGGCCGGGCGGCTCGTCCGTCACGAGACGGGTGATGAGATCCGTCGGCACCGTCTGGAACATGGTGTCGGAACCGAGCTTGGTGTGATCCGCCAGGACCACCACCTCCGCCGCGGCCTGCACCAGGGCCCGGTCCACGCTCGCCGAGAGCATGTTGGACGTGGAGAGGCCGCGCTCGGCGGTGAGCCCGCTCCCCGAGAGGAACGCCCGCGAGACCCGCAGCCCCTGGAGGGACTGCTCGGCCCCGCTGCCCACCAGCGCGTAGTTCGAACCGCGCAGCGTGCCGCCGGTCATCACCACCTCCACCCGGTTGGCATGGGCCAGCGCCTGGGCGACCAGCAGGGAGTTGGTCACGACGGTCAGGCCGGGCACGCGCGCGAGCCTGCGGGCCAGCTCCTGCGTGGTCGTACCGGCCCCCACGACGATGGCCTCGCCCTCTTCGACGAGTCCGGCGGCCACATCGGCGATCGCGGTCTTCTCCGCCGTGGCGAGATGGGATTTCTGCGGGAAGCCGGACTCCCGCGTGAACCCACCCGGCAGTACCGCACCACCGTGGCGGCGGTCGAGGAGTCCTTCCGCCTCCAACGCCCGCACGTCCCGACGTACGGTCACTTCGGAGGTCTGGACGACACGGGCGAGCTCACGGAGCGATACCGCCCCGTTGGCGCGCACCATTTCGAGGATCAATTGGCGACGTTCTGCAGCGAACACGAAACTGACAGTAACGTGCTCGCCCGAGTGTTTTCAGCACTTTGCACCGAATAGCAGAAGCTGCGCATACAAGGGGTCGCCAAGTGGTATAAGCGGCCCTGTTGTTGTTCCGTACTGATCGTCCGACGGTCGTTCCATAGCCCGGGTTGCCGGGTGTCGTCGGCGACCGCCGGGTTCCCCGAGGTCCGGAGGGTCCTACGCGTCGCCCGCCCGCTTACGGGTGTGCAACTGCCGTGCCACTTCAGCGATCGAACCCGACAGGGACGGGTACACGGTGAACGTGTTTGCGATCTGCTCCACCGTCAAATTGTTGTCGACCGCGATCGAGATCGGGTGGATCAATTCACTCGCCCGTGGCGCGACGACACAGCCGCCGACCACGATGCCGGTGCCGGGACGGCAGAAGATCTTGACGAAGCCGTCGCGGATGCCCTGCATCTTGGCACGCGGGTTGCGCAGCAGCGGCAGCTTGACCGCGCGGGCGTCGATCGAGCCGGAGTCGACATCGGCCTGGGTGTAGCCGACGGTGGCGATCTCCGGGTCGGTGAAGACGTTGGAGGACACTGTCTTCAGGTCCAGCGGGGCCACCGCGTCGCCGAGGAAGTGGTACATCGCGATCCGGCCCTGCATGGCGGCGACCGAGGCGAGGGCGAAGACCCCGGTGACGTCACCGGCCGCGTAGACACCGGGAGCGGTGGTGCGGGAGACCTTGTCGGTCCAGATGTGGCCGGACTCCTTGAGCCTGACCCCGGCCTCCTCCAGGCCCATGCCCGCGCTGTTCGGGATCGCCCCGACGGCCATCAGGCAGTGCGTGCCGGAGATGACCCGTCCGTCGGCCAGGGTGACCTCCACGCGGTCGCCGACGCGCTTGGCGGCCTGGGCGCGGGAGCGGGCCATGACGTTCATGCCGCGGCGCCGGAAGACGTCCTCCAGCACGGCGGCGGCGTCCGGGTCCTCGCCCGGCAGCACCCGGTCGCGGGACGAGACCAGGGTGACCCGGGAGCCGAGCGCCTGGTACGCGCCCGCGAACTCGGCGCCCGTCACGCCGGAGCCGACCACGATGAGCTCCTCGGGGAGTTCGTCGAGGTCGTAGACCTGGGTCCAGTTCAGGATGCGCTCGCCGTCGGGCTGCGCGTCCGGAATCTCCCGGGGGTGGCCGCCGGTCGCGATCAGCACGGCGTCGGCGGTGAGCCGCTCCTCCGTGCCGTCGGCTGCGGTCACGACGACCGTACGGGAGCCGTCGGCGGCCTGGAGGCCCTCCAGACGGCCCCGGCCGCGCAGCACGCGCGCCCCCGCGCGGGTGACGGAGGCGGTGATGTCGTGGGACTGGGCGAGCGCCAGGCGCTTCACACGCCGGTTGACCTTGCCGAGGTCGACGCCGACCACGCGGGCCGCCTGGTCGATGTGCGGGGTGTCGTCGGCGACGATGATGCCCAGTTCCTCGTACGAGGAGTCGAAGGTGGTCATCACCTCCGCCGTGGCGATCAGGGTCTTCGAGGGCACGCAGTCGGTGAGCACGGACGCTCCGCCGAGGCCGTCGCAGTCGACGACGGTCACCTCCGCACCGAGCTGGGCGCCCACCAGCGCCGCCTCGTAGCCGCCGGGTCCGCCGCCGATGATCACGATCCGGGTCACGAAAAGTCCGCCTCGTATGTGTCATCCCGCGGCCGTCCGCCACCCCGGCCGGGGGTCCGGGGGATCGCCCCGGGGGAATGCAGTACGTACTTCATTGTCCCGCACGCGCCAAGGTGCTTCGCCCCGGGGCCCCTCCATCCGTGCGGGCGGGGCCCGTCACGCCACGCGCCGACCGCCGCGAGCGGGTGGCCCGCGGCGGCCCCGGCGACCCCCGTAAGGGGTCTTGCGCCCCGGAATCGACGATCCGGCCGTGACCTCCCGTACCCTCGATCACATGTCGCTCTACGCCGCGTACGCCGGCAACCTCGACGCGCGGCTGATGACACGCCGCGCACCGCATTCCCCGCTGCGCGGCACCGGCTGGCTGAACGGCTGGCGGCTGACCTTCGGCGGCGAGCAGATGGGCTGGGAAGGCGCGCTCGCCACGGTGGTGGAGGCCCCCCGCTCCCAGGTCTTCGTGGCTCTCTACGACATCGCGCCGATGGACGAGGACTCCATGGACCGCTGGGAGGGCGTCGGCCTCGACGTCTACCGGCGGATGCGGGTGCGCGTGCACACCCTGGACGGTGAGGAACCGGCCTGGATGTACGTGCTGAACGGATACGAGGGCGGCCTGCCCTCCGCCCGCTACCTCGGCGAGATCGCGGACGCGGCGGAGTCCGCGGGCGCACCGCACGACTACGTGATGGAAATGCGCAAGCGCCCCTGCTGACCCGCGCCGGGCCTCCGCCGACCGTGCCGGACCCGGCCCCGCGCCGATCCCGGCCGTGCGCCGGCCCCGGCCCCGGCGGCCCCCGTGCCGTCCCCGGCCGTGCGCCGCATCCGTCCCCGGTGCCGCTCCCGACCGCATCCGTACGGGCTCGCCTCGTACGGATGCGGTCGCGTACGGGTCCGGCCGCGGGCCGCACAAGCCTTTCCGGCCCGTGTGCGTCCGAAATTCCCCTCGCCACCGGCAATTTTGTGTGATTGCACGAGAAAGCCTGCGCAGTCTCTGCACGTGGCCATCTACGCGCGTAGGGAATCAGCGGTTACGCTCGTCCGCGTGAACGCATCAGTTATTCCGGACAACATCCAGGGCGACCCCCGGGCCGCCGCCGACGCCGCCGCCGCCCGCCTGCGCGAGCTGACCGGTACCGACACCCACGACGTCGCGCTCGTGATGGGTTCCGGCTGGGCTCCGGCGGCCGACGCGCTCGGCATTCCGGAGGCCGAGTTCCCGGTGACCGAACTCCCCGGTTTCCCGGCGCCCGCCGTGCAGGGGCACGGCGGCACGATCCGTTCGTACCGGATCGGCGAGAAGCGGGCCCTGGTCTTCCTGGGCCGTACGCACTACTACGAGGGCCGCGGCGTCGCCGCCGTCGCGCACGGGGTGCGCACCGCCGTCGCCGCGGGCTGTAGGACCGTCGTCCTGACCAACGGATGCGGCGGGCTGCGCGAGGGCATGCGCCCCGGCCAGCCGGTCCTGATCAGCGACCACATCAATCTGACCGCGGCGTCGCCCATCGTCGGCGCCAACTTCGTCGATCTGACCGACCTGTACTCGCCGCGGCTGCGCGCGCTGTGCAAGGAGATCGACGACACCCTCGAAGAGGGGGTGTACGTGCAGTTCCCCGGCCCGCACTACGAGACGCCCGCCGAGATCAACATGGTCCGGGTCATGGGCGGCGACCTGGTCGGCATGTCCACCGTGCTGGAGGCGATCGCCGCACGCGAGGCGGGGGCCGAGGTGCTGGGCATCTCGCTGGTCACCAACCTGGCGGCCGGGCTGAGCGGCGAACCGCTCAACCACGAGGAGGTCCTCCAGGCGGGGCGGGACTCCGCCACGCGGATGGGCGCGCTGCTGGCCCGGGTGCTCGAACGCATCTGAGCCGGGCACCGGTCGCGGCGCGCGTGACGGACCCGACGCGACGGACCCGGAACGGATTCCGCGCCCGGACGGGCGTCACCGCTCCCCCAACCCACCCCGCAGAAAGGCGGACCCATGCAGCAGGACCTCATGGCCCGGGCCAGGACGTGGCTCGCCGAGGATCCCGACCCCGAGACCCGTGACGAGCTGGCCGGGCTCGTCGACGCCGCGGCCGCCGGGGACGCCGGGAGCGCCGCCGAGATCGCCGCGCGGTTCGCCGGAACGCTCCAGTTCGGCACGGCCGGGCTGCGCGGCGAGCTGGGGGCCGGGCCGATGCGGATGAACCGCGCCGTCGTCATCCGGGCCGCGGCCGGGCTCGCCGCGTACCTCAAGGCCGAGGGGCAGGGCGACGGGCTCGTCGTCATCGGGTACGACGCCCGGTACAAGTCGGCCGACTTCGCGCGCGACACCGCCGCCGTGATGACCGGCGCGGGCCTGCGCGCGGCCGTGCTCCCGCGCCCGCTGCCCACCCCCGTGCTCGCGTACGCCGTACGGCATCTGGGGGCCGTCGCGGGCGTCGAGGTGACCGCCAGCCACAACCCGCCGCGCGACAACGGCTACAAGGTCTACCTCGGCGACGGTTCGCAGATCGTCCCCCCGGCGGACGCCCGGATCGCCGCCGAGATCGCCGCGGTCGGCCCGCTGGACACCGTGCCCCGCCCCGAGGGCGGCTGGGAGATCCTCGGCGACGAGGTCCTGGACGCGTACCTGGCCCGTACGGACGCCGTGCTCGCCGCCGGATCGCCGCGCACCGCCCGCGTCGTGTACACGGCGATGCACGGCGTCGGCACCTCCGTGCTGACCGCCGCCTTCGCCCGCGCCGGCTTCCCGGAGCCGGTGCTCGTCGCCGAACAGGCCGAGCCCGACCCGGCGTTCCCCACCGTCGCCTTCCCCAACCCGGAGGAGCCCGGTGCGATGGATCTCGCCTTCGCGACCGCGCGCCGGACCGGGCCCGATCTCGTCATCGCCAACGACCCGGACGCCGACCGCTGCGCCGTCGCCGTCCCGGACCCGGCGGCCGACGGCGGCTGGCGGATGCTGCGCGGCGACGAGGTCGGCGCGCTGCTCGCCGCCCATCTGGTGGACCGGGGCGCCGCGGGCGTGTTCGCCGAGTCGATCGTGTCCTCCTCACTGCTCGGGCGGATCGCCGAGCGGGCGGACCTCGGGTACGAGGAGACGCTGACCGGCTTCAAGTGGATCGCCCGGGTGGACGGCCTGCGGTACGGCTACGAGGAGGCGCTCGGCTACTGCGTCGACCCGGAGGGCGTGCGCGACAAGGACGGCATCACGGCGGCGCTGCTCGTCGCCGAACTCGCCTCCTCCCTCAAGGAGCGCGGCCGTACGCTCCTCGATCTCCTCGACGACCTGGCGGTCGAGCACGGGCTGCACGCGACCGACCAGTTGTCGGTGCGGGTGCAGGACCTGTCGGTCATCGCCGACGCCATGCGGCGACTGCGCGAGCGTCCGCCCGCCTCGCTCGGCGGCCTCGACGTCGTCTCGGCCGAGGACCTGTCACGGGGCAGCGCGCAGCTGCCCCCCACCGACGGGCTGCGCTACCGCCTCCGGGGCGCCCGGGTGATCGTCCGCCCCAGCGGCACCGAGCCGAAGCTCAAGTGCTACCTGGAGGTCGTGGTGCCGGTCGGTTCGACGGACGGCCTGCCCGAGGCCCGCGCGGAGGGGGCGCGGCTGCTGGCCGCGATCAAGCGGGATCTGGCGGTGGCCGCCGGGATCTGACGCCTTGGTGCCCGCCGGGCCGTGTCCTCGTACTCCCGCCTGCTGTGCGGCGCCGGTGCGAGGACACGGCCCGGACCCGTTCCTGGGCCTGTTCCCGGGCCCGGGCCGGCGACCTGCTCCGATGCCGGGTCCCCTGCGACCGGGGCGGGCCCCGGTGAGGCCGGAGCGGCCGGGCAGCACCGGAAGCGGCGTCACGGCCCCCGCGCCGCCGGGCTGAGCACGGTCCGCGGCCCCGGCGGCACGTCGGCGCCATCCGTTCGATATGCCTCGACATGACACGAATGGTGAGCAAAAGTACGTTCAGTCACGGGTCGGTTACTCAATCGACCGCTCCCAGACAGGAGAAAGTGACATGGCCACGCGTTCCACCATCATCACGGCCACCACCACCGCCGCCGTCGCCGCCGCGGCCGCGGCGGCCCTGGCCGCCTCCGGCTCCGGCCTCACCTCGGCCGACGCCCCCGAGAAGCCCGAGAATCCCCCGGTGGCAGCCCGGCAGGCCCCCGCCCCCGCCGTGCACGCCCCCGCCCCCGCCGTGCACGACGGGGCCACCACGCCAAAGGGAGGCAAGGACGCCACCGGAGCGGGCGGCGCCGAGAGCGGGGGCGACGAACGAGGGCGCGGAGAGGGAGAGGGCGGCGGAGGAGAGGGCGGCGGAGGAGAGGGCGGCGGAGGAGAGGGCAGCAGAGGAGAGGGCGGCGGGGGCCGCGGCGGCGACCGGGGTGACGAGGAGGGCGGGGGCGGGGGCGGCGACGAGGGCCGGGGCCACGGCGGAGGGAGCGGCGGGGGCCATCACCGCATGGGCCGCATCCACTTCAACGAGCGCACGTACCCCGCCTACCCGGACGGCTGCGTCACCGCGGCCAGCGGCCTCGGCTCCACCAGCTTCAACATCTTCAACGAGAGCCGGATGACCGTCGAGGTCTTCTCCGGGGCGACCTGCGACAACGGCGGCCCGATCGCGGTCGTCGGCCCGTACGGCGACACCTCGGGCGTGATCCCGCAGCACGTCCAGGGAGGCGTGTCCGTGTTCAACGGCGTGGGCGCGAGCTTCCGGGTGGTCCGGCACGGCCACGGCGGCTGGGGCGACGACGGGGGCGACGACTGGGACTACTGAGCCACCCGCCCCCTCACGACGACACGACACGACGCGGGCACCGGATCGCCGGAATCGAGCCGGGCCCCACCACATGTCTCGCCCGCCCTCGCCCCTCTCCGTTATTAGATAGACTGGTCTACCTAATAACGGAAAGGGGGCAGCCATGCCCGATGCGGAAGCCACCGGGAAGCGGCCGGTGACGCGCAGGCGCGGGGCCGCGCGGACCCGGATCCTCGATGCCGCGGCGCGCCGGTTCTACGCCGACGGCGTGGCGGCGACGGGGATCGACACGATCACGGCCGAGGCCGGCGTGGCGAAGATGAGCCTCTACAACAACTTCGGCTCCAAGGCCGATCTGGTCCGCGCCTACCTCCAGGCCCGGCACGAGGAATGGCTCGGCCTCTACCGGGAGCGCCTGGCCGGAGCGCGGGGCCCGCGCGAGGCCGTGCTCGCCGTCTTCGACGCGTACGCCGATCACGCCCGGCTCGCCTACGAGCACGGGTTCCGGGGGTGCGGGCTGCTCAACGCCGCCGCCGAACTGCCCCAAGGTCACGAGGGCCGGACGGTGGTGCGGCAGCACAAGGAAGAGGTGGAGGCCATCCTGGCCGGGCACCTGACGGAGCTGCTGCCCGGCCGGGAGGAGAAGGCCCGCGCCACGGCCGAGCACCTGGCGTTTCTGCTCGAAGGCGCCATCGTGCGCGCGGGCCTCGAAGGGGACGACGCGCGGATGCGGCACGCCCGCGACCTGGCGGCGCGCCTGGTGGACGACCTGTGACGCGGACCGCCGGCCACTCCGTCGGCACGAGCGCGGGAGCGGGGGCGGGGGCGGGCGCCGTGCTGGTGGCCTCGGTGCTGTGGGGCACCACGGGCACGGCGGCGACGTTCGCGCCACAGGTGGGGCCGCTGGCGATCGGAGCCGCGGCGATGGGCCTGGGCGGGCTGCTCCAGGCGGCGGTGGCCGGGCGGAGCATCGCACGGTTCCGGGCGGGCCTCCGGGCGCGGTGGCGGACCGCGCTCGTCGGCGGGGCGGGGGTGGCGCTGTACCCGCTGGCGTTCTACACCTCCATGCGTCTGGCCGGTGTCGCGGTGGGCACGGTCGTCTCCATCGGCTCCGCCCCGCTGGCCTCGGCGCTGATCGAACGGGTCATCGACCGACGGCGCCTGTCCCGGCGCTGGATGGCGGGCGCGGCGCTGGGAGTGGCCGGCACCGTGCTGCTGTGCGCGGCCGAGGCGGCAGGGGCCGGCTCGGGATCCGGGCCCGCTACGGGCTCCGCCGTCCGGACCGTCGTCGGCGTGGGCCTCGGGCTGCTCGCGGGCGTGACCTACGCCGTGTACGCGTGGGCGGCACACCGCCTCATCACCCACGGCGTGCCGTCGCGCGCGGCCATGGGCTCGGTGTTCGGGCTGGGCGGGCTGATGCTCGTGCCGGTGCTGCTCGCCACCGGGGCACCGCTGGTCGCCTCCTGGACGAACGCGGGCGTGGGCCTCTACATGGCGCTGGTACCGATGTTCACCGGATACGTCCTGTTCGGCTTCGGCCTGGCCCGCGTGCCGGTCAGCACGGCGACCACCCTGTCCCTGCTGGAGCCCGCCGTGGCGGCGGTGTTCGCCGTGCTGGTCGTGGGCGAGCGGCTGCCCGTCCTCGGCTGGGCCGGGATCGTCCTCGTCGTCGCCTGTCTCGGGGTGCTGACCATCCCCTCCCGGCGCACGCGTACGCTTCGCCGGGCCGGTTCCGGGCGGACGGCGGCGGTACCGGCGCCCTCGGACGGCGCCGGGGACGCAGTGGACCGCCGCGTGACACCGCCCGCAAAGCCCCTGCCGTCCGCCGCCGCGACGGAGCACCGGCCCGGCGGCCCGGCCACCGGCCGAGGCAGGGCCGCCGGGCCCGCCCCGTCCCGGTTCCCACCGCGTTGCGCGAGCAGGCAGTAAGGGCTGTCCCGTAATCCGTGGCGGACAGCACGCAGCAGATGGCAGGCGGCAGGCCCTAAGCTGCCGCGCATGCCAGACGGGACTTTCGCAACACGCCCCAGCCCTGAACCGCGACGGATCAACGCCTTCCTGTCGGACTTCGCCCGCCGCCAGGCCGGTCGCACCGTCGACGTCCCGGGCGGATTCGCCGTGCTCGACGACGCGTTCGCCCATTCCCGCGGGAACAACCAGCTCGTCATCGATCCGGCCGCCGACGGGACGGCCGACCCCGAAGCGCTGCCCGCCGTCGCGGACGAGGTACTGGGGCATCTGCCGTACCGGCTGGTCTCCGTGCTCGACGACGAGTTCGGAAGCGCATGCGCGGGACCGCTGGTCCGGGCCGGTTACTCCCACTCCGTCTGCCTGGTCATGCTGCACACGGGCCCGGTGCCGCACGGCGGTGGCGCGGAGGTGGTGGACCTCGACGCGTTCCGGATCCCGCTCGCCCGGCGCTGGCGGGGCTTCCTCCCGGACGCCGACGACGAAGTGATACGTCACCTCGTCGACCGGCGCGAGGCCCGCCACCGCGGGGCCGACATCGTGCACTTCATCGGCGCCCGCGCGGAGGACGGCGAGGTCGCCTCCTGGGCCGACCTCTATCTGGATCCCGCGACGGGCACGGCCCAGATCGAGGACCTGATCACCTCGGAGGCCCATCTCGGGCGCGGCCACGCGGACGCCGTCCTGACCACCGCCCTGCGGCTGGCCGCCGACGCGGGCAGCGGTACGCGGTTC
This sequence comes from Streptomyces sp. NPDC002476, assembly GCF_042889785.1. Taxonomy (NCBI): domain Bacteria; kingdom Bacillati; phylum Actinomycetota; class Actinomycetes; order Kitasatosporales; family Streptomycetaceae; genus Streptomyces; species Streptomyces sp. NPDC002476. Next base: position 58,223 of record NZ_JBIARH010000028.1, on the reverse strand, counting down.
CTCACCGCCGATGCCGCCGACTGGCCGCGCCACTGGTACGAACGCCGCGGCTTCTCGGTCGTCGGCCGCTCGCACCACTTCGAACGCGGCTGAAGGGGAACGCGCCCGCCGTCAGGACGCCCCGCCCCGGTCCCGCTTCCCGTTCCTGCTTCCCGTTCCCGTAACCCGCTCGGCTGCGCCTCAGCCGGTCGCGAGCAGCACGACGAACAACACCACGCCCGCCACCGCCGGTGCGATCACCTCGTACGCCCACCGCACCGAGCCGGGAGCCTCGGACGCCTCGGACGCACCCGACGCCGACGCGACCGCCTTTGCACGCTCCGCCATCTCCCGCAGATCCGCCATGGTCCGGTCGGCCGGCGCCATCCGGGACTTGCTGTCGCGGACGTCGGCAACCCCCGAGGTCCGGCCGCGGGGATCCGTCGCCGCGTCCCGGGTCTGCTGCCGGGCCGCGCTCTTGCGCTGCCGCAGCGACACCGGCACCGACCACATCTGGTACTTGGTGCCGTCCTCGGTGAACAGCTCGCTCGAATATCCGGCGCGGACATCCGCGACCTCGGTCCAGGGCAGCGTGATCGTCCGGAACGGGTTGCGGATCCGGATGCGCCGGTCGTTCGCGAGGACGGCGGGCCGCACGGAGAAGGCGACGACGAGCGGCACCACGGTCAGCAGACCGGCCAGCGCCAGCCAGGGCGTCCGGCCGTGCCCCCTGACCAGGGCGTCCGCGCCGAGCCAGCAGATGAACAGAAGCAGCAGGACACCGCCGACGATCCCGGCGGACGACCGGAAGGTCCGGTCGGCGTAGGTCGGCTCTGCGGGCGGTGTGGGGCTCGTCATGGGCCCGATTCTGCCTGACGTCGCCCGCGTCCGGGAGGGCGGCCGGATCTCACCGGATCCCACCCCGGCACCGACCCCGCGGCCCCCGCAGGAACCGGCCCCCGCGGGCCGCCGGAAGGGCCGGACCCCGTCGTGCCCGCACTAGTGCCGCTCACGGCACTAGTCCCCGGAGGACCCCACCCCCTGTACATGCCGCTACGCGCGTAGATATGCTCATCTGGTGACCATGCCCACCACAGCTCCCTCCCCCAGGCTCTCGACTGCGTTCGAGCAGGGCGGCACCCCCCTCTCGGACGCGACCGCGTCCGACAGTGCGCTGCGCCGCTTCCTGCACGGCCTGCCCGGCGTCGACGCCGTCGGCCTCGAAGCGCGCGCCGCGTCCCTCGGAACCCGTTCGATCAAGACGACGGCCAAGGCGTACGCCATCGACCTGGCCATCTCGATGATCGACCTGACGACGCTGGAAGGCGCGGACACCCCGGGCAAGGTCCGGGCCCTCGCCGCCAAGGCCGTCCACCCCGACCCGCTTCGCTACGCTTCGCCGCGGCTCTCCTCCGATCCCCTGGATGCCGAGCCCGACCGCACGACCCCGCGCACCGCGGCGGTCTGCGTCTACCCCGACATGGTGGAGACCGCCGTCGCCGCGCTCGACGGCTCCGGCGTGAAGGTGGCGTCCGTGGCGACAGCCTTCCCGGCCGGGCGCGCCGCGCTCGACGTGAAGCTCGCGGACGTCCGCGAGGCCGTGGCCGCCGGGGCCGACGAGATCGACATGGTGATCGACCGCGGCGCCTTCCTCTCCGGCCGCTACCTCAAGGTGTACGAGGAGATCCTGGCCGTGAAGGCCGAGTGCGCGCGGGCCGACGGCCCCGACGCCCGGCTGAAGGTGATCTTCGAGACCGGCGAGCTGTCCACGTACGACAACATCCGCCGCGCCTCCTGGCTCGGCATGATGGCGGGCGCCGACTTCATCAAGACGTCGACCGGCAAGGTCGGGACGAACGCCACGCCCGCGAACACCCTGCTGATGCTGGAGGCGGTGCGCGACTTCCGGGCGCAGACCGGCGTGCAGATCGGCGTGAAGCCGGCCGGCGGCATCCGCACGTCCAAGGACGCGATCAAGTTCCTGGTGCTGGTGAACGAGACCGTGGGCGCGGACTGGCTGGACAACCACTGGTTCCGGTTCGGCGCCTCCAGCCTGCTGAACGACCTGCTGATGCAGCGTCAGAAGCTCAGCACCGGCCGTTACTCCGGCCCCGACTACGTGACGGTGGACTGATCCCCATGACATCCGCATCCGCATCCGCTTCCACGAGCGCTTCCGCGTTCGCGTACGCGCCCGCACCCGAGTCGCGCGCGGTCGTCGACATCGCGCCCTCGTACGGTCTGTTCATCGACGGCGAGTTCACCGACGCGGCCGACGGCCGGGTCTTCAAGACGGTCTCGCCGAGCACCGAGGAGGTGCTGTCCGAGGTCGCGCGGGCCGGTGCCGAGGACGTCGACCGGGCCGTGAGGGCGGCCCGGAAGGCGTTCGAGAAGTGGTCGGCGCTGCCCGGTTCCGAGCGCGCCAAGTACCTCTTCCGGATCGCCCGGATCATCCAGGAACGCAGCCGCGAGCTCGCCGTCCTCGAAACCCTCGACAACGGCAAGCCGATCAAGGAGACCCGGGACGCGGACCTGCCCCTGGTCGCGGCGCACTTCTTCTACTACGCGGGCTGGGCCGACAAGCTGGATCACGCCGGTTTCGGCCCGGACCCGCGCCCTCTCGGCGTCGCGGGCCAGGTCATCCCGTGGAACTTCCCGCTGCTGATGCTGGCGTGGAAGGTCGCCCCGGCGCTCGCCACCGGCAACACGGTGGTGCTGAAGCCCGCCGAGACGACCCCGTTGTCCGCGCTGTTCTTCGCGGACATCTGCCGACAGGCGGGTCTGCCCAAGGGCGTCGTGAACATCCTCACCGGTTACGGGGACGCGGGCGCGGCGCTGGTCGAGCACCAGGGTGTCGACAAGGTGGCGTTCACCGGGTCCACGGCGGTCGGCAAGCAGATCGCCCGCTCGGTCGCGGGCACCTCCAAGAAGCTGACCCTCGAACTGGGCGGCAAGGGGGCCAACATCGTCTTCGACGATGCGCCGATCGACCAGGCCGTCGAGGGCATCGTCACCGGCATCTTCTTCAACCAGGGCCAGGTCTGCTGCGCGGGCTCGCGGCTGCTCGTGCAGGAGTCGGTCCAGGACGAGCTGCTGGACGCGCTCAAGCGGCGGCTTTCCACGCTCCGGCTCGGCGACCCGCTGGACAAGAACACCGACATCGGCGCGATCAACTCCGCCGAGCAGCTCGCCCGGATCACCGCGCTCGCGGAGACGGGCGAGGCCGAGGGCGCCGAACGCTGGACCGCCCCCTGCGAACTGCCCACCACCGGCTACTGGTTCGCACCGACACTGTTCACGAACGTCACCCAGGCGCACACCATCGCGCGCGACGAGATCTTCGGCCCGGTGCTGTCCGTACTGACGTTCCGCACCCCCGACGAGGCGGTCGCCAAGGCCAACAACAGCCAGTACGGCCTGTCGGCGGGCATCTGGACGGAGAAGGGCTCCCGCATCCTCGCGGTGGCGAACAGGCTCCGGGCGGGCGTCGTCTGGGCCAACACGTTCAACAAGTTCGACCCGACCTCGCCGTTCGGCGGCTACAAGGAGTCGGGCTTCGGCCGCGAGGGCGGTCGTCACGGCCTGGAGGCGTACCTCGATGTCCGATAACCGTCCGAACCGTCTGAGCGTGTTCAAGACCTACAAGCTGTACGTCGGGGGCAAGTTCCCCCGCTCCGAGAGCGGCCGGGTGTACGAGGTGACGGCGAAGACATCGGCCGCTGACGCGGCGGGGAAGGGCAAGTGGCTGGCGAACGCCCCCCAGTCCTCCCGCAAGGACGCGCGGGACGCGGTCGTGGCCGCCCGCAAGGCGTTCGGGGGCTGGTCGGGCGCGACCGCGTACAACCGCGGCCAGGTCCTCTACCGCGTCGCGGAGATGCTGGAGGGCCGCCGGGACCAGTTCGTCCGCGAAGTGGCGGAGGCGGAGGGCCTGTCGAAGTCCAAGGCGGCGGCGGTCGTGGACGCGACGGTCGACCGCTGGGTCTGGTACGCGGGCTGGACCGACAAGATCGGCCAGGTCGTGGGCGGGGCGAACCCGGTCGCGGGCCCGTTCTTCAACCTGTCGACGCCCGAACCGACCGGGGTGGTCGCGGTCCTGGCGCCGCAGGAGTCCTCGTTCCTGGGGCTGGTCTCGGTGCTCGCCCCGGTGATCGCGACCGGCAACACCGCGGTCGTCGTCGCCTCGGCCGCGTCCCCGCTGCCCGCCCTGTCCCTGGGCGAGGTGCTGGCCACCTCCGACGTGCCGGGCGGCGTGGTGAACATCCTGTCCGGGGGGACGGCGGAGATCGCGACGCCGCTCGCCTCCCACCAGGACGTCAACGCCATCGACCTGACGGGCGCGGACCCGGCCCTGGCGAAGGAGCTGGAGGTCGCGGCGGCGGACAATCTGAAGCGCGTGCTGCGTCCACAGCCTGTGGGCGGGGAGAGCGCCCTCGACTGGTCGGCCGATCCGGGCACCCACCGGCTGACCGCCTTCCTGGAGACCAAGACGGTCTGGCATCCGACGGGCGCACTGGGCGTGTCGGGCTCCTCGTACTGAGCCGGAGCCGGGCCCCGACCGGTCCGGGCCCCGGCCCGGCCGGCCCGCTCCCCGGACTTCCGGGGAGCGGGCCGCCGCCGTCTCCGCGCGCCGACGTCAGCCGTTCAGGAGGCCCACCATCTGCCCCGCCACCGGCAGGTCCTTCGGGGTGCCCCCGCTGGTCAGCGGGTCGGTGACGACGCCCGTGGTGAGCGGCTTGAAGTCGGCGATCTGCGTGCTGACGGTGTTGTCCAGCGGATCCGTGCCGGTGCCCGCCAGCGGGTCGAGCCGCATCTGCGCGACCGGCGCGATGCCGCTCTGGAGCGACTGCCCGACCGCCCCGGTCAACGCGCTGCCCGCCACCTCGGTGCCGGTGTCGGCACCTGTGGCCGGCACGAGGGGCAGCGGAGCCGCCTGGGCTGCCGCACCTCCCGCGCCCAGCGCGGCGCCCACCGCGGTGATGGTCAGACCCGCCCTCAGCAGGGCGTGGCGCCGGGAGGTGTTCAGTGCGTGACGTGCCATGGGTTCCCACCTGATCGATGCGGTCGAGTAATCAATTGAGTGCGTAGCGTAGTTGAGGTGTGATGCTCGATACCAACACGACCACCGGGGGATCCCCTGCCCGGGTCAATGCCTCAGACTCGTGTCCTGTGAATTCCCAACCGATCCCGACCCGTGTCGTGCTGCTCGCCGGACCGTCCGGCTCCGGCAAGTCCCACCTCGCCGCCCGCACCGAACTGCCGGTGCTGCGGCTGGACGACTTCTACAAGGAGGGCGACGACCCCACGCTGCCGCTCGTTCCCGGCAGCACGGACATCGACTGGGACTCCGTACGGTCCTGGGACGCCGACGCGGCGGTCGCGGCGATCGAGGAGCTGTGCCGCACCGGACGCACGCACGTCCCGGTGTACGACATCTCCACAAGCTCCCGGGTCGGCCGGGAGACCCTCCACATGGCGCGCACACCGCTGTTCGTGGCCGAGGGGATCTTCGCGGCGGACATAGTCGAGCGCTGTCAGGAGCTCGGTGTGCTCGCGGACGCGCTGTGCCTGCGCGGCCGCCCGACGACGACGTTCCGCCGCCGGCTGGTGCGGGACCTGCGGGAGAGCCGCAAGTCCGTGCCGTTCCTGCTGCGGCGCGGCTGGCGGCTGATGAGGGCGGAGCGGCGGATCGTGGCCCGGCAGGCGGCGCTGGGCGCCCACCCCTGCGGCAGGGAGGAGGCGTTGGGGCGGCTGGCGGCCGCGGCGGCCGGCCGCTGCCGCACCCCCACGGCTCGCGGAACGGTGTGACGGTCCCGCCTCGCACGGTCGTACCCCGTGCACAGGCCCACGCCCGCGCACACCGTCACGGGCGACGTGCCCCGCACAACCCCCACGCGCGACAACCCACCCCTCGCACACGCCGACGGGGGCGGACAGGCCCCCCGACCCGTCCGCCCCCGCGGTGTTTCCCTTCCCCCTGTTACTCCGCCGCCTCCCCCGAAGCGACGCCCCCGTGATTCCCCCGTATCCCCGTTCCCCCCGCCCTCAGGCCACCAACTCGCCGAAGGACTCCTGCTGGTCACGGCCGAAGCTGAGGACCTCGTCCTCGCGCAGCCGGCGGAGCGACCGCCAGATGCTGGACTTCACCGTGCCGACACTGATGTCGAGTATGGACGCGATCTCCGGGTCGGTGCGGCCCTCGTAGTAACGCAGGACCAGCATCGTGCGCTGGAGTTCGGGCAGCCGGGCCAGCGCCTGCCACAGCACGGCGCGCAGTTCCGTGCCGCGCATCGCGTCCGTGTCGCCGGGCGTCTCCGGCAACTCCTCGGTCGGGTACTCGTTGAGCTTGCGCCTGCGCCAGGCGCTGATGTGCAGATTGGTCATGGTGCGGCGCAGATAGCCGCCGACCGCCGCCTTGTCGCTGATCCGGTCCCAGGCCCGGTACGTCGAGAAGAGGGCGCTCTGCAGCAGGTCCTCGGCCTCGAACCGGTCGCCGGTCAGGTGGTAGGCGGTCGCGTACAGGGAGGCGCGGCGTTCCCGGACGTAGGCCGTGAACGCCGTGTCGACGTCCTCGGCCCGTGCCGGTGCCTTCCGCTCCCCCGTGGCCTCCCCGTACGCGGTTTCCCCGTGCTTCCCCCCCACGGACGCGTCGACCACCGCCATCCAGGGCCGTCGGCCCTGATCGGCGGACGCGGACGACGACGTGTGCGAACGCCCGGTGCCGCGGGCGCGCCCCCGTGCTCCCCCGTGCTCCCGGCCCCGTTCCAGCAGGGCCGTGCCCGCTCCGGCACCGGACTTCTCGGCGCTCCGGCCGACATCGTGGAGACGCGTGACAACTGCGCTTGCGGTGATGCTGTGAGTTGCGTTCATCTCGCGCCCCCCATCGGTGGAGTCCGGCCGTTCCGTGTGCCAACGAGCCTGCCGGGGCAGTTTCATCACGCTGTCCCCCGACTGTCACAGCCCTGTCACAGGGCCTGTCGTCGCCGCGCGGGCCGCGCGCCGGGTGTACGTGTGACCGCCGGCGGTCGAACTGAGGCTCTCCCATGGGCCAGAATGACCACCGTGCCTTTCCTGTTGCTGATCGAGGACGACGATTCCATCCGCACGGCCCTCGAACTCTCGCTGTCACGCCAGGGCCACCGTGTGGCCACCGCGGCGACGGGAGAGGACGGCCTGAAACTGCTGCGCGAGCAGCGGCCTGACCTGATCGTGCTGGACGTGATGCTGCCCGGTATCGACGGCTTCGAGGTGTGCCGTCGCATCCGGCGCACCGACCAGCTGCCGATCATCCTGCTGACGGCGCGCAGCGACGACATCGACGTGGTGGTCGGACTGGAGTCCGGCGCCGACGACTACGTGGTGAAGCCGGTACAGGGCCGGGTGCTCGACGCCCGCATCCGGGCGGTGCTGCGCCGGGGCGAGCGCGAGTCCACCGACTCCGCGGTCTTCGGGAACCTGGTGATCGACCGGTCCGCGATGACCGTGACGAAGAACGGCGAGGACCTCCAGCTCACGCCGACCGAGCTGCGGCTCCTGCTGGAGCTGAGCCGCCGGCCGGGCCAGGCCCTGTCGCGGCAGCAGTTGCTGCGGCTGGTCTGGGAGCACGACTACCTGGGCGACTCCCGGCTGGTGGACGCCTGTGTGCAGCGGCTGCGCGCCAAGGTGGAGGACGTGCCGTCGTCGCCGACCCTGATCCGTACGGTTCGCGGCGTGGGCTACCGGCTGGACTCGCCTCAGTGAGCGGTGTCGCCGAGCGGAGCCTGCTCGCGGGGCTGCGCTGGACGAGCCTGCGTCTGCGCCTCGTCGTCGTGTTCGGGCTGGTGGCGCTGACCGCCGCGGTGTCGGCCTCGGGCATCGCGTACTGGCTGAACCGCGAGGCGGTGCTGACGCGCACTCAGGACGCGGCGCTGGGGGACTTCCGGCAGGAGATGCAGAACCGGGCGGCGTCGCTGCCGCTGCGGCCGACCAAGGACGATCTGCAGAACGCCGCCGTGCAGATGGCGAACAGTTCGCCCGGGTACAGCGTGCTGCTGGTCGACGAGCGTGACGCCGGCAAGCCCATCGTCGGCAACTCCGACCTGGACACGTTCACGCTCGACAACGTCCCGTCGTCGCTGCAGAAGGCGGTGACCGAGGAACAGAAGGTGGGCGCGGACAACACGTACGAGTACCACCTGTTCTGGCAGCGGACCAGCATCCGCGGCACACCGTACCTGGTGGGCGGTACGAGGATCACCGGCGGCGGCCCGACCGGTTACATGCTGAAGTCGCTGGACCAGGAGCGGCAGGACCTGAACTCCCTCGCCTGGTCGCTGGGGATCGCCACCGCGCTCGCGCTGATCGGTTCGGCCCTGCTGGCGCAGGCGGCGGCGACGACCGTGCTGCGGCCCGTGCAGCGGCTCGGCGACGCCGCGCGCAAGCTCGGCGAGGGCAAGCTCGACACCCGGCTCGTGGTGTCCGGCACCGACGAACTCGCGGATCTCTCCCGGACGTTCAACAGGACCGCCGGCGCGCTGGAGAAGCGGGTCGCGGACATGAGCGCGCGGGAGGAGGCCAGTCGACGGTTCGTCGCGGACATGTCGCACGAACTGCGCACCCCGCTCACGGCGCTGACCGCCGTCACCGAAGTGCTGGAGGACGAGGCGGACGGTCTGGATCCGATGATCGCGCCCGCGGTGCATCTGGTGGTGAGCGAGACGCGGCGCCTCAACGACCTGGTGGAGAACCTGATGGAGGTCACCCGCTTCGACGCGGGTACGGCCCGGCTCGTGCTCGACACGGTCGACGTCTCCGACCAGGTCACCGCCTGCGTCGACGCGCGTGCCTGGCTGGACGCGGTGGACCTGGACGCCAAGCGCGGCATCATGGCCCGTCTCGATCCGCGCCGGCTCGACGTGATCCTGGCGAACCTGATCGGCAACGCGCTCAAGCACGGCGGCTCGCCGGTACGGGTCGCGGTGCGGACCGAGGGCGACGAACTCGTCATCGAGGTCCGCGACCACGGCCCCGGCATCCCCGAGGACGTCCTGCCGCACGTCTTCGACCGTTTCTACAAGGCCAGCGCCTCGCGCCCGCGCTCCGACGGCAGCGGTCTCGGTCTGTCGATCGCGATGGAGAACGCGCACATCCACGGCGGCGACATCACGGCCTCGAACTCGCCGGACGGCGACGGCGCGGTGTTCGTCCTGCGGCTGCCGCGCGACGCCGAGTCGCTCACCCGTTCCGGGAGCGAGGGGGCCGACGGCACCGGCGGGGACGACACGAGGTGCCCGGACGAGGAGGACGACGCGACGTGATGGGCAACAACCACCGGGCACGCCGTTCGGGGGCGGCGCTGGCCGGAGCCGCGCTCACGGCCGTGCTGGCCGCGGGCTGCGGGATCAGGACCACGTCCGTGCCGGTGGACGCCGGTCCCGCACCGTCCCGCGTCCCGTGCTCGATGCCCGCGCAGGACGTGACCGCGCAGTCCCTCCAGGGCATATCCATGCAGATCCACCTGGTCTGTTCCTCGCAGCTGACCACGGTGGACCGCACCGTCCAGGTCGAGGCGAACACGGACCGGGCCCGCGTCGCGCAGGCGCTCCTGGAGGAACTGGAGCGCAGACCGTCGGACGACGAGGGGGCGGCCGGGTTCACCACGGCCGTCCCGGAGAAGCTGCGGATAGGCGCGGCGCGCGCCGGCGACCCCCCGGGCACGCTGCGGCTGAGCGAGCAGCCGGAGGACCTGCCGACCGAGGCGCTCGCACAGATCGTGTGCACGTACGCGGAGAGCACCAAGCTCGCGCCGAACGGCACGGTGGTCCTGGGCGGCCCCGGGAAGTACCCGGCGCGCGGCTACCTCTGCACCACGGAGACGAAGGCCAGGCCGCAGACGGCGACGCCGCTGACGACCCCCACGGACGCGGGCACCGGCCAGGGGCAGGGCCAGGGCACGGGCGCGATTGCGGAGACGGACACCGGTGCGGGGGCGGGGACGGGGGCGGGGGCGGGGACGGGGACGGGCGACTGAGCCGGGACCCGGAACCGATCCCACCGCCCGACGCGTCTAGGGGGGCGTGCGTCAAGGTTCGGACAGCCAGACTGTCATCCGTTTCCGCGCGGCCGGGATCCTTCTCCTCCTCGCGCATCTGCTGTTCGTCGGGTGGCTGACCCTGCGTCCACTCGATGTGCCGTGGATGACCGCTTCGAATTTTCGACCACTCGCCGGCATCAGAGCCGACCTCTCCCTCGGCCCGGTCGAGGCCACCCGCCGGATCGGCGAGGGGCTGCTGCTGCTCGCCCCGCTCGGCGTCCTGCTGCCCATGGCCGGGGGCCGGCTGTTCGTCTCCCCGTGGGCCTCGATGGCCCGTACGGTCTCCGCCGGAGCGCTGATCTCGATGGGCATCGAGCTGGCGCAGACCGGGGTGCCCGGACAGCGGGTCGACGTGGACTCGCTGCTGCTGAACACCATCGGCGTGGCGCTCGCCCACCTGCTGGTCGTACCCATGTGCCGGGCGCGGCTGCGACGCAGGAAGCGGCGCCGGACGAAGCCCGTTCCGCACCCGGCGGACGGGACGGCTCAGGGCTCGACCCCGACGATTCCCAGGGTCAAAACGGCACCGTAGAGCGACGTTTTGCCCCCGTTCGCCGAGCGACGATGGACACATCGGGAGCACGACGGAACTGCTCCCCACCAACGGTTCGCGAAGGAGCTCACCATGGCCGCACTTGCCCGCCCCCGAGACGGACGCATGATCGGTGGAGTGTGCGCTGCGCTGGCACGGCGCTTCGGCACCTCCGCGGGAACCATGCGGGTGATCTTCCTGCTGTCCTGTCTGCTGCCGGGGCCGCAGTTCCTGCTGTACCTGGCGCTGTGGGTACTGTTCCCGTCCGAGGAGGAGTCGTCGGCCACCGCCTGGTGACCTCTTAGCAGGACTTCGCAGCACACGCGGGGACACCCGGGACAGTACGCACGACACGAACGACATACCTGTGACGCGACACGCCTGTGACGCGACACGCCTGCGGGGCGGGCAGCCGAATCCGGAAGCCCGCCCCACAGGCGTGTGCCACACGTGCCCGTTACGGGATCAGCCGAGCGGGATGCCGTTGGCCGAGAGGCTGCCGGTCTTCGCGCCACCCGCCGGCAGGCCGCCGAGGAGGCCCTTGACCGGGGCGGTGACATCGCCGACGAGCTTCTGCTGGCCGGTGCCGAGGAGCTTGGTGGCGGTCTCCTCGACCGGTCCCGGCTTGGCGGCGGCACCGAGAGCGGAACCGGCGACCGGAAGCGCGGTGGCCGCGGCGTCGGTCGGCAGCACCGCGGCGGAGGCGGTACCCGCGGCGACGGCGGCGAAAGCGGCACCGAGAGCGGCGACACCGAGGGTCCTGGCAGCAGAATGCTTCATGGGGAGTTCATCCTTGGGGAGGGGACTGAGCGGCTCTGGAACGAGCGGTTCTGAAAATTAGTCAGCTCGCCGCCGCTCCCGCAAACATCCCTCGCGGCGAAAACGGCCGGTGAATTCCGCGCGCCCGCGCGGACCGGCCGTCTTCAAAACCGCGTGTATCACTCCCCCGGAGAGGAAGAAACGCTGGTCGTGGCGGTCTGCTGGAAAAGCCACTCCGACTTGAGCTCGGCGTAGCCGGGCTTGATCACATCATTGATCATCGCCAGACGTTCATCAAAAGGGATGAAGGCTGACTTCATCGCGTTGACGGTGAACCACTGCATGTCATCGAGCGTGTATCCGAAGACCTCGCTCAGCTTCTCGAATTCATGGCTCATGGTCGTGCCGCTCATCAGCCGGTTGTCCGTGTTCACGGTGGCACGGAAATGCAGCTTCCGGAGCAGCCCGATGGGGTGGTCGGCGTACGAGGCGGCGGCCCCGGTCTGGAGGTTGGAGGTCGGGCACAGCTCCAGCGGGATGCGCTTGTCCCGTACGTACGAGGCGAGGCGGCCGAGCGTCACGCTGCCGTCCTCGGCGACCTGGATGTCGTCGATGATGCGGACGCCGTGGCCGAGCCGGTCGGCGCCGCACCACTGGATGGCCTGCCAGATCGACGGCAGACCGAACGCCTCGCCCGCGTGGATGGTGAAGTGGTTGTTCTCGCGCTTGAGGTACTCGAACGCGTCGAGGTGCCGGGTGGGCGGGAAGCCCGCCTCGGCTCCCGCGATGTCGAAGCCGACGACGCCCTGGTCGCGGTAGCGGTTGGCGAGTTCGGCGATCTCCAGGGAACGGGCGGCGTGCCGCATCGCGGTGAGGAGCGCGCCGACGCGGATGCGGTGACCGTCCCGGCGAGCGCGCCGCTCGCCCTCGCGGAACCCCTCGTTGACCGCCTCGACGACCTCTTCGAGCGTCAGACCGGCCTCCAGGTGCTGCTCGGGGGCGTACCGCACCTCGGCGTACACCACACCGTCCACGGCGAGGTCCTCGGCGCACTCGGCGGCCACCCGGACCAGCGCCTCGCGGGTCTGCATGACGGCGCAGGTGTGCGCGAACGTCTCCAGGTAGCGTTCCAGCGACCCGGAGTCCGCCGCCTCGCGGAACCAGACGCCGAGCTTGTCCGGCTCGGTCTCGGGCAGCCCGTCGTATCCGCTCGCGAGGGCGAGATCGACGATCGTTCCGGGGCGCAGACCACCGTCGAGGTGATCGTGGAGAAGGGCCTTGGGGGCACGCCGGATCTGATCCCGGCCGGGCAGGTGCGGGGTGGGACTCATCATTCGGGCACTCTAACTCCTACGCGCGTAGAATGCCGCTCGTCGATACGTAACAGTGACCGCGAAGACGGGTGGCGTACACCCGCCCTTCTGACACTGTTCTGTCATGGCACAGCGCGCGCTCCCCCTACCCGCCGCGAGACTGGGACGGGCTGTCGGCACGGCCGGAGCACCAACCGCGGTCAGCGGCGTGGTCCTGCTGCTCCCGGACGGCGAACCCGCCTCGCACCGCCGCCCCTCCCTCCTCTCGCACGCCTTCCAGCTCCCCTTGGCCCGGACCCTGGCCCGCGCCGGCCGCACGGACGGCCTCGCCGTCCACGTGGTGCACTACCGCTGCCGCGGCTGGAACACGGCCGACGCCCAGCTCGCGGCGGACGCCGAATGGGCGGCGGACGAGGTCGCACGCCGCTACGGCGACGTCCCCGTCTGCCTCGCCGGCCACGGCATGGGCGGCCGGGCCGCCCTCCGCGCGGGCGGCCACGCGGCGGTCAACTCCGTTCTGGCGATGGCCCCCTGGCTCCCCGGCAGCACGACGGATCAACCGAATCCGAATCCGGAGCCGGAACCGGAACCGGTGAAGCACCTGCGCGGCCGACGGGTCCTGCTCGTCCACGGCACGAACGACGCCCGCACGGACCCCGAACTCTCCTTCCAACTCGCCGAACGCGCCAAGAAGACCAACCGCGACACCTGCCGCTTCGAAGTCCACTCCGATGGCCACTCCCTGCGCCAGCACCGCGCCGAAGTCACGGCCCTGGCCACGAACTTCATCCGCGGCTCGCTCCTGGGCCACCCCTATGCCCGCCCCGTCGCCGACGCCCTCGCGGCCCCGCCGCCGCTGGGCCTGCGGATGCCGTTGGCGGCGGGGTTCGGGAGGTCGTTGCGGGGGTGAGGGCTCCCGCTGCACTGCGCTCCCTGCGGTGGTCCCGAATCCATCGCTGCCGTGAGCTGAGGCAGCAGGCGCTTCCCGCGCGTGCGGGGGTCCAGGCAGCGTGATCGCCTTGACCACGAGGCGAAGCAGTCGGCTCCGGGGCGGACGTGTCAGCCTCGCCGTGAGTTCAACGTCCGACGAGCTTCATTGATGAGGTTATGCGCGTCGACGCCGTACACGGCGGATTCTCGGAGTGTGTTCCAGACCCTCAGGTAGGTAGCCACGCTGCCGGCGTCGTCAAGCCACAGCTCCGCATGCCAGTCCTCAGTAATCACGAGCCTGTCATCCAGGACCCAGAAGCCGTTGGCCGTCGGGATTTTGAGCGAGGCGCCGAGCGGAATGATCCCGAGTTCCACGGTGTCCATGCCGATGATGCCCGCAAGCCGATCAAGCTGGCCGGCGAGTACGGATGGAGGACAGACCAGGGCGTGGAGGGCCGCTTCCCACATCAGGGCGTGGAACTTCCGGCCCGTTTCGTACAACCACTCCTGACGCCGCATGCGGGCACGGACCGCGGCATCTGCGTCGCGTACCGAACCCTGAAGGTCCGCGTACCGCAGGAAGATGTGCCGCGCGTAGTCGGCCGTCTGCAACATGCCGGGAACGACAGACTCCTCCCAGGCGTAGATGGTCTGGGACCGCCCGACCTCAAGGTTCCAGCTGTCCTGCACGGGCCGGTGTCCGGCGGCCAGCTGTCGGCGCCAGGAACGGATGCGGGACTCGAAACCTTTGAGCCGGGCGTCCAGTTCGTCGAAGACATCTGGTTGGCCGACGCCTCCGGCCCAGGCCCGCAGGTCGTCGCTGGTGGCGGTCTGCTGACCGTTCTCCAGCTTGTAGATCTTGGAGTGTGGCCAGCCAAGTCGCTGAGCAAGTTGCGTACCGGTGAGCCGTCCTCCCGGGGCCGACAGCCGGAGATCCCTCAGACGCAGCCCAAGGGCCTTCCTGGCCTGCTGGAAGTCTGTGCTCACTGGTCCCGCTCGCTAGTTGGCGCCGAGCTGCGCCGCGAACTCGTCGTAGCGCAAGGACCCATGCACCGCGGCGTCGCGGACCTGGCAGTACCGCAAGACCGCGGCAGGCTCCGTGACGACCTCGACGTCGTGGAAGGCGTCCTCGTCGTCGAAGCGCAGCACGGCCACCAACCGGCTGTCGAAGATCCAGAAGTCTTCAGCGGGCAGCCGTAGGCGCGCCGCGTCCTCGCGCCACAGGTTCCGCACGTCCTCGCCCGTGGCCGCGTTGCACTTCGCATAGCCGAGCAGGAACAGTTGCCCCTCGGTCGGCGGGTTGTCGACGACGCGCACCCGCCCCACGTACTTGCCGCTGGCCGTCTGCCGACGGATGTTCACGCACCATTCGCTGTCGAGGTCGCACGGCGCCGTGCCGGCCGCAAGGAACTCCGCATATCCGGAATCCTCCCGGTCCGATGCGTAGCCCCGCCGGGTCTCCAGGTGCCAAGCCGAGTGTTCGAAAGTCTCGAAGAGGCGGCCGAACTCTTCCAGGCTGATCAGCTTGGGCACGCGTGTGACCTCCTTGGGACCGTGATTGACGAGAAGTTCACGCGGCACGACGACCGCCGCATCCCCGGGACCGAAGTACTGGAGTTGGGCGATGTCCTCGGGGTCGGTGAGTGGTGTTCCTTGGACGAGGATCTCACCGGAGTCGAGGTCCTCGTGAACAGCAGGGCAGCCACCGTTCTTGCTGTCAGTGCCGCTGAAGCGCAGTCGTCGTGGCATGGTCGCCTCCCGTTTCTGGGACTCTGTCGCCATCAGCATCACCGGCGCTGCTGCGCGCGCACTACAGCGTGCACCCTCTTACTTGAGACCACACGAGAACATTCAGCCAGACCCTAAGAACATTCGAGAACATCGCATCGCGTCCAGTAACTCCCCGTCCCTATCGTCCTGCCCATGGTCACAGCACGCGACGATGTTGATCCCTTCACAGCCGTGGAGTCGCTTCGGGCGGCTCTCCACCAGGCAGACATCGTGCTGCCGTCGCTCGGGGTCGATACCGGCTCGCCCATTCTTGGGCTCGTGGAGTTGGGGCGCGTGCGCCCCGTCGTAGCCGTGCAACTCGCAGAAGCGGTCCGACAAGGCGGCCGGGCGTGAGCGTGGCGGGAAGGGCAGGGGAAGACGACGACCTGCCACCCCGGATGACGTTGCGGGTCTACACCGTCGACCGCGCGGGGCGGGTTACGAGCGACTCGGGCACGCGCGGCTTCGATGGCGCCGAATCGGCGACAAGCCTCGGGCAGGAGTTCCCGGCCTGCGCGTGCCCGCATCACCGGGTCGTGGAGGTTGCGCTTTGACCGCTTCGGCCGCCAGCACGGACACGTTGTCCCCGGAGTGTGCTGTAGCCCTCCGACATGGTTACGAAGTCCTGCATGTGGAGTGCCGCCAGACGGAGGACGTTCCTCTGCCTTTCATCACCGGGCTTCTGCTCGTACGCCGCTGCACCTGCCTGTGCCACCGGACCCACCAGGACTCAACTCAAGCCGCCCGATCCGGCCGGATCACCCAGCAGGACTCGCCGGATGAAGGTTCGCAAGGCGTCCGCACCGCGCTTCCAGCAGGCGGGACGGGCTCGAATCGGTACGGCACGACCTGTCTCCGAAGGAGTAGTACATGACCGTCACGCTCGACAGGCCCATCGGCACCCGCACTCGGGACCCGGAGGAACTCCTCAACGCCGTTCAGCCCCACATCAAGCATTTGACGATCAACGTGCTGGACAGCGGCATGCCCCTCTGGGACCGCGAGGCCGCCCTGCTGCTGCGTGACCACACGATGGTCCGCGACATGGCCGAACGGATCCTCGGCAACGCCGTCATGTACACCATCGGCTGCATGGAACACCCCGAGGTCCACCTCGGGGTCGGCAAGCTCGTCGACATCGGCGTCCACCAGCTCATCCTGGACACGCCCGTGTGGTGGGCTCTCTGCGATGCGTACAACGAGGGCCGGTACAAGCACCACGCCCCGTTCATCGAGCGCCGTCGTGACGGACTGTGCCTGCGTACAGCGGATTTCCTGAAGTTCATCGGCTTCCACATCGACGAGGAGCTGTGGGCGATCGACGGCGCGGACTGCTCGCCGTGCGACAACAAGGTCCCCGACAGCCACTGAACGGCCCTACGCCGGCCCCTGTCCCCGGTTCTCGGTGGACAGGGGCCGGCCCCTATGAAGAGGAATCGCCTTGCCCGCACAACACGACATCGCCGCCGAGACGGAATTGTGGGACACCTTCGCCGCTTCCGCCTTCAAGGACGACGCCGAGCCCAGCTTCTGCTGGACCCAGTACGCCGACCACGGCCCCGGCCCAGAACTGCTCGGCAACCCGCGATCCGTCCTGGAGATCGGCTGCGGCACCGGCCGCGCCCTCGCCTACCTCGCTCAGCAGGGCATCGCCGCTCGGGGCGTCGACCTGTCTCCCGTCATGGTCAAGAAGACCACCGCGAAGTGGGCCCGTACGGGCGCTGAGTTCGTATGCGCCGAGATCCTGGACTACCTGAGCAAGCACGAGGACACGTACGACGCCGTCTACTCCGTCTTCGGAGCCGCCTGGTTCACCGACCCGAGCCGCCTTTTCCCCCTTGTCCGACAGCGGCTCAACCCCGGCGGCGCCTTCGTCTTCTCGCAGCCTCCAGCCATCCCCGGCGCATACGGACCGCAAGGCATGTACAAGGGAGGCTTCGCGGGCAAGGCGATGTTCACCTACCGCTACAGCTACCGTCCAGCCGTGTGGGAGCGCCTGCTCACCAGGGCAGGGTTCACGGAGATCAACGCCCAGGTGCTCGACGCTCCCCAGCCTGGGCACATTGGGACAATCCTTGTCCGCGGGCTCGTTCCTTGACTGAACGGCGGTGACGGTTCTCGTAGACGCCGAGGTTCAAGGGACCATCCCTGCACGCGCGGGGAGCACAGCCTCGTCGTGCCCGACGTGCAGCCCGAATGCGGACCATCCCCGCACGCGCGGGGAGCACAGTTCCTGACCTGCTGGTTTAGGTGGCAGGACGGCCGATTTTACTCACTTCCTTGAATCGCGACATTGCGACCAAAAACCCATCTGGCCCACCGATTCGTCACTCCTTCAGCTTGCACGAAGCTCATGCCCGGCAAAGCGGTCTTGAGCCATGGAGACTACTCGGCAACTGCCGGCGCAGTAGTGAGCGGTCCGGAGCCTTGAGAGGTCCCCACCGCGGTGCGGGGGGCTATGGCAGGTCGACGACCGTCACGCCGCGCAACTGGCGGTGGAGGCGGGAGGCGAGCATGCCGGGGAGGCGGGGGCTGCTGTACGGGGAGAGTACGTCGTTCTCGGAGGTGTGCCATCCGGTGTCGGCGAGTTGGTAAAGGGTGCCCGAGACCCCGTAGAGCTGGGGTTTGCGTACGCGCAGTACGGCGTACTCGGCACGGCGGAGGAACGGGCACTGCCGTACGGACACGCGGGCGTGCTCGACGCACAGGGGCGGCATGGAGGTGATGGACCTCTCGGGCCAGGTCCGGGGCGAGTCCGGGCGTCGCCAGTCGAGGAACAGCCAGCCTTGTTCGTTCCGGTCGGCCGGTTCGGCACAGACCTGACACAACAGGCGTTCCATGCACCGGCGTTGCCGACTCGTGTGCATGGAAGCGTACACAGGGCGCCCCACCGGGGACTCCGACATGCGAACCCACAGGTTTCCGTGATGGTCCCGGTCGCCCTGGCGAGGCTTCCGATAGGCGAGTTGGGGTCCACGCGCGGCGAAATCGATCTTCAACTCCGCTACGGCAACGGTCATTTCGTCACTGCGTAAAGCAACGAACGGGGTCAGCAATGCCACGGCTTTCCTGATCTTCTGTCGGTGGTCGGGGGGCGGTGGTCGGCGGGCGCCGATCTTCTGTCTACGGTCTTCGGGCTACGCCTACGAGGCGGAGCGCACCCGACTGCCGCCGTCTTCACGACAGGCCGTCTCCACGACATGGGGCAGCCGGACGAGGCGATGAGGGATTACGCGTTGATCAGCGCGCCCGCCTTTCGGGTGAAATCCGGTATGCGCAAGGGTCGGGCTGTGAGCCCGTACCGACACGCTCCGTCCCGAACGACGAACTCGAACTCGCCTCCCGAGGCGATCCGGTGAAGCGCCTCGCCCTGGCACTTGTCGTCGGCAGCCCAGGCGCGCAGCTCGGCCGGTGCGTCGCGTTCGGCCGGGGGCATCGCTCGTAACGCCGCTCGGGGAATCCACGGGGCGCCGGGGTCCGGGTCCAGTCCGTTCGCCAGTCGTTCGGCCTGACCACGCAGCCAACGGAGGGCGAGCCGCGGGGACGCGACGAGCGCTCCGCCGAGATGGACGGTCGTCCGCGCGTCACCCGCGTACACCTCTGCAAGGACCCGCGCTGTCACAGCAGTTCGCCACGGCTGCGACGATTGGCGCGGGTGATTTCGGCGCGCAGTCGCTCTATCGGGTCGGCAGGGCGGACGCGGGCGGGCTCGGCTTCCCACTCGGCGCCGCCACCGACTGGCCGCAACGACCAGTACGGGCCGGCGGTTCCGCGGAACTCCCCCACCCGCGCACCATGCGAGGTATCCACCATGAGCGTGCCGAGGGACGGGAGTTGTGGGGGTTCCAGTCCACTGCTCGGGGGGCCGCTCTTTGCAGACACGACCGCTCCTCTCTGTAGCGCTTCCACTACGGGAGCGCTCAGCATCGACCTACAGTGAGCAGGTATTCAACGTCCCGTTCAGGGAGGGCACATTGGTAAACCGCAATGAGCTAAACCCGGAGGCGAGCCCGGAAGCAGCCTTTGGCGCACGGTTACGCAGCTCACGGGAGGAGCGCGGCTGGAGACAGGACGACCTCGGTGAGCGAATCGGGTATTCCGGGCGGCATGTCTCGGGAGTTGAAAATGGGCGTAAGTCGCCAACCCGCAAGTTCGCGACCGCCGTTGATGCCGCGTTCGGAATCGAAGGAACAGCCGACACATTCGAACGCGCCTGGCGTGAGATCCGGCACGGTGTGCTGTTGCAAGGGTTCCCCGAGTACGTCGGGCTGGAGGGCCGGGCGGCGGAGATCAAACTCTTCGAATCGGGTGTCATCCCTGGACCGCTTCAGACGCGCGCGTACGCACAAGCCCTGGCCGACAGTGCCGTTGCACGGGGCGTCATTACCCGTGAACAGGCAGATGAAAGGGTTTCGTTCCTCATAGAGCGCCAGGCCGCGCTGGTGCGGCCCCTGCCTCCCTTGGTAGTCGCGGTACTGGACGAAAGCTGCATTCGCAGGCCTGTCGGCGGCCCCGCCGTTATGGACGCTCAGTTGCAGCATCTGATCGAGTTCGCCGCACAGCCGAACACCATGCTCCAACTCGCCCCCTTCAGTCTTGGCGAGCAGCGGCCGTTCACTCGGCTGGTGAACCTGCTCACCCTTCAGGACCGATCCGTGGTCTCCTACGTCGAATCGCAGACACAGGGGCATCTGGATCGCGAACTGCCCTCCGTATTACCGCTGGTGAGGGACTACCATCACCTGCAGGCCGTATCTCTGTCGCAGACAGCTTCCGTGGATGTGATCCACCAGCTACGAAAGGGCACCCCGTGACGATCGACTCCACGACTCTGTGCTGGGTCAAGTCCTCCTACAGCGACAACGGCGGTTCCTGTGTCGAATGGGCCCCGCGCAGCGCGGCCACCACCGGCATGGTTCCCGTTCGCGACTCGAAGGACCCGCGCGGCCCGGTGTTGAGCATCCGCGCCCATGCGTTTGCATCGTTCGTGGCGGGCGTCAAAGCCGGAGAGTTCGGCGCCGTCTGATCCCACCGCGCCACCCGCGTACCGAGCGCGACGAAGCCTCGCCACACCCCCGGTTCGGAGGGAACGGCGGGGCTCTTCTCGCGCCGTGCGGCCGTACGACGTGACGCGGCGCGCCCCGGGCCGATCCGGTGGGCGAATGCCCCGGCTCAGTCCGGCAGCAGGTGCCCCCGGCGCGACAGGAGGAAGCGTTTGAACGCCGCCACGGGCGGGGTGTCCGGGTGGCCGTCGAGCCAGGCGACCCCGATCTCGCGGGCCGCTCTCGGGGCCGTCACCGTCAGTTCGACGACGCCGGGGCGGGCCACCGCGGGCGGGGGCAGCAGGGCCACGCCGAGGCCGGCGGCGACGAGGCCGCGCAGGGTCTCCGCCTCCTCGCCCTCGAAGGCGACCCGGGGCCTGAAGCCCGCCTGGGCGCACAGGTCGTCGGTGATCCGGCGCAGGCCGTAGCCCGGTTCGAGGGTCACGAACTTCTCGTCGGCGGCCTCTGCGAGGCGGATGCGGCGGCGGGTGGCGAGGCGGTGGTCCTCGGGGACGACCAGGCGCAGGCGCTGTTCGTCGAGGCGGCGGGCGACCAGGTCGGGGGCGTCCGGGACGGGTGAGGTGAGGCAGAGGTCGAGGCCGCCGGACCGGAGGCGTTCGATCATCGCCTCGCCGTAGTTCTGGACGAGCTGGAAGCGGACGCCGGGGTGGTCGGCGCGGAAGGCGCGGAGCAGGGCGGGCACGGTCTCGGAGCCCATGGTGTGCAGGAAGCCGAAGGCGACCTTGCCGGTGGCCGGGTCGGCGTCGGCCCGTACCGATTCGGCGGCCTTCTCGACCTCGGCCAGGGCCCGCTCGACTGAGGCCAGGAAGGTGCGGCCCGCGGGAGTGAGCGAGACGGTACGGCCCTTGCGGGCGAACAGGGCGACCCCCAGGTCCTGTTCGAGCCTGACCATCGACCGCGAGAGCGTCGACTGCGGCACGCCCAGCTCGTGCGCGGCGCGGGTGACGTGCTCGTGGCGGGCCACCGCCGCGAAGTGGGCGAGACGCGGTGCGAGGACGGCCCGAACGTCTTCTTCGTAACTGCTCGGTGACAGCCGTGGCTGTGAGCTGGGTTCATGCACCATGGGATTGATTATGTCCGTTTCATGCATTGGACGCATGAAACGGAGGGGCCTACGTTCGAAGCATGCCTCCTGCCAGTACCGGGGCGGCCACGATCACCGTGGTCGCCTCGCCCCAGCCGTCCCCCGTCGCCGACGCCCCCGCCGCCGCGACCGCCGTTGCCGGTCCCGCCGACGAGGCCGGTCCCGCCGTGCCGGACCGCCTCGAACCCGGCCGCCCCGGCTATCGCCGGATGAGCTTCGCCCTGTTCGCCGCGGGTGTCGCGACCTTCGCGCTCCTCTACTCCACGCAGGCCCTGCTGCCCGCCATCTCCGCCTCGCTGGGCGCCACGGCCGGGCAGGCCAGCTGGACGGTCTCCGCCGCGACGGGTGCGCTGGCGCTGTGCGTGCTGCCGCTGAGTGCGCTCTCCGAGCGGTTCGGGCGGCGGCAGATGATGACCGCGTCGCTGACGGTCGCCGTACTGGTCGGGCTGCTCGTGCCCTTCGCCCCCTCGCTGGGCTGGCTGGTGGCGCTGCGCGCCGTACAGGGCGCGGCGCTGGCCGGGCTGCCCGCCTCCGCGATGGCGTACCTGGCGGAGGAGGTGCGGCCCAAGGCGCTGGTGGCCGCGATCGGACTGTTCGTGGCGGGCAACAGCATCGGCGGCATGAGCGGCCGGATCCTCACCGGCTGGATCGCTCAGCTGTGGGGCTGGCGGGCGGCGCTCGGCGCGGTCGGGCTGCTGGCCGCGGCCTGCGCGGTCGCGTTCCACTTCCTGATCCCCAGGGCGCGGCACTTCACCCCGGGTTCGCTGAACCCGAAGGCCGTGGCGCGGACGGTGTGCGGACATCTGGCCGATCCGCTGCTGCGTCGGCTGTACGCGATCGGTGCGCTGTTCATGACGGTGTTCGGCGCGGTCTACACCGTGATCGGCTACCGACTGGTGGCGGAGCCGTTCAACCTTCCGCAGGGTGTCGTCGGCTCGATCTTCCTGGTCTACCTCGTCGGTACGGTCTCCTCCGCCGCGGCCGGAAAGCTGGTCGCCCGGCTCGGCCGCCGGGGCGCGCTGTACCTGGCCGTGTCGACGACCGCCGCCGGACTGCTGTTCTCGCTCGCCGACGACGTGGTCCTCGTGCTCCTCGGACTGGTGCTGATCACGGCGGGCTTCTTCGCCGGACACGCGGTCGCCTCGTCGGCCGTGAGCCGTACGGCGACGAAGGGCCGGGCCCAGGCGTCGGCGCTCTACCAGTCCGCGTACTACCTGGGGTCCAGCGCGGGCGGCACGCTCGGCGCGGTCGCCTTCCACGCCGTCGGCTGGGGCGGCACGGTCTCGCTGGGGCTGCTCGCGGTGCTGGGTGTCGTCACGGTCACGCTGTACGGCTCACGGGCCGCGCGGCGCGCGATGGTCCCGGCGGAGTGCCCGAAGCACTGACGCCGACGTCCGCAGGCACCCGACGCGGCACCTGACCAGGCACGTCGGCACCTGTATCGAACTGAGACATTCGGCGCACAACCAACCACTCCTCGACGCGCGTCTAGTGCTGTGGTCGGAAGCACTTGTCTGAGCGCGAAGAGGAGTTCGGCAGCATGAGAGTCGCAGGGAAGATGCGAGGGGTCCGGGCGCGGCGCGTACTCGCGGTGTCCGTGGCCGGTCTGACGGCGGTGCCCGCCGTCGTCCTGGGCACCGGCGGATCCGCGCAGGCCGCGTCCTGCACGGCGTCCACCGGGCCGTACCAGAAGCAGGTCGAGAAGTACCTGCACCGGCCGGTCGACGGCAAGCAGTCCGCCGCCGACTGCAAGGCGATCCGGTCGTTCCAGAACACCTACGGGGTCACCCCCGCGGTCGGTTACGCCGGTACGGTCACCTGGCGGACGATGAAGACGCTGACGGCCCAGAAGGCGGCCGGCAAGAACCCGAACAAGGACAAGAAGTGCCCCACGAACAAGGGGCGCATCGCGTGTGTGGACCTGACCCGGCAGCTGAGCTGGATCCAGGACGGCTCGAAGCTGAAGTTCGGTCCGGTGCCGGTACGGACCGGGCGGGACGGGTACGAGACCCGCACCGGGCTGAAGAAGGTCTACTGGCGGAACATCGACCACGTATCGTCGATCTACCACGTGCGGATGCCGTACGCCCAGTTCTTCGACGGCGGGCAGGCGTTCCACTCGGTCGGCCTGAAGATGTGGAACAACCCGGGGTCGCACGGCTGCGTCAACATGCGGGACGCCGACGCGAAGACGTACTGGAAGCTGCTGAAGAACGGCGACGAGGTGTACGTGTACGGGCGCAAGCCCGGCACCTGAGTCCATCGGCCCCCGACTGCTTCCGCACCCGACCGTTTCCGCGCCCGGGCCCGTCCGCGCCCGGGCCCGGCGGCACCTGAGTCCGTCCGCGCCGCGTCGTCCTCGCCGTCCCGTACGCGGTGTGCCGGGACGGGCACGGCTTGGCCGCTTCCCACCCCCGTTGTCAGTGGGCTCCGTTAGCGTCCGCAGTACCGAAGTGATCGGTGTCACAGGACAGCAGGGGTGGAGCGATGAGTGATCTGACGGTGCCGGCGGGGACGGCGGACATCGACAGCCGGCTGGAGGGGCACCGGGTCGAGCTGACCGGCTACTGCTACCGGATGCTCGGCTCGGCCTTCGAGGCGGAGGACGCCGTACAGGACACGTTGGTGCGCGCCTGGCGCAACTTCGCGAAGTTCGAGGGGCGTTCGTCGCTGCGCTCCTGGCTGTACCGCATCGCCACCAACGTCTGCCTGGACATGCTGAACGCGGGCAGCAAGCGTGCCCGTCCGGTCGACCTGTCGGGCCCGACGCCGCTCGCCGACGCGGCGCTCAAACCGCTGCCGGAGAACACCTGGCTGGAGCCGATGCCGGACGGGCGGATCCTGCCGTCGGTCGACGACCCGGCGGAGGCCGCGGTGGCGCGCGAGTCGGTGCGGCTCGCGTTCGTCGCGGCGTTGCAGCATCTGCCGCCCAAGCAGCGGGCCGTGCTGATCCTGCGCGAGGTGCTGGCCTGGAGGGCGAGCGAGGTCGCCGAGCTGCTCGACACCTCGGTCGCCTCGGTGAACAGCGCCCTCCAGCGGGCGCGTGCCACGCTCGCGGAGCACGCGGGCAAGCCCGTCGACACCGCGAACCCGCTCGACGAGGAGCAGCGCAAACTCCTCGAACGGTACGTCGCCGCCTTCGAGGGGTACGACATGGCGGCACTGACCACGCTGCTCCACGAGGACGCCGTGATGACCATGCCGCCGTTCGACCTCTGGCTCCGGGGGCACGCCGACATCACCGGCTTCATGCAGACCATCGGCGCGGCCTGCGCGGGCTCCCGACTGGTGGCGACGGAGGCGAACGGCACCCCGGCGTTCGCGCACTACAAGCCGAATCCGGACGGCCCGGGGTTCGTGCCGTGGGCGGTGCAGGTCATCGACATCTCGGAGGGCTCCATCACGGGGATGCACTGCTTCCTGGACACGCCCCGCTGGTTCCCGCTGTTCGGGCTGCCGGACCGGCTCGACGCCGACGCGGTGTGAGACCGGCCGACGCGGTGTGAGTCCTGGCCCACGCGACACGGAGCGCGGCCGACGCGGCATGGGACGCGGTGTACGGAACGGGCTCATGGTGGGCTGGGAGGCGTCGGCGGCCGGGGGCGGCCCCACGCCCGTATGTGCCGGGTTCCGGACCTCGCCCCCGTACGTCACGGCTCCGGCCCCGGCTCCCGGGCTCCCGGTCCGGAGCCGCGGCCTCCCGGGGCCGGCCCGCCCGCCCCGGGCCCCGGCCCGCGGGCCGCGTCCAGGACACCGGACAGCCCCAACAGATCGAGCAGGGCGAGCATTTCGGGGGGTGGGTTGCGCAGGCGCAGGCGCTTGCCGCCCGCCCGCCGGGCGACGAGTCCCAGGCGTGCCACGGCCTCGACCAGGGCCAGGTCCACGTGCGTGACGCCGCCCACGTCGCAGTCCACCCGGTCGTCCGGGACGCGTACGGCGCCCTTGGCGTCGTACAGCAGGGACTCCAGCTCGGCGCAGAGTCCCGGTACCTCGGCCCGCGTGACGCGGCCGGTGACGACGAGCACGTTCGGGGTCATCGATTCCACGTCAGAAAGACCGGTCCCGCGGCCGAAAATCATCGCTCCCGATTTCCGTCCGCTCGGCGCGGTCCGGCCTCATCACCGCCCCGTGGCTGGTCGCGCCCCGTCTTCCGGCTCCCGCTCGGCGTCCGCAAGCACTCCGTTACCGATCAACTTGCGTCAACTCCGGTTATCTATGCAGCACCTGTGAACCTGAACGATCAATTCCCCCTCTAGTGCTGTGACCGGTCTGTACCAGCGGTCCGACGGTTCGGCCGTTCGCTGTCCGGCTGTTCAGCCTTCAGATTCCCGGCTGATCGGCCGCTGCGGCCGCCCCGTCGGCACCGACTGACCAGTGGCCCTCGTGGGCCGCCTGATTCTCCAGGGGGAGAGTTGCGCAAACACGTGAGAAGCGCGTGTGTCTCGACCATCGCCGCGGCCGCCGCCGTGGCCCTCGCGGCGGGGATGACCACCCCGGCCGCGGCCCAGCCCACGCCCGCCCGGTCGGCGGGCACCGCCGCCGGGGCGACGCACGAGCTGACGCTCATCACCGGCGACCGCGTCACGGTGGACGCCAAGGGCCGGGTGCTGCGGTTCCTGCCCGCGAAGGGGCGTGAACACATACCGGTGCAGCGGCAGATGCGCGACGGGCACACCCTGCTCATCCCCGCCGACGCCCACCGGCTGATCAACTCCGGAAAGCTGGACCGCCGGCTGTTCGACATCACCGAGCTGAACCGCGCGGAGATCCGCAGGGCCCAGAAGTCCGGCCTGAAGCTGATCGTCTCCTACCGGGGCGCGCGGGCGTCGGCCGCGAAGGCCGAGGTCCACGACGCGGGCGGCACCCGGGTCGGCCGGACCCTGAAGTCGCTGAACGCCGAGTCGGTGACCACGCCGGTGGACGACGCCCAGGAGGTCTGGCAGGCGCTCACCAGCAAGCCGTCGCGCGGTGTCCAGCGCACCACGGCCGCGGGGATCGACCGGGTCTGGCTGGACGGCGTACGCAGGGCGAGCCTCGACAAGAGCGTCCCGCAGATCGGCACCCCCGCCGCCTGGAAGGCCGGCTACACCGGCAAGGGCGTCAAGATCGCCGTCCTGGACACCGGCGTGGACGACACCCACCCGGACCTCAAGGGCCAGATCCTGGAGGCGAAGAACTTCTCCGCCGCGTCCGACACCAAGGACCGGTACGGCCACGGCACGCACGTGGCGTCGATCGCCACCGGTACGGGCGCCAAGTCCGGCGGGAAGTTCAAGGGCGTGGCCCCGGACGCCAAGCTGCTCGCGGGCAAGGTGCTCGACGACGACGGCTTCGGCGACGACTCCGGCATCCTGGCGGGCATGGAGTGGGCGGTCGCGCAGGGCGCGGACGTCGTCAACCTGAGCCTCGGCGGCACCGACACCCCCGAGGTCGACCCGCTCGAAGCGGCGGTCAACAAGCTGTCGGCCGACAAGGGCGTGCTGTTCGCCATCGCGGCGGGCAACGAGGGCGACGGAGCCGGCACGGTCGGCTCCCCGGGCAGCGCGGACGCCGCGCTGACCGTCGGCGCGGTCGACGACAAGGACCAGCTGGCCGACTTCTCCAGCCGCGGCCCGCGGGTCGGCGACGGTGCGATCAAGCCCGACGTCACCGCCCCCGGCGTGGACATCACGGCGGCCGCCGCCCCCGGTTCCGTCATCGACCGGGAAGAGGGCCAGAACCCGCCCGGCTACCTGACGATCTCCGGTACGTCGATGGCGACCCCGCACGTCGCGGGCGCCGCCGCGCTCCTCAAGCAGCAGCACCCGGACTGGAAGTACACCGAGCTCAAGGGCGCGCTCACGGCCTCGACGAAGCCGGGCGCGTACACGCCGTTCCAGCAGGGCTCCGGCCGGATCGCCGTCGACAAGGCCATCGCCCAGACCGTCGTGGCCGACCCGGTGTCGCTGAACTTCGGCGTGCAGCAGTGGCCGCACACGGACGACGCCCCGGTCACCAAGCAGATCACGTACCGCAACCTGGGGAAGACGGACGTCACCCTCGACCTCGCGGTCACCGCGACCGGGCCGAAGGGCGCGCCCGCCCCGGCCGGCTTCTTCACCCTCGGCTCCGACAAGGTGACCGTCCCCGCGGGCGGCACCGTCGACGTGCCGCTGACGGTGAACACCAAGCTCGGCGGCAACGCCGACGGCGGCTACTCGGCCTACGTCGTCGGAACCGGCGGCGGCCAGACCGTCCGCACCGCCGCGGCGGTCGAGCGCGAGATCGAGTCGTACGACCTCACCCTCAAGGTCATCGGACGCGACGGCAAGCCGGCCGCGTTCTACGAGAACGACCTGGCCGGCCTCTCCGGTCCGGCGCTCGGCGCCTGGCTCAACCCGACGGGCGAGAACGGCACGGCGAAGGTGCGCGTGCCCAAGGGCGGCTACATGCTCAACACGGCCGTCCACACCGACCCGGAGGACAGCACCAAGGGCACCGACTGGCTGACCCAGCCGAAGCTGGACATCAGCAAGAACACCAGCGTCACCCTCGACGCGCGCACGACGAAGCCGGTGGAGATCACTCTGCCCGCCACCGGCACGAAGGACCTGCTGGCCGCGCCCGAGATCCAGTCCAACACCAAGCAGACCGGCTACGGCTACGGCTGGTTCCTGGAGTCGTACAAGGGTCTGCGCACCGCGCACCTGGGCCCGAAGGTGACGGACGGCTCGCTCTCCCAGCAGTGGATCGGCACCTGGACCAAGGGGGCCGCCACCCGGTACGACATCGCGGTCGGCGGGCCGGTGACCCAGGTCGCGACCGGGTACAAGCGGAAGTTCACCACCGGTCAGATGGCCAAGGTGAACCTCGGTCTCGGCGCGTCCGTCAAGGGCAAGAGCAGTAATCTCGCGGCGTACGGCCTGATTCCCGGCTCGTCCGGCTCCTGGGGTATCTGGTCCCCGCACAAGCTGCCCGGCACCGTCACCGCGTACGTGTCCACCGCCGACAAGGTGAAGTGGAGCTTCGACTTCATGCAGGTAGGCGGGGTGGACGCGGACGGCATCCCGAACATCGAGTCGGTCTACACTCTCGGCGACCCGCAGACCTTCAAGGCCGGCGCCACGTACGCCAAGAAGGCCAACACCGCGGTGTTCGGCCCGGTTCTCGCCTCCGACCTGGGGATCTCCCGCGAGGGCAACAACCTCGTCCCCGATCTGCCGGTCTCGGCCGACGGCAGCGGCAACTACGGTGCCCAGATATACAGCTCGGTCAACACCGTGCTGTACCGCAACGGCAAGAAGCTCGTCCAGAACACCAACCCGCTGGAGGGTGAGCCCATCACCGTGCCGTCCGGCGCGGCCGACTACCGGCTGACGACCTCCGTGCGGCTCTCCCCCAAGGCATCGGCCGTCTCCAGCCGGATCGACGCCAGTTGGACCTTCCGGTCGCAGAAGACCCGTACCCTGACCAAGCTGCCGGCCTCCACGGTCCGCTTCACCCCCAACGTGACGCTGGACGGCAAGGTCACCGCGGGCAGGACCGCGTCCGTGCCGGTGACGGTGCAGGGCTCGGCCGCCGGTAAGAACCTCAAGTCGCTGACGGTGTACGTCAGTTACGACAGCGGCAAGACCTGGAAGAAGACCGCGGTCAAGTCGGGCAAGCTCTCGGTGAAGAACCCGGCCAAGGGCAAGTCCATCTCCTACAAGGCCGATGTCACCGACAAGAAGGGCAACAAGTCCTCGGTGGCGATCTACAACGCCTACTTCGGCAAGTAGCAGGTAGACGACCGGGTAGAAGGACCGAGCAGAACCGGCCGGCGGAACGAGCCGGGGAACGGGAACGGCCCGTCCGGGCGGAGGAATCCGTCCGGACGGGCCGTTCCCGTTCCCCGGACGGGAGTGGGGTCCCGTCCGGTGGTCCGGGGCGCGGGGCGTGCGCCCGCGCGGTCCGCGTTACGCGATGCGCTCGCGCACGACCGGCGTCGGGGTGAAGTCCGTGCCCTCGGGGGCGATGTCGTAAGCGCCGGGCAGGGCCTTCAGTGCGTACTCGAACTTCTCGGGCGTGTCGGTGTGCAGGGTCAGCAGCGGCTGTCCGGCCGTGACCGGGTCGCCGGGCTTGGCGTGCAGTTCGACGCCCGCGCCCGCCTGCACCGCGTCCTCCTTGCGGGCCCGGCCGGCGCCGAGCCGCCAGGCGGCAACGCCGATGTCGTACGCGTCCAGCCGGGTCAGCACGCCGGTGGCCGGGGCCGTGACCACGTGCCGCTCGCGGGCGACCGGGAGCGCGGCGTCCGGGTCGCCGCCCTGGGCAGAGATCATCCGACGCCAGACGTCCATCGCCGAGCCGTCGGCGAGGGCCTTCTCCGGGTCGGCGTCCCTCAGCCCGGCCGCGTCGAGCATCTCGCGGGCGAGGGCCAGGGTGAGGTCCACGACGTCCTTCGGGCCGCCGCCCGCCAGCACCTCGACGGACTCGCGCACCTCCAGGGCGTTGCCCGCGGTCAGGCCGAGCGGGGTGGCCATGTCGGTGAGCAGGGCGACCGTCCGCACGCCGCTGTCGGTGCCCAGCGCGACCATGGTGGAGGCCAGTTCGCGGGCGTCCTCGATGGTCTTCATGAACGCGCCGGAGCCCACCTTGACGTCCAGGACGAGTGCGTCGGTGCCCTCGGCGATCTTCTTGGACATGATCGAGCTGGCGATCAGCGGGATGGCCTCGACGGTGCCGGTGATGTCGCGCAGCGCGTACAGCTTCTTGTCGGCGGGGGCGAGCCCGTCGCCGGCCGCGCAGATGACGGCGCCGGTGGCGTCCAGGACGTGTCGCATCTCCTCGTTCGTGAGGTGCGCGCGCCAGCCGGGGATGGACTCCAGCTTGTCGAGCGTGCCGCCGGTGTGGCCGAGTCCCCGGCCGCTGAGCTGCGGCACGGCGGCGCCGCAGGCAGCGACCAGTGGGGCGAGCGGCAGCGTGATCTTGTCGCCGACGCCGCCCGTGGAGTGCTTGTCGGTGGTGGGCCGGGAGAGCGACGCGAAGTCCATGCGCTCGCCGGAGGCGATCATCGCGGCGGTCCAGCGGGCGATCTCGGCGCGGTTCATGCCGTTCAGCAGGATCGCCATGGCCAGCGCGGACATCTGCTCGTCGGCGACCTCGCCGCGCGTGTACGCGTCGATGACCCAGTCGATCTGTTCGGGGCTCAGCTCGCCCCGGTCGCGCTTGGTGCGGATGACGGAGATGGCGTCCATGTCCTGGGAGTCCTTCCGGCCTGTACGTACGTGCGCAAGAGTCCTGCATGACTCTACGCGCATAGAGGGTGGCGGCGGGGACGGCCCTGTCCGTGGCCCTCCCGACGGGCGGGAGGGCCACGGTGACTCAGTGCCGCCGGTCGTTACGGCTTCAGATGCCCCGGTCCGAACGCCTGCGGCAGCATCTCGTCGAGCGTGCGCAGCCCGTCCGGTGTCTGAAGGACCAGCCCCGGCCCGCCGAACTCGTACAGCAACTGCCTGCACCTGCCGCACGGCACCAGGATCTCGCCCGCGCCGTCCACGCAGGTGAAGTGGGTCAGCCGCCCGCCGCCGGTGACGTGGAGCTGCGAGACGAGTCCGCACTCGGCGCACAGCCCGATGCCGTACGAGGCGTTCTCGACGTTGCAGCCGGAGACGATCCGCCCGTCGTCGACGAGCGCGGCGGCCCCGACCGGGTAGTGCGAGTAGGGGACGTACGCACGCGTCATGGCGGACCGTGCGGCGCTGCGCAGCGCCGCCCAGTCGACCTCGGCGGGGACGGTCACTTGCCTTGGCCCTTCCGGTAGACCAGCCCGTCCGCCTTCGGCATCCGCAGCCGTTGCGCCGAGAGCGAGAGGACCAGGAGCGTGGTGACGTAGGGGGCGGCGTCGACGAACTGGCTCGGGACCTGGTCGGTCAGCGCGTACCAGGTGAAGAGCAGCGCGGAGACGGCGGCCGAGACGACCGCGGCCACATACTTCTTACGGTAAAGCTGCCAGAGCAGCACGACGATCAGCAGGATGGCGAGCAGCAGGAGCATCGCGTGCACGTTCTCGGCGCCGCCGCGCAGCTTGAGGCTGTCGGTGAAGCCGAAGAGTCCGGCTCCCAGCGCCAGGCCGCCCGGCATCCAGTTGCCGAAGATCATCGCGGCGAGACCGATGTAGCCGCGGCCGCCGGTCTGGCCCTCCTGGTAGATGCCGGTGGAGACGATCGCGAGGAAGGCCCCGGCAAGTCCGGCCAGACCGCCCGAGACGACGACGGCGATGTACTTGTACTTGTAGACGTTGACGCCGAGCGACTCGGCGGCGACCGGGCTCTCGCCGCAGGAACGCAGCCGCAGGCCGAACGAGGTGCGCCACAGCACCCACCAGGTGCCGGGGACCAGCAGCAGGGCGATCACGGTCAGCCAGGACAGGTTGGTGATCAGACCGCCGACCATCCCGGCGATGTCGGAGACCAGGAACCAGTGCCTCTGTTGAAGGTCGAGCAGCCAGTCCGACAGTCCCGGAACGGTGATCCGGTCGATCGCGTCGATCCGCGGGGACTGCTTGGAGGAACCTCCCTCGACGCCGTCGAAGGCGAAGTTGGAGAGGTAGCGGGTGAGGCCGACGGCGAGGATGTTGATGGCCACACCGGAGACGATGTGGTTCACGCCGAAGGTGACGGTGATGATCGCGTGGAGGAGTCCGCCGAGGGCCCCGCCGAGGATGCCGAACAGCACACCCACCCAGGGACCCCACTGGAAACCGGCCCAGGCACCGAACCAGGTGCCGAGGACCATCATGCCTTCGAGGCCGATGTTGACGACGCCCGCGCGCTCGGCCCACAGGCCGCCGAGTCCGGCCAGCCCGATCGGGACGGCGAGTTCCAGGGCGCCCGCGACCTGGCCGACGGAGGTCACGTCGTTGGCGCCGCTGATCAGCCGGACCAGCGAGACCAGGGCCAGGGCGCCCGCGATGATCAGCAGGACGACCGGCAGGGAGAGCTTGCGGCGGCCGCCGCCCTTCGTCGGGGCGACGCTCGCGGCGGAGACTTCGGTGGCGCTCACAGTGCGGCCTCCTTCTCGGTCGTGAGGGCGTGCCCTGCGGCGAGTTCCTCGCCGACCTTCTGCTGCTGGCGGCGGGTTGCGTAACGGCGGACCAGCTCGTAGCTGACGACGACCGAGATGACGATCAGGCCCTGCATGATCGTGGCGATCTCCTTCTCGTACCCGAACTGGTCGAGGGAGGAGGAGGTCTTGTCCAGGAAGGCGATCAGCAGGGCGCTGAAGGCGATGCCGAGCGGGTTGTTCCGGCCGAGCAGGGCGATGGTGATGCCCGTGAAGCCGATTCCGGTCGGGAAGTCGAGGCTGTAGGTATGGGTGTCGCCGAGGAGCGTCGGCATGCCGGCGAGACCGGCCACCCCCCCGGATATCAGCATCGAGGTGAGGACCATCCTCTTGGCGTCCACGCCGGACGCCTGCGCGGCGCTCTCGCTCTCGCCGGTGGCCCGCAGGTCGAAGCCGAACCGGGTGCGGTTCAGCACGAACCAGTAGACGACGCCGAGGGCCGCCGCGACGAAGGTGAAGCCGTAGATCTCGCCCGCCTCGTCGCCCAGGGAGAGGCCGGGGAACCAGCCGGACTCCGGGATGTCGCCCGTGGTCAGGTTGTTGGACCCGGCCGGCTGCACACCGAAGTTCTTCGGCAGGATCAGCCAGGCGACCAGCGCGGTGGCGATGGAGTTGAGCATGATCGTCGAGACGACCTCGCTGACCCCGCGGGTGGTCTTCAGGAAGCCCGCGATACCGGCCCAGAAGGCCCCGACCAGCACGGCGACGACCACGACGAGCGCGAGGTGGAGCGGCCCCGGCAGATCGACGGAGGCGCCGACCAGCGCGGCCGCCATCGCGGCGAGACGGTACTGGCCGTCCACGCCGATGTTGAAGAGGTTCATCCGGAAGCCGACCGCGACCGCGAGGGCGGCGAGGTAGTACGTACCGGCCTGGTTGATGATCAGTACCTGGACGTCCGCGTACGTCGCCGAGTCGAACATCAGCTGGTAGGGCTCGAAGGGGTCCTTCCCCGAGACGAGCAGCACCACCGTGGTGAGCGCGAAGGCCACGACCAGGGCGAGGACCGGGCCCGCGAAGCCCAGGACCAGCCGGTCCTTGTCGAATTTCTTCATCAGGACTCGTCCTCCGGTGCTGCCTCGAGATGACCGGTGGCGGCGCCGGTCATGGCCGAGCCAAGTTCCTCCGGGGTGATGGTGGCGGGATCGGCGTCGGCGACCAGCCGGCCGCGGTACATGACACGCAGGGTGTCGGACAGTCCGATCAGTTCGTCCAGGTCCGCCGAGATGAGCAGGACGGCGAGCCCCTCGCGGCGGGCCGCGCGGATCTGGTCCCAGATCTGCGCCTGTGCCCCGACGTCCACCCCGCGGGTGGGGTGCGCGGCGATCAGCAGCATCGGGTCGTGGCTCATCTCGCGGCCGACGATCAGCTTCTGCTGGTTGCCGCCGGAGAGGGAGGCCGCGGTGACGTCGATGCCGGGGGTGCGGACGTCGTACTCGCGCACGATCCGCTCGGTGTCGGCGCGCGCCGCCTTGATGTCCAGCAGGCCGCCCCGGCTGTTGGGCTTCTCGGTGACGTGACCGAGGATCCGGTTCTCCCAGAGCGGGGCGTCCAGCAGAAGGCCGTGGCGGTGACGGTCTTCGGGGATGTACCCGATGCCGCCCTCCCGCCGCTTGCGGGTGGGGGCGTGCGAGATGTCCTCGCCGTCGAGCGTGATCAGTCCGCGGTCGGGGTCCCGCATGCCGATCAGTGTCTCGATCAGCTCGGTCTGGCCGTTGCCCTCGACACCGGCGATGCCCAGGACCTCGCCCTTGTGGATGGTGAAGTCGATGCCGGCCAGCACGTCACGCGTCACGCCGTCCGGGTCGGTCGCGCCGAGCGCGAGGCCCTCGACCCGGAGCATCGGGACGTCCGTCACCGTGGACTCGCGGGTCTCGGGCGAGGGGAGTTCGCTGCCGACCATCAGCTCGGCCAGCTGCTTGGTGGTGGTCGTGGCCGGGTCGGCTGTGCCGACCGTCGTGCCGCGGCGGATCACCGTGATGTCGTCGGCGACCGACAGCACCTCGCCCAGCTTGTGCGAGATGAAGATGACGGTGAGGCCCTCGGCCTTCAGCTCGCGCAGGTTGTCGAAGAGCGCGTCGACCTCCTGCGGCACGAGGACGGCCGTCGGCTCGTCCAGGATGAGGATGCGCGCCCCCCGGTAGAGGACCTTGAGGATCTCCACGCGCTGGCGGTCGGCGACGCCCAGGTCCTCGACGAGGGCGTCGGGCCTGATGCCCAGACCGTACGCGTCCGATATCTCCATGATCTTCCGGCGCGCGGCGGAGCCGATGCCGTGCAGCTTCTCGCCGCCGAGGACCACGTTCTCCAGCACGGTGAAGTTGTCGGCGAGCATGAAGTGCTGGTGCACCATGCCGATGCCGCGGCCGATGGCGTCGGCGGGACTGCCGAACACCGCCTCGGCCCCATCGATCCTGATCGTCCCCTCGTCCGGTTTCTGCATGCCGTAGAGGATCTTCATCAGGGTGGACTTGCCGGCGCCGTTCTCACCGACGAGGGCGTGAACCGTGCCCTTGCGGACGGTGATGTCGATGTCGCGGTTGGCGACCACGCCCGGAAAGCGCTTGGTGATGCCGTGCAGTTCCACGGCGGGGGGACTACTGGACGCGTTGATGACGCACTCTCCTCGGCCGGACAGGAGCGGGGACATGGGGGGAAAGGGGCGGGCTGAAGCTATCGCGGCAAGGGGTGGTCTACGCGCGTAGTGCTGCCGAATCGTGAGACTCCGACGTGCGACGAAACCGAAAACCCGGCTTCGTGGCCCGTACGGAGCGGACTCGGGGTCCCCGCGAAAAGGACGGGTCCGGTGCGGAGGGAACGCCGCTCCGGACCCGTCCGCGTAAAGCGCCCGCGGGCCCGGAGCGGCGATGGGGGCACGCGCTCCGGGCTCACGACGGACCGGTCGTAGACAAAAGTCGTTACGGGGCGGTCTTGACGGTGATCTTGCCTTCGACGATGGCCTTCTTCGCCTTGTCGACCGCAGCGGTGACGTCGGCCATCTTCGTGAAGGCCGGGTTGGAGTCGGCCAGGCCGACGCCGTCCTTGTCCAGGCCGTAGCGGACCTCACCGGTCTGCGGCTTGCCGTCCTTGACCGACTTGATCAGGTCGAAGACGGAGTCCGGCACGTCCTTGGTGACCGAGGTCAGGATCTGGTCCTTGTAAGCGGCCAGGCCCTTCTGGTTGTACTGGTCGGAGTCGACGCCGATGGCCCACTTGCCCGCCTTCGCGGTGGCCTCGATGGACCCGGAGCCGGCCAGACCGGCCGCCGAGTAGATGACGTCGGCCTTCTTGTCGAGCTGCCCCTGGGCGGCGGCCTTGCCAAGGTCGGGCTTGGAGAAGCCGTCGTAATTCGGCGGCTGGGTCAGGTACTGCGAAAGGACCTTCACCGACGGGTCGGTGTCCTTCACGCCCTGCTCGAAGCCCGCCTGGAACTTCTTGATCAGCGGGGTCTCCACACCGCCGATGAAGCCGACCGTCTTGGACTTGGTCACCTTGGCCGCCGCGACACCGGCGAGGTACGAGCCCTGCTCCTCGTTGAAGACCATGTTGGCGATGTTCTTGCCGGTCTTCGAGGAGTCGTCGATGATGCCGAAGGTGGTCTTCGGGAACTTCGCCGCGACCTTCTCGATGGCGGGCGCGTACGCGAAGCCGACGCCGATCACCGGGTTGTTGCCGGCGCGGGCCAGCGTGGTGAGACGCTGCACCTTGTCGGCGTCCGCCTCGCCGTCGGACGGCTCCGCCTCGGTGCCCTTGAAACCGAGCTCCTTCTCAGCCTTGGCCAGACCGGCGTAGGCCGCGTCGTTGAACGACTGGTCGCCGCGTCCACCGACGTCGTAGGCGATGGCCGCCTTGGCTTCCTTGGAGTCGGAACCAGCATCCGACGACGTCTTACTGCCACAGGCCGTGGCGCTGAGTGCGAGCGCCGCGGACGCAAGGCCCACGGTGGCAATCCGGGTGATCCGGCGCAAGGGAAGGCTCCTTCAAACCTGACCGAAGCGCCTCTTCCGGCGCTGGTTTCGCGGCGATCGTAACGCGCGTAGATGTCAGATAAAGCCCCGTACGGAAGCCGTTATCGGATCGTCGCGAACGGGGGGTGACACCTTCGGTCACGGATGGTTGCCGTACAGCAACGCGGAGGCAGTGAAGAGTTCCACGGCGACCGTGATGGCCCGTTCATCGGCGTCGAAATCGCCGCGATGCAGGTCGAGCCGGGCACTGTCGCCGGGGGTGCGGACGCCGAGGCGGGCCATGGAGCCGGGGACGTGCTCCAGGTACCAGGAGAAGTCCTCGCCACCCAGGCTCTGCTCGGTGCTCTCGATCGCGTCGGCGCCGCGGCGCGCGGTCATCGCGGCGGCGAGCAGATCGGTGACGGAGGCGTCGTTCACGACGGGCGGGACGCCGCGGACATAGTTGATCAAGGTCTTGGCGCCGTACATCCCGGCGACCTCGTCGACCGCCGCGTGCACCAGGTCGGGCGCCTCGCGCCAAGCGGCCAGCTCCAGGCAGCGCACGGTGCCGGAGAGCTCGGCGTGCTGCGGGATCACGTTGCAGGCATGCCCGACGTGCAGCCGCCCCCAGGTGACGGCGAGTCCGGCGCGGGCGTCGACACGGCGGGACAGCAGCGCGGGCACCTCGGTGGCGACCTTGGCGGCGGCGGTGACCAGGTCGGTGGTCAGGTGCGGCCGGGCGGTGTGCCCGCCGGGGCCGTCGAGGCCGATCTCCAGCCGGTCGCAGGCGGAGGTGATCGCGCCGACCTTCAGCCCGACCCGCCCCACGTCCACCCTCGGGTCGCAGTGCACGGCGATGATCCGGCCGACCCCCTCCAGCGCCCCGGACGCGATGGCGTCGGGCGCCCCGCCGGGCAGCACCTCCTCGGCCGGCTGGAAGATCAGGCGCACGGGGTTGGGCAGCAGCCCCTCGCGATCGAGCTCGGCGAGCACGAGCCCGGCGCCGAGGACCGAGACGGTGTGGACGTCGTGCCCGCAGGCGTGCGCCCGGTCGGGGACGGTGGAGCGGTACGGGACCCCCGACTTGGTGTCCGGGATCGGCAGGGCGTCGATGTCCGCGCGCAGGGCGAGCATCGGCCGGGTGGAGTCGTCCCGCGTGCCCACGTCGCAGATGAGTCCGGTCCCGGTGGAGAGGACCCGGGGCCGCAGCCCGGCCTTCTCCAGCCGGGCCTTGATGGCCGCGGTGGTGCGGAACTCCTGGTTGCCCAGCTCGGGGTGCATGTGCAGGTCGCGCCGGAAGGCGATCAACTCGGCGCGCAGGGTGTCGGACAGGGTGCCGGGGAGGGGGTCGCCAGAAGTCGTGGGAACAGCATCGGACGCGCGGGACATCAAGTGGTTCACCCGGTGAAGGGTACGTCCCTTCCCCCTTCAACTGACCATGAAACAAGAAAAGTTCAGCCACACAGACGAATAAATGACCGTGTTGCCGCGTGTGAGCTGACGACGAGGTGGGTAAACTCGCGCATTTCGATCGCTGGGCGCACGCGGGGCGCAAGACGGGCCCGTTCGAGTGAACGGGCCCGCACCCGTCTCCGCCCCCGCGGACCCCTCCGCCTCACCTGCCCCCGGCGCCTCTCGGTCACGGCTCCCGCCGTCGACCCGGCCCGTCAGCGCCGACCCGCCCCGGCACTCCTCACCCACCCCCGCCCGCCATTCGGGGCCGACCCCAATAAGCCCTGTCCCACGCCCTCGGGTCGGGGTGCGTCGTCGCTCATTCGCCAGCCGTAAGCACGACTCCCCCAGCGGTCCGCTACCAGCCGCCTGCCAATGGGCCCAGCAGTATCCACATCAACTTCGGCCTTGAGTCTCATACTTCGATGCCGGACACAACCTCCCATTGCCCGAATGGCGCCTCCTCCCAAGGCGGGATGCAAGAGCGCAGCGACTTTTGACACCGTTCCCGAGACCCATTTACCGACTCGCCCCCAGGGGAAGGATTTGTCATGAATCGCACCGGAATGAAGTTCGGATTAATGGCATCGGTCATCAGCATGGTGACCACCGGCGTGACGTTGGGCTCCATACCGGCGGCCAGTGCCGCTGTGCCCAAGCCGAGCGGCTGTAGTGCCTACGTGAGCCACGAGAGCGCGAACAACGCCGTCGCCTGGTGCAACAAGGGAAACGGGTCCTGGTACGTGCAGGCCAAGTGTGCCAGCGCGGGTCGCGTGAACGGGCCGTACCGCGGTAGCAAGGGCTGGCGCAAGGGTGCCACCGAAGCTGCCTCGGTTCTGAAATGCGGCACCAACGCTTGGCCCATTGAGCTGAAGGTCGTCGACATCAGCGGCTGATTGCTCAGCTCGCGGATTCATCGGTTTGCCCGGGCCTGACTGAACTGGTCGCCCCGGCAAACCGACTCGGTCCGCTTGTCCTGGGCGAAGCGGCGATCACGCCATGAGCAACGCCAAGAAGTTCGATGCAGATTGCCGCTCGCGACGCCAGCTCTTCCGCCCCTCCCAGCCACCTGCGCCCCGCCGGCCTCAGTCGGCTTCCGCTGCCCCGGCGCCTCTCTCCGCGCCGGGGCAGCGCACGCCTACGGGCAGCAGCGCGAGCCCGAGGAACAGCCCGCCGACCGGCAGCAGATCCAGGCTCACCGCCCTCAGGGCCGGACCGGCGACCGTCGTCACTCCGACGGAATTAAGCTGACGTACAGTCAATTCTGTTCAGTTCACCAGCAGATGCCCACTCCTGGCCGCATCCGACCACCATCGGGGACGAGTCCCGACAAACCCTGAGCGCGGACCGCTTCGAGGTCGGGGGGCGCGTGGGGGCGAATCCGCGTGCGCCCCGGTCCGCGGCCCAACGGACGGGACCGACCGTCTGCCGCGCCGACCCGGATCAGCGAGAGGCATGCGACTTCGGACCGAAAAACAATGTTCCGGCCACTCTGTTCACCGCGATGCCTTCCACAGGCAACCAACCACACCTTCTCCCCATCATCCTTCACGATCGGTCACATCCATCAGGAGTGAGAACGGTCGCCGACGGGTATGGCGCCGGGACTCCCGCGTCGGCCGGTCGCACATGTCCGCGCGCGGGGCACCAGGCCCGGCGTCCAGGTCCCGGAGCGTGTCTGTGTCGAAGGTGTCCCGCAGGGCGGCGTTGGCTGCGTTCGGAATCGGGGCTGCCGCTCTTGCCGGATGCCGGGTGCAGGACGGAACCACCCCGGCCACACACGTCGGCAACAGCCCCACGGTGCCGCCAAGTCGTGCGGTCCCGACGGAACGGAACAGGCCGCGTCGTGCGGTCCCGACGGAATGGAACAGGCTGCGGGGCGGCACGAAGAAGGTCTCCGACACCGTCGGCCAGATCCAGGGCTACGCGTCGAAGACCTCCGTCGGCCGCGGGGAGTCGATCGACTTCCACCTGTCGTCGCACCGCAGCCAGACGTGCACGGTGGCCGTCCACCGCGTGGGTCACTACGGCCGAACGGGCACCCGGCATCTGCTGACCGGCGACCCGGTGCCCGTGCACCCGCGAACCAGGCCGGCCGCCGAGGGCGACGCCCGGCTCATCGCCTGCGACTGGCCGGTCTCGTGGACGCTGCGCGTACCGGGGTCGTGGGGGTCGGGGATCTACGTGGCGGTCTTCACGACCGAGGACGGGTACGGCAGTTGCACGCCCTTCGTCGTACGCGACACCGAGCGCCGCTCCGACATCCTGATGGTGGTCCCGTTCACCACGTACCAGGCGTACAACCTCTGGCCCCACGACGGACGCACCGGAAAGAACCTGTACCGCGGCTACAGCCCCGAAGGCGTGTGGGGCGCACCCGAGGACCGCGCGTTCAAGGTCTCCTTCGACCGGCCCTACTCGCTGTCCGGTACGCCGCACTGGTTCGAGCTGGACACCAGCGCGGCGCGGTGGGCGGAGAGCGCCGGTTACGACATCACGTACGCCAGCAGCGTGGACCTGCACGAGGGCCGGGTCGATCCCTCGAAGCACCGCGTGATGATGTTCTCCGGGCACGACGAGTACTGGTCCAGGGAGATGCGCGACTGCGCCGAGCGCGCCGTCCTGGCCGGAACCCATCTCGCGTTCCTCACCGCCAACAACATCTACTTCCAGATCCGTGTCGAGGACGCCGCCGACGGCGGTCCGAACCGTGTGGTGACCTGCTACAAGGAGGCCATCGACCCCGAACCGGGGCCGAGCGGGCCCACGGTGCGGTGGCGCGACCTCGGCACGAAGCGCCGGCACGCGGAGCAGAGGCTGCTCGGCGTCCAGTACAACGGCATCCTCAAGACGCCCGCGCCCCTGGTCGTCCGGGAGAGCGGCCACTGGTTCTGGTCGGGCACCGGTCTGCGCGACGGCGACAGGATTCCCGACCTGATCGCCGTCGAGGCCGACGGCTGCAATCCGGCCATGCCCCGGCCCGCGGGCACCACGCAGACGCTGCTCTCCGCGTCCCCCTACAAGGACCGGCTGGGCCGGGGCCATACCGTGCAGAACACCAGCCTGTGCGTCGACGAGCGGGGCACGCACGTCTTCGTCGCCGGAACGTTCTACTGGCCGCTGGCGCTCTACGAGCCCGGCTTCGTGAACCCGCACGTGCAGCGGGCCACCCGCAACCTGCTCTCCCGCATGCTGGAGCGCCGGAACGCCTGAGGGCACGGGCGCGCGCCGCGTCCCCGTCGAGCCGTCCGGGGCACCCCGTGGTGGTGCCCCGGAGGCACGGTCCGATCACGCGCGGTGTCCCGCGCCGTTTCCCGTCGGACCCGCGTCAGACCGCTCTCACGCCTCCCCGACCGCCGTCGCCCGCCAGGGCGCCAGGCGTTGGACGTCGCGGGCGGTCTCCGTGACCCCGGTCAGGAAGCCGTGGGCGCGGGGGGAGGCGGTGTCGCGGAGCCATTCCGGGGCTATGTCGCAGACCGCGACCCTGACCTCCGTGCCCGCCAGGGCGAGCGGCAGGGTGTGGACGACCGTGGAGGGGAAGCTCAGGACGGTGCGGCCGATGGGGCCGCGGCGGGCGATGAGTTCGAGGGGGAGGTCGGGGCGGACGATCTCCAGGCCGGTGGCCGCCTCCAGGGCGTGGAGCTTCTCGGTGGACTCGCGGCGGTGGGCGAAGTAGCGGGCGGCCTGGTGGGTGCGGGCCAGGGAGGCGACGGCCTCCAGGTAGCGGTCCTGGTCGACCACGCCGGTCTCGACGAGGGAGGTGCCGACCATGTCCGCGCCCTTGGTGAGCCGCGGCGGGCCGAAGCGGGCGCGGGTCCAGGTGAAGGTGTTGGGGGTGACGGTGACACCGGGCGGGGCCTCGACCGGCATCGCCGTGAAGACCTCGACGGTACGCGTCGCGGAGGGGGTGAAGCGGCTGCGGGCGCGGGCCGTGACCGGAGCCAGGACCAGTTCGCGCGGGCCCGGGCTGCCCTTGCGGTGCCAGCGCACCAGGCGTTCGCCGCGGGCGAGCTGGGCGACGAACTCCATGGTGGCCGTGCCGTCGTCGACCACCGTGAGGCGGCGGGCGCGGACCATGGTCAGCAGGAGCTGGACGTAACGGGAGAACGGGTCCCCTATGACGATCCGGTCCGCGCCACGCAGCAGTCCGGTCAGGGCGCGCAGGGTCTTCAGGGGCGCGCCCGCACCGCCGCGCGCCTCCTGCCATCGGACGTTGACGCCCTCGTCGCGGGCCAGCTCCGCCATCCGGCGCAGCTGGCCGCGCGACATCGGGTCGACCGGGGGGAGGACGACGACCGTGACGTCCGCCAGGACGTGGTCGTCGCCTCCCTCTGCGTAGGCCCACTCCAGGACGTTCAGGAGCTGGACCGGGCTCTCGACGAAGGCGAGGTTCACCGGTCGGCCCGTCAGACCGCGACCGGCTCGGCGGCCGGGACGGCCTCGTTCTCGGCGACGACGCCCGCGACCCGGCGGAGCTTCTTCATCGGGCCGAGCTCGGACTCGTACACCTTCTTGACACCGTCGCCGAGCGACGCCTCGATGGCGCGGATGTCGCGCACCAGGCGGCTGAGGCCCTGCGGCTCGACGGAGGCGGCCTGGTCGGAGCCCCACATGGCGCGGTCGAGGGTGATGTGACGCTCGACGAACACGGCGCCGAGGGCCACGGCGGCGAGGGTCGTCTGGAGGCCGGTCTCGTGGCCGCTGTAGCCGATCGGGACGTTGGGGTACTCCTGCTGGAGGCTGTTGATGACCCGCAGGTTCAGCTCCTCGGCCTTGGCCGGGTACGTCGAAGTGGCGTGGCAGAGAAGGATGTTGTCCGAGCCGAGGACCTCGACCGCGTGCCGGATCTGCTTCGGGGTCGACATGCCGGTGGAGAGGATGACGGTGCGGCCGGTGGCCCGCAGGGCGCGCAGCAGCTCGTCGTCGGTGAGGGAGGCCGAGGCCACCTTGTGGGCGGGCACGTCGAACTTCTCCAGGAAGGCGACGGCCTCGGTGTCCCACGGGGAGGCGAACCAGTCGATGCCGCGCCGGGCGCAGTGCTCGGAGATGGCCCGGTACTCGTCCTCGCCGAACTCGACGCGGTGGCGGTAGTCGATGTACGTCATGCGGCCCCAGGGGGTGTCGCGCTCGATGTCCCACTGGTCGCGCGGGGTGCAGATCTCCGGGGTGCGCTTCTGGAACTTGACGGCGTCGCAGCCGGCTTCGGCGGCCACGTCGATCAGGGCGAGGGCGTTGTCGAGGTCACCGTTGTGGTTGATGCCGATCTCACCGGTGACGTAGACGGGGCGGCCGGGGCCCGCGGTGCGGGTGCCGAGGGTGCGCAGGC
Organism: Streptomyces sp. NPDC002476; assembly: GCF_042889785.1. Classification (NCBI taxonomy): domain Bacteria; kingdom Bacillati; phylum Actinomycetota; class Actinomycetes; order Kitasatosporales; family Streptomycetaceae; genus Streptomyces; species Streptomyces sp. NPDC002476. The sequence continues at coordinate 14,920 of NZ_JBIARH010000028.1, read as the reverse complement.
GGGAGGTGCTCATGAGGTGTTGTTTCCTTAACTCGGGGTGTGGGTCTTGGGGGGACCCGGGATCACTTGGGGGACTCGGTGGGGTTCGTGAGAGCGGGGCCCAGCAGCCAGGCGGCGATCTCGCGGATCGCGCCGGAGCCGCCCGGCGTGGTGGTGACGGCACGCGCCGCGGCGCGCACCGAGTCGTGGGCGCTCGCGACGGCGACGGGCCAGCCGGCGAGTGCGAAACACGGCAGGTCGTTGACGTCGTTGCCCACATAGAGGACGCGTTCGGGGGCGATGGACTGTTCGTCGCACCACTGCTTGAGGGCCAGGTCCTTGCGGTCGATGCCGTGCAGGACCGGGATGCGGAGCTTGTGGGCGCGCGCCGCGACGACCGGGTTCTGTTCCGTGGAGAGGATCAGCAGCGGCAGCCCGGCCTTGCGCAGGGCCGCGATGCCCAGGCCGTCGCCGCGGTGGACGGCGACGATCTCGCGTCCGTCGGCGTCGATGAGGACCCGGTCGTCGGTCTGGGTGCCGTCGAAGTCGAGGACGACCGCGTCGACGTCGGCGAGGGTGGGCAGCGGGGAGGGGTCCAGCAGCGGCGCGAGCGCGCGGGCGCGGGCCAGGTCGTGCGGGTCGTCGATCTCCAGGACCCGCGCGGGGTCGGTGCGCACCAGGGCGGTGTGGCCGAAGAAGCGGTGGCGGTGGGCGCGGAATCCGGTGACGTCCATGGCGTACGCGGCGCCGGTCTCCAGCAGGTCCTCGGGGCGGTCCTGGCGCATCTGGCGGACGGACTTGTCGTGGTTGACGCCGTGGTTGCCGTCTTCCAGGGCCGGGGCGCTGCCGTCGCGCCAGAGGAAGCCGTGGAAGGGGGCGACCGTGACCGCCGTGTCGGCTCCCTCGCGGGCGACCGCGGCGGCGACGCCGTCGATGTCCTCCCGTACGACGAAGGGGCTGGTGCACTGGACCAGCAGCACCACGTCGGCGGCGCGGTCGCGCATCGCCTCGTACGCGTCCAGGGCGTGCAGCACCGCGTCCTCGCTGCTCGCCCGGTCCCCCGCGATGGCCGCGGGGCGCCGCACGATGTGCAGCCGCTCCGGGGTGCCGGAGGTGTCACCGGCCGCGCGGGCGGCGTCCGCGATGGCCGCGTCGTCGGTCGTCACGACGACGTCCGTGACCTCGTGGGAGGCGAGGCAGGCGCGTACGGCGCGGGCGACCAGCGGTACGCCGCCGACCTGGGCGAGGTTCTTGGCCGGGACGCCCTTGGATCCGCCGCGGGCGGGGATCACGGCGAGCACGGTGGGCGGCGTCATCGCTGCTCCTGGAGTCGGGGTCGGTGGGTGGTGAGGTCGGTGGACGGTGGGTACGGGGCGGCGGGTCCGGCCTCGGTGGCGGCGGGCCCGGGGGTGGTCGGCGAGGCTGCTCCGGAAGCGCCGGTGCCGGACGCCGCGGTGGTGGGTCCGGGGGCCCCGGGTGCGGCGGTCACAGCTCGCCCATCCGCCGGATGACGGGGGCGACCCGCTGGACGCCCTGCCGGTACGCGCCCCGCGCCGCCTCCCGTACCGCCTCGCGGACCGCGCCGCGCAGCCCGCCGGTCTCGCGCGGCCGCTGCGCGCCCGGCAGTGGGCGGCCGTCGGGGCCCAGGTGGTGGCGGGCGAGGATGCCGGGGAGGTAGCCGGGGGCGGTGGCGGGCGTGTAGTACGGGGCGATCCCGGGCAGCCGCCCGGCGGCGAGCAGGTCCTCCACGCGGGCACGGGCGGCGTCGTAGGCGGTGGCGTACGTACCGTCGGCGGCGACCCCCTGACCGGCCAGCCATCCGGCGTCGGGCTCCGGGCGGTGGCCACCGTCCAGGCGGTCCCAGGAGGTGAGCAGGCCCGAGCCGATGAAGTGGTGGTTGCCGAGGGCCTCGCGGACGCCGAGGTCGGTGAGGACCGCGGTCGGGATGCGCCGGTGCAGGGACTCCAGGGCGGCCGTCGAGGAGACCGTGACCAGCAGGTCGGCGCCGTCCAGGACCTCGCCCATGTGCCCGTACACCAGACGGAAGTTGGGCGGCGGCCCGCCGGGGATCCTCTCCGCGAGCCGCTGGTACGGGATTTCCTCGATGTGCGTGGTGTGCTCCCCCGGCTTGGACCGCAGCTTCAGCAGCACCTCGCGGTCCGGGTGCAGCCGGGCGTGCTCGACGAGTCGGCGCAGCAGGTACGTGCGTTCGGCGCGGGAGGCCGGAACGGAGGGCTGGGCGGCGAAGACGACGGTGTCGCGGCCCTCCTTCGGGCGGTACGGCTCGCCGCCGAGGAACGGCAGGGCGGCCTCCGTGACGGCCGAGGCGTCGGCGCCGACCCCCTCGTACACCGCGCGGAAACGCTCCGCGTCGTGGCGGGAGTTGGCGAGCACGACGTCCGCGCCGTGCCGCAGCAGCAGCCCGTCGGCGAGCTTCTCGTAGACGACGCCGACATAGCCGGTGACGAGCACCGGCCGGGCCGCCGGGCCCAGCGCGGCCAGCCCGTGCAGCATCGCCTGGACGGCTCCCCCGACGAGGGCGAGGACGACGACGTCGTACCCCTCGTCCCGTACCGCGTGCAGGAACTCGACGGCCGTGACCTCGCGCACCCGGTCGGACGCGATGCCGACGTCTCCGACCTCGGCGAGCTGGCGCGGGGTCGGGGTGGCCCGGCCGCGCAGCAGCAGTCCGCTGATCTCGACGCGCTGCGCCGGACCACCCCGGTCGTCGGCGGTGAGTCGGCGCGCGGTGAGCGCGCCCCATTTCCACCGGGTGTCGGAGTCGGCGAGCACGGCTACCCGGAGGGCGGTCGTCTTATCGGTACGTGGAGCCACGCCCCAGAACTTAGGAAGGCATTTCGATTCGCGGCCCAACGCGACCGCAACAGCTGGTTAACAGCCCGCCGACGATCGGCGAATCACCCTCGCGAAAACCCCGCACGGGGCGGGCAATCGATCCGGTTCATCATTTCGACATTCTTCGTTCACCTGTCGTCCTTTCCGGGGCAAAGGCAAATGACGACCCCGCGCCTAGCGTGTGGCACGTGGTCAAGCTCTCCGTCATCGTGCCGTTCTACAACGTGCAGGCATATGCTCCCGATACCTTGCGAAGTCTGCGGGCCAACGCCCGCGAGGATTTCGAATTCATTCTCGTCGACGACTGTTCGACCGACGGGACGCCGGAGATCCTCGCGCGCGCGGAGCGCGAGATCCCCGGTGCCGTCCTGGTCGGACACGAGACGAACGGGGGCCTGGCCACCGCCCGCAACACCGGGATCGACGCGGCGCGGGGCGAATACCTCACGTTCCTCGACGGCGACGACTGGGTGGTTCCCGGTTACTTCGAGCGGCTGCTCGCCGCCATCACCGCCCTGGGCTGCGACTTCGTCCGTACGGACCATGTGCAGTTCACGGACCGGACGCGCACGGTCCACCAGGTCCCGCACGGCCTGCGCGACACCGTCATGCGGCCGCGCGACGTGATCCTGCCGGCCGACCGGTCGACGCCCGTGGACTACGCGTACGCCTGGGCCGGCGCCTATCACCGCCGGCTCGTCGAATCGGGGCTGCTCCGTTTCCGGGACGGGCTGCGCACCGCCGAGGACCGGCCCTGGATCTGGCGCCTGCACCGCGAGGCCGAGTCCTTCGCGGTGGTCGGGCTCCAGGGGGTCTTCTACCGGCGCGGGGTGGCGTCCTCGCTCACGCAGATCGGCGACGTGCGACAGCTCGACTTCATCCGGGCCTTCGACCAGGTGCTCGAAGAAACGGCACAGGATCCGGAGGCCGACCGGCTGCTGCCGAAGGCCGTACGGACCTATTGCGCGGTCATGGCGCACCACCTGGAATCCATCGAAAGGTTCGAACCAGCAGTGGCACGGAAATTGCGCACCCTGAGCGCGGCCTCTCTGCGGCGCATGCCCCAGGACATTCTCGCGGACACGCTGAATTCGCTGGGCGACCGCCGTGCGGACCGGCTGCGCCGGGTACGCCGCCGCTCCGTTTCGCGGGAGGTCGCGGCCTGATGTCCGGTACGTACACGGCGCCGGCCGGCCGGTCCACCACTCAGATCTTCTCCGCGTGCACGCAGTACGCCGCCGCGACGGTCGTCGCCGCATTGCGCGCGGGCCAGTTCGGTCCCCGGTCCGAACACCGTCGCATTCTCGTCGTGAGTGACACCTCCGCCTCTCCCGAACTGGGCACACCGCTCCACCGCAGGCCCGGTTTCGAGAAACTGGAGTCCGAATTCGACGACGTGTATTCCTGGAACGAATTCATCCGTCCGTTCCACCCCGCCGGATGGTCGCCACGGGAGCAGGACGCCTCGCTGTGGCAGCGGGCCGTGCGCAGGGAGTGGCATCTCGGGGACGGGCCCGTCGAGATCGCCTGCGAGTCCATCCAGGCCAACCCCGCCCAGGCCCTCGCCGTGATCTTCGGCGACAGCCCCGTGCACATCTACGCCGACGGCCTGATGAGCTACGGTCCGACCCGCAGCAGGCTCGACCAGCTGCTCGGCACCCGCATCCGCAGGCTGCTCCATCTGGACCTGGTGCCGGGCCTGCGACCGCTGCTGCTCACCGAGTTCGGCGTCGAGTCCGAGGTCGTACCGACCGATGTCTTCCTGGAGGTGCTGGACGAACTGGCCGGATCGGCGGCCCTCGACGCCTCGCCGGACGCGTCACTGGGGACCTCACTGGAGACCTCGCTGGACGCCATGTTCGGCGCTTCCCCCGCCTCCGCCGGGCCCGCACCGGCACCGGCCCTGCTGCTGGGCCAGTACCTCTCCACGCTGGGCATCCTCACGCCTCAGCAGGAGGAGGAGCTGCACGCGCGGATGCTGCGCGGCGCCGTCGCCCTCGGCCACACCCGGGTCGTCTTCAAGCCGCACCCCAGCGCACCGGCCCACTGGGCGCGGCTGCTGGAACTGGAGGCGGAACGGCTCGGCGCCGACCTGACCGTCCTGGACAGCCCCGTCCTCGCCGAGACGCTGTTCGGGACCATGCGGCCGGCCCTGGTCGTCGGCTGCTTCTCCACCGCGCTGCTGACCGCCGCGTCGTTCTACGGGCTCCCGGTGGCCCGCGTCGGCACCGACACCGTGCTGGAGCGGCTCGCCCCGTACCAGAACAGCAACCGCGTCCCGCTGACGATCGTCGACGCGCTGCTGCCCGACCTGGAGGACCCGTCCGCCGTCACCGGCTGGTCACTGCCTTCCGCCGACGAGGTCCGGGGGAAGCCGACCGGGCTGATCAGCGCCGTCGGCTACGCCATGCAGCCGCAGCTCCAGGTCGGCCTGCGGCCCGAGGCCGAGCGCTACCTGAGCCGGTACCGGGACGACATCCGGCGCTACTTCAAGCGGCGCCGGCTGACCGCGCTGGGCCTGCCGGGCGCCGTGCCCCAGCAGCTCGCGTTCATCCCGCGCAACGCGACGGTCCGCCGACTCGCCCGCAAGGCCCGCACACTGAAGCGAGCGGCGACGGGCTGACGGGGCGCCCGCCGGGCGGGCTGCGCGGGGGCCCGAGGCGCGAAGCAGGCTCGCGGAGGACCCCAGGGGCCCTATCGAGCAAACGTTCGATAGGGCCCCTGGGGCGTTTACTGGCGATGTCGGCGCGCGATCGAACCGGCCAGGGGTCGACATCGCGGGACTCATATCATCGCCGCCATATATCATTCCTGTTATGGTCGACGGTGAGCGGTACGCAATCGGGATCGAGCCCGAGGTGCGGCTCTAGCTGGAGGGCATCCCCGCCCGCCAGTACGTCCTCGTCGAGCAGAAAGTGGACCGGCTCGCGGCGAACGCCACCACGCTCGGCGAGCCCTACACGCGCCATCTCGGCGCCAAGCTCCGCGAACTACGCTTCGACCTTGACGGCAACGCCCAGCGCATCACCTACTGGATCGCACCCGGTCGCCGCGTCGTGCTCCTGACCGTGTTCCGCAAAACCAGGATGCGCGAAACCGCGGAGGTCGAGCGCGCGCAGGTGGCCCAGTCCATCTGAGAGGCCCGCCATGAGCCGGCCAGTGAGCACGCTGCCTACAGCCGCGACATCAAGGAGGACCAACCATGAACCACGCCGAGTGGAAGACCCGCCGCCACCGCGCGCTCCTGGGTGAGGCGACCGAGGACAACCCCGAGTACGACCGCCTCTACGAGGAAGCCGAACTCGCCCACGATCTGGGCCAGATGGTGTACGACCGGCGCACCGCCCTCGGCCTGTCGCAGACCGAACTCGCCGAGCGCTGCGGCATGAAGCAGCCGCAGATCTCCCGTATCGAAGGCGGCGGCACCGTACCCACCATCCCCCTTCTGCGCCGCCTGGCCCGCGCGCTCGACGCCGACCTGACCATCGACCTCACCCCGCACCGCCACGCCGCATAAGGGTCCCGGCGCATCTAAGGGCTGTCCCGTCGTCGGCACGGCCTCGCGTGCGCGCCGTCGGCAACGGGACCGATGGAGCCGCCGGGCGGTGCGGACGTCGTACGAGAGAGTCGGGGCCGGGTCGCGTCAAGGCGCGGTGATGGTCAGGCCGCCTTGACCGACTCGACGAACGGCGTCCACGCGGACGCGGGAAGCACGAGCACCGGCCCGTCGGGGCGCTTGGAGTCGCGGACGGGGACGAGACCGAGATGGCCGTCCGCGACTTCGAGGCAGTCACCGCCGCTGCCGTTGCTGTGAGAGCTGCTGCGCCAGCGCGCGAACTCATCGGCTACTTCGAGGCATTCTCCGCCGTCGCCGTTGCTGTAGCTGCTCTTGCGCCAGGTAGCGGCGTCGAGGTCAAGACCGATGCTGGCCATTCCGGTACTCCTCAGCCGCCTTCTCGATCAGGGCAAGGGACACCTCTGGCGGCAAGGCGGCGGCCCTCAGCCGATCGTATGCCTTGCGGTACTTCATCAGGACCGATGGATCGTCAATGGTCTGACCGTGGTAGGGGCCCTCGGTGTAGAGAAGTGGGGGCTCGTCGTCGAAGTCCATAAAGAAAAGCGGTAGCTCAGTGAAGGGGCGGGTCGGGCCATTCCACTGCAGAATCTGCGTGACAATACGGCCGCTCCGCACCAATGCGGCGATGTGCTCCAGCTGTTCAGCCATTTCCTCAGGCGGAATGATGGGTTGGTGCACCAGAGACTCGTGCATGACGGCCCAGTACTCGGGCTTTTTGGGGTCGTCGAGAATCCGGGCGCGCCGCATCCGAGCCTCGATCTTGGCCTCGACCTCTTCCGGCGTGTCCAACGGATGCGCGGAGCGGATGACCGAGTGTGCGTACGGCTTGGTCTGAAGCAGTCCCGGGAAGAGGGCGTTGGACCAATGGTTGATGGTGCGCGCTCGAAGCTCCGCCTCGGCCACTTGGAAGAAGTACGCGGCATGCCCCTTGCTCTTGGCCTTGCGCACGTCTTCGCAGCGCCGCTCGAAGAACCCGTCCGTACCCAGCACCCGGTCCACGTGCTGGGCCAGGTCCATGGGCATGCGACGGTAGCCCCGCTCGATCTCGCTCAGATACGTGATGCCGTAGTAGCTGCCGTCGAGCAGTCTTTCGAGCGTCAGTCCCGCCTGCTCCCGCTTGAAGCGGAGTTCGCTTCCGTAGAACTGCGGGACGCCCTCGGAGCCGTCGATCTCCTTGCGCGTAGCCATGGTTGACCACCTTTCGCGCTGTGCCAAGTGAAGCGGAAAACCCCTTCACGGTAGAGGCAGCGACGGCAGCACGTGAGGAGTTCGTCACCATAAGCAACGAAAGATGGACGACTCCTCACGGGCAGCACACACCACACGCCCCGCATGTACTCCCCCGCGCGCTCCCGCACGCCGTGGGCGCCCTCGCGAGGACGACGACTCGGGGACACCAAGACACCAGGACACCAGGGACACCCTGGATACCAGATACGCCGTCACACGCTGCTGAGCGACAGCTTCGCCGCGAACCCGAGGAACAGCAGCCCCGCCGCCGAGGTCGCGCCCGCCGACAGCCGCCTTCGGCGGCGGAACGCGGCGGACAGGCGGGTGCCGCCGAATATCAGCACCGACAGATAGAGGGCGCTGGCTATCTGGAGCAGGGTGCCCAGCAACAGGAACGACAGCGCCGGATACGCGTAACCGGGGTCGACGAACTGCACGAAGAACGAGATCAGGAACAGGATCGCCTTCGGGTTGAAGATGCTGATCACCAGGGCCCGGCGGTAGGGCCGCTCCATCGCCCCGGCGGCTTCCGCCCCCGCGCTCTCCTCCGTCAGCTCGGCCACCCGCCGGTGCCGTTCGCGCCACATCGCCACCGCCGACCGCAGCATGCCGATGGCCAGCCAGGCCAGATAGCCCGCACCGGCGAACTTGACGACGGCGAACAGCACCGGCGTGGTCCGCAGCAGCGACGAGGCGCCCAGCGCGGACAGGGTCATCAGCACGGTGTCCCCGGTCCACACCCCGGCCGCCGCCACGTACCCGGTGCGCACCCCGCGCCGGGCGGCGACGGACAGCACGTACAGCGAATTCGGTCCCGGCAGCAGCACGATCACTGCCAGGCCGGCGAGGTAGGCAGGAAGGTCGGTGACACCCAGCATGAACGGAGTGTCGCACGTGGGTACGACACTCCGTCCAGACGGGAGCGGTGAATTCCCGGGGAGGCGGTGAATTCTGGTGAGCGGCGGCCCCGGAACGCCTCAGAACGCGTCCGTCGGCACGTACGCCCCCCACACCTCCCGCAGCGCGTTGCAGACCTCGCCGACGGTGGCCCGCGCCCTGAGCGCGTCCTTCATCGGGTACAGGACGTTGTCCGCGCCCGTCGCCGCCTTCCGCAGCTCGGTCAACGCCGCGTCCACCGCGCCCTGGTCGCGCTCCGCGCGGAGCTTCGCGAGGCGGGCCGCCTGCTCCGCCTCGATCGCCGGGTCGACGCGCAGCGGCTCGTACGGCTCCTCCTCGTCGAGCTGGAAGCGGTTGACACCGACCACCACGCGTTCGGCGCTGTCGGTCTCCTGAGCGATCCGGTACGCGTTGCGCTCGATCTCGTTCTTCTGGAAGCCGTGCTCGATCGCCTGCACCGCGCCGCCCAGGTCCTCGACCTTCCGCATCAGTTCCAGGGCCGCCGTCTCGACGTCGTCCGTCATCTTCTCCACGACGTACGAACCGGCGAACGGGTCGACGGTCGCCGTGACGTCCGTCTCGTACGCCAGGACCTGCTGGGTGCGCAGCGCGAGGCGGGCGGACTTGTCGGTCGGCAGGGCGATCGCCTCGTCGAAGGAGTTGGTGTGCAGCGACTGGGTGCCGCCGAGGACCGCCGCCAGGCCCTGGACCGCGACGCGCACCAGGTTGACCTCGGGCTGCTGGGCCGTCAGCTGCACCCCGGCCGTCTGGGTGTGGAAGCGCAGCATCAGCGACTTGGGGTTCTTCGCGCCGAACTCCTCCTTCATCACCCGGGCCCAGATCCGGCGGGCGGCGCGGAACTTCGCGACCTCTTCGAGGATCGTCGTACGGGAGACGAAGAAGAAGGAGAGGCGGGGCGCGAAGTCGTCGACGTCCATGCCCGCGGCGACGGCGGTGCGGACGTACTCGATGCCGTCGGCGAGCGTAAACGCGATCTCCTGCGCGGGCGAGGCACCAGCCTCCGCCATGTGGTATCCGGAGATCGAGATGGTGTTCCACTTCGGGATCTCGGCCCGGCAGTACTTGAAGATGTCCGCGATCAGGCGGAGCGAGGGGCCCGGCGGGAAAATGTACGTGCCGCGCGCGATGTACTCCTTGAGCACGTCGTTCTGGATCGTGCCCGTCAGCTTCTCGGCGCCGACGCCCTGTTCCTCCGCGACCAGTTGGTACAGGAGCAGCAGCAGGGCGGCCGGGGCGTTGATCGTCATGGACGTGGACACCTTGTCCAGCGGGATGCCGTCGAACAGGACCCGCATGTCGTCGACCGAGTCGATCGCGACCCCGACCTTGCCGACCTCGCCGGACGCGATGGGCGCGTCGGAGTCGTGGCCCATCTGGGTGGGGAGGTCGAAGGCGACGGAGAGCCCCATGGTGCCGTTGGCGATCAGCTGCTTGTACCGGGCATTGGACTCGGTGGCCGTGCCGAAGCCCGCGTACTGCCGCATCGTCCACGGGCGGCCGGTGTACATCGTCGGGTAGACACCGCGCGTGAACGGGTACGAGCCCGGCTCCCCCAGCTTCTCCGCCGGGTCCCAGCCGTCGAGTGCGTCCGGCCCGTACACCGGCTCGATCGGCAGTCCCGACTCCGACTCACGCGTCATCTGCTGTGCCTCCCGCTGAAGCTGCTTCACCAAGCCGCTTGTCGACCACAAGCTACTTTCTGGTAATGAATGATGGGGTTCCCGCGACGGACTGTATCGGCGGGCACGAGGCCGATGGAGGGGCGGACGCTGGGACCTTGCTCACAGCACCCGCCCGGCCCGGGGTCGTCGTGACCGCCTCCCCCCATCATGCGCGGGTTTGCCCCGCCATGTGCGGGCTTTGGCAACCGGGGAGGGCGGGAACCGTTCCTTGGGGACACCGGAGCAACCCGGAGGAGCAGGGGACCGAGATGATACGAAGCACCACGGCAGACGCGTCGCGGGGCGGGGCACCGCTCGGGTCGCAGGACACCGCACCGCCCACCGCACGGACGAGCGGCAGAGATCGGGCGGGGCGCGGGAGACAGGGCTGGGCACGGGCCACGGCCAAGGCGACGCTGGCCGTGCTCGCCGTGGCCGTCGCGACCGTCGGCTGCGAGGCGCCGGCCGCCGACGGCTCGGCACCGCCGCCGGCACCGCCGCCGGCACCGCCCGGGTCCGCGCCGAGCGACGACGCCAAGCCCGTCGCGCGGCGGTCGGCGTCCCCGGACGCGTCGGCCACGTCCCCGCAGGCCGCACCCTCGTCGGCCTCCCCGACGGCCACCGCGACCACCGGGCCGACCGCCACGCCCGAGCCGCCGACGGAACCGGACCCGCAGGGCACACCACTGATCGCGAGCGGCACCCAGGGGGACCGGGTGCGCGAGCTCCAGGCCCGGCTGCGGCAGATCGGTCACTTCGACCGCTCCCCCACCGGCTACTACGGCACGGTCACGGCCACCGCCGTACGGTCCTTCCAGACCAAGCGCGGCCTGGCCGCCACCGGCGAGACGGACACCGTCACCTGGCAGCGGCTGCTGGGCATGACGCGTCCGCCGACGGCGACCGAACTGCACCCGCCGGCCACCCTGCCCGTCGCCAAGCCGGACAAGCGCTGCATGACGGGCCGGGTGCTGTGCATCAGCAAGAACAGCCGCACGCTGTCCTGGATGATCGACGGCCGGGTCGTCTCGTCGATGGACGTCCGCTTCGGCTCCCAGTACACGCCGACCCGCGAAGGCACCTTCTCCGTCTTCTGGAAGTCTCGGCACCACGTGTCGACGATCTATCACACGGCCATGCCGTACGCGATGTTCTTCAGCGGCGGTCAGGCGGTGCACTACTCGGCGGACTTCGCGGCCCGGGGCTACGCCGGAGCCTCGCACGGCTGCGTCAACGTCCGCGACGAGCAGAAGATCGCCTCGTTGTTCGCCCAGGTGAAGGAGGGGGACAAGGTCGTCGTCCACGGCTGAGGGCCTGTCGGGTGGCCTCCGATCGGAAGCGGGGTGGCGCGGGCGGGACAGGGGGAACATGTCCCGCCCGCGCCGATGCGCTGAGCCACAGGTACGGGGGGAACCTCGGCTCGTCGCGCTGCCGATGACCAGTCGGCATTCAGTACTGCGTCACGGCCTCGAAAAACGTCACACCTGGTGGTGGGCGGCGCTGCCGCAGCCCCGTGCGCACGGCTCGCGGCCGAAGGAGCCGGCGGCCGGACCATCCGCCGCCCGGTACGCCGAGGGCGGGATCGCGAACGGGATCGTGGACGGCGAGAGGGACGGTGCCGCGTAGGACGAGGCGGACGGTGACGCGTACGGGGGCGCGGACCGCCGCGGAGACGGGGGCACGGACGGCCGCTTCGGGGCGGTGGTGAACCGGGCCGCCGGGAGGGCCTGGTTCCGCCCGTTCCCCGCGCCCTGCTCGTTCGCGACACCCTGGCCCCGGCCGTGACCGTCGTCGTCGCCGTCCTCGGCGGTGCGGTCGCCGTCGCCCGGCCCGCCCTGCCCGTCCTGATCACCCTGCCCGTTCTGCCCGTTCTGCCCTTTCCCGCCCTTGGCGAGGATCCGGTCGCAGAACCGCTCCAGGTTCCGGGCGCCCTTCGCCATCGCTTCCAGGGCGCGTCTGCGGTCGTCGTCCAGGTCGCCGTTGCGGTAGTCCCGGCATGCCCGCTTCGCCTCGGCGTACCAGTGGCCGGAGGTCCGGTTCCCCGGCTTCCCGGACGCCTTGCCGCGCGGGGAACCATCCGGCCCGCGGCCGGCCGTCCGGCCGTCGCCGCTGCCGGGGTCGGTGTCCTCGCCGCTCCTGTCGGTGTCCCGGTCGCCGGGGGTGGAGGAGCCGGTCCGGGGCGCGGAGGGCGACGCGTCCGGGGAGGCCGGCGGATCGGCGGGCGGGTGCGTGCCGGTGACGTCCTGTGAGCCGACCCCGTCGGGGGACGCGTCGGCCGTCACGGAGGTCGCCGGTCCGGGGGTGTGCTCGCCGAACGGCCCGGGGAGCATGCCCGCGCTCGCGGCCATCGCCACCCCACCGAGCGCGCAGCCCGCGAAGGAGGCGACCAGACCGAACCGCACGGGTCCGTTCCGGCGCGGGGAACGGGTACGGGCACGGCCGCGGCCCGCCGCCGGGGAGCCCCCGGCCGACGGGGCGGCCGAAGCGGCCGTACCGGTGGCGGGTGTGCCGGTGACGGGTGTGCCGGTGACGGGGCGGATGCGGACGGGGTCGAGCACGCCGGCCGTGACCGGTTCGCCCACCTCCTCCACGTGTCCGGTGACCTCGGCGCGCCCCGGCGTCTCCGCGCTCGTGGCGAGATCGCCCGCGTTCGTGGGCACGGAAGGCGCGGAGTGCGCGGCGGCGCGGAAGGCGGCGAGCGCCGCGGCCTCGCCCGGCAGTTCGCCGGCGGCCGGGCGGGCGGTCCGGGCGACGGCCTCCAGTGCCGCCGCCAGCTCCTGCGCCTCCGTAGCCCGGTGACCGTCGAGGGAAGCGACCGGTTCGCCGCGAAGCAGGTGCTCCGCCGCGTCCTCGTCAAGCCATTCGTACCGCTCGTCGGCCATCACATGTCCTTCTGCGTCCAAGGACGCGTATGCGTCACACCGGCCGGGGCCGCCAGCCCCTGGTGTGCGGGACGCTGGGCGGGCACGGCACCGAGCTCCGTCGTCCGGCGCGTCGCGCCCTGGTCCGCCGGATCATCCGCGCGCACGCGGTCCGCGTGTTCCGTTCCCCCCGCGCCTTCTCCGCCGCTCGCGCCGCCCTCGCCGCTCGCACCGTTCACACGCAGCAGCTCGGCCAGCCGCTTCAGCCCCCGGTGCGCGGCGGTGCGCACCGCCCCCGGCCGCTTGCCCAGCGTCTGCGCCGCGCTCTTGGCGTCCAGTCCGACGACCACGCGCAGTACCACGGCCTCGGCCTGGTCCTGCGGCAGCTGGGCGATGAGCGACATCGTGCTGCCGGTGGCCAGGGCCTCCATCGCCTCGTCGGCGGTGTCGGACGCGGCCGGCCTGTCCGAGAGCTCCGATTCGTCGCCGCCTATGGCGGGGCGCCTGCCGCGCATCCGCAGATGGTCCAGGGCGCGGTTGCGGGCTATGCGCGCCGCCCAGCCGCGGAACCGGTCCGCGTCGCCACTGAAGCGGTCGAGGTCGCGGGCTATCTGCAGCCACGCCTCGGACGCCACGTCCTCGGCGTCCGACTCCCCCACGAGTGTCCGTATGTAGCCGAGCAAACGCGGCTGCACGGCGCGGTACACAGTACGGAAGGCATCTTCGTCCCCGCCCTGCGCCGCGAGCACGGCGGCGGTCAGCTCAGCGTCGTCCCCCAGCACTCCCTCAACCTGCCCTGCCGTCTTGAATAGCAGCTGGTCATCACTGCCTCGCCGCCCTGCGCGACTCAGCACGCTACGACCTTACGCGTGAGTACGTCCACGGCTTGTACAACCTGCAACATTCTTCGGACAGAGTGTGGTGTGACAGAAATCGCCGCGGCGGCGCTGAGTGGAATACGGGGTCGTCCTACGGCCCCGTGGAAGACGACCGGGGCCTCTCCTGTGGGGGGTGGCGGCCCCGGTCGTCCTTCGTTCTCCGGCCTGGGGCGATGCGAGGCGTCGCCTGCCGCTGGGACCATCATGTGACCAACCGGGCAGGCGCCTGCTGCCCGGACCAATGTGCTCCGCCGCCCCGGTGGCCGGCGTGCCTGCGCCTTCGATTCGACGCCTTCCGTACTGGGGCATGGCGAGCCGGGTGAGTGGTGTCTCACATCGGCTGAGACCACGACGGGGCTTGGGACGAGTCTCGCCTCGGTGGAGTCGAAGAATCCCGAACCACCCATCAGCAGTGGCCTCTGTGCTGGGTGACCACGCCGTCGTAACGACCTGGGGAGCAATAGGGGGTGGAGCGGCGAGCGGCGTCGTGCGGCCTCGGGGGCGCCGGCTCCCCGCTCCCAGTACGGGTAGGGGGTCGCGCGTGATGCGGTCCCGGCCGGCGGCAGAGCAAGCGCTCAGGAGCATCGAGGCGGTCAGCGCCACCAACAGACACCGAGAGGTCTTGTGCGGCATGTTCACCTGTTCTCTTCATCGCCCCGCGACACGTCCCCGCGGCCGCCGTCGCGGCCGGGGTCCGCGGCATTCACCGCAGGTGGCGCGTCGCTGTTCATGTCGTGGCTGAAGGTCGAGCTGCTGCCCCTCATGTCGAACTCCTGGGCGAAGCCCACCTTGTGCAGCCGCCCCATCTCGTCATCCGGGATCACGATGCCGCCGGGAAAGGGCGTCTCTTTGTTCTTGTCCCAGTTTTGACATCCTCGCCCCCGTGAACGAGGGCGATTCCCGTCTACCGCGCCGTTGAAGGCTGCGGTGTCGGGTGGGTTCCCGCTTCGCTGCGCGGTG